>NZ_CP009928.1:3917877-4275754 GCF_001021975.1 Chryseobacterium gallinarum | reverse complement strand
TGCAATTAAAAGAATTTTTTTCATAATAAATTAATTTTTTGGTTTGTTAAAAATATACATATAACTCATGTGATTGTTATATAAGTACGATTAAACTTTATATAATTTTCACTAGCATAGTTAAGGCAAAGATTTTTATATTCGTTACGGAAAGCCGTAAGGCTGTAAAAAAATATTTCTTTAATGGCTTTGAAATGGTGTTTAAAGTCTATTTTAAACAGAGAAAACATCCTAAATGAACGCTTTTGTTTTCTAGAAATTTTGGACGTTCAGTTTTAAATCTTTGTACATTCAGTTTTCGCGATTATAATCTTCTGAATCAGCAAGGCTTCTAATATTGCCTCAAATGCACTAAATCCGTGAAAAATCAAAAAACTTTATTGGGACTTTTTGATTTTCTTGGCTCTACAGCAATATACTGGTAAAACTTTTTAATGGCTTTGCACTACCGAGATAGCTAGCAAGAAAAAGAAGGCCCTTATGATTTAGAATTTGTTTGAGGTAAATGTTATAGGTTTTATAGGATAAATACTCTTTAAAAAAGGGAAGATGATTCAATAGGTTTAAAATCTTTAAATTTCCGTACCTTTGTCAGCTAATTTTATCATCAATGCAACTCGGAAAAACTCAAAGTTTAGAAATTTCAGAAAAAAATAACTCAGGATGGATTCTCACGGATGGGTCTGGTGAAAAGGCTTTTTTACCTAAAATCTTTATTCAGGAAGAAAAAGAAATCGGTGAAGAAGTGGAGGTTTTCATATATCAGGATGATAGTAAATTAAAAGCGACTACCGAAATTCCATTGGCTGAAGTTGGTGAGTTTGCTGTAATGAGCTGTGTACAGAGCCTTCCCAGTGGGGCATTTATGGATTGGGGAATCATTAAAGACCTGTTTATTCCTTATAAGCAGCAGAAAACTAAAATTATTGAAGGAAAAAGATATCTGGTGTATGTCTATGTGGAAGAAGACATGGAGCTGATCACCGGAACGACAAAATTCAAAAGAAACCCGCAATATCAGGATTTACCATTTAAAAAAGGTGATAAAGTAGACCTGATTATGATGAATGAAAGTGAACTGGGCTGGAATGTGGTGATCAATAAAAAATATATCGGGTTGATTTATACATCTGATGTTTTCAAAAAATTATATCCTTTATCAGAAGAAACGGGATATATTAAAGCAATCCGTGAAGATGGGAAAATTGATGTTTCTTTACAACCTGAAGGATTTGAAAACATTGATGAATTCAAACAAAAGATTCTTAATAAGCTGGAAGAAAATTACGGACTCCTGTATGTTTCTGATAAATCTTCACCGGAAGAAATTAAAGAAGAGCTTCAGATGAGTAAAAAGAACTTTAAAAAAGCAATCGGAGGACTTTATAAAGATAAAATCATCGATATTTCAGATGATAAGATCAAATTGTTATAAACGCAATATTTTTATAAAAAAATAGAGAAAGGCTGCCTGTTGAGGCAGCCTTTTCTGTATCTCCAGCTTTTAATTAAAAAATAAAAACCTGATGCATATCATAACAATTCTGTTTAATTTTTTTGTTTAACAATTTTGTCAAAAACAAAAAAGAATTAATTTTGCACAAATTTGTTTAACAAAAATGTCAAATCAAGCAAAAAAAGACCAAACACAGGAATTGATCAAGGAGACAGCGAAGAATTTATTCTTTGTGAAAGGAAAATTTGATGCTACTACGCAGGAGATTGCCGATGCAGCGGGAGTGAACAGAACACTTATAAATTATTATTTCCGGTCAAGGGATAAACTGATTCAGATCATCTTTGATGAAGCCCAGAGAGTGGAACAGGAAAAATCAAAAATCATTCAGACAGCAAATCTTCCTTTCAAAGAGAAGATCAGCAAGTTTATTGAAAGCAGTCTGGCAACGAGCCTTCAGTATCCGTATCTGGAAACCTATATTGTTTCGCAGATCAACAAAGGGACCTGCCATCAGAGAGAAATTGAAGAAGATATCCTGGAAACCTTATACAAGGATATTGAAAAAGAAATGGAATTGGGAAATATTGAAAAAATGGCCCCTGTACAATTTATTCTGAATATGGTGTCGCTATTGGTTTTTCCAAGTGCTATAAGACCTTTATTTATGGAGAATCTTATGATTAGTGATGAAGAATATGATAAGATTATTTCTGAAAGAAAAGAAATAATTATCAATATGTTATTTAAAAGTTAAAAAAAACTAAAGTATTTCTAAAGATGATCCGTCATGCAGAAATAAAAATAATAACTAAAACAAACAAAAAATAAACGAAGTATAAAAATTATGAAAAGAAAACGTATAACTGCTAAAAAGCTAAAAATTGGGATAGCTGCAGCATTTATGATTTTCAGCTTTTCATCGGTGTCTGCCCAGCAGCAGGTTTCTCTGCAGGAAGCAATTAAACAGGCACTCCAGAATAAGGCAGAAGCTAAAAAAGCTGCCTTACAGGTCAAAAAAGCTGAATACAAGATTGACGAGGCGAAGGCTGGAGCTCTTCCTCAGATCAGTGTCGCAGGAGGGGTTTCTTATAACCCGATTATCCAGGAGACTGTGGTGGAGATTATGGGGCAGAGAAACATTTTTAAAATGGGGCAGCCTTGGAACTCAAGCATTTCTGCAACACTTAATCAGGCTTTGTTTGATCAGAGAGTGTTCATTGGGTTAAAAGCAGCTAAATCTACAAGGGAGTTTTATGTGCTGAATTCTCAGTTGACCAATGAGCAGATCATTGTGAACGTAGCGACAGCCTATTATAATGTGTTTGTTCAGGAAGAGAATCTGAAAACATTGGAAACAAGCTATAAGAATACGGAAAAAGTAAGAAATATTATTAAAAGCTTGGTGGATAACGGGCTTGCAAAACCAATAGATCTTGACAGAACAAATGTTCAGCTTACCAATATTGCTTCCAATAAGCAAAAATTAATCAACGGAGTGGAGCTTGCCAAAAACTCTTTGAAATTTTATATGGGAGTTCCTATCGATTCACCTATTGAATTAGAGGAGAAAAGCATAGAACCGAGACCGGAACTTATAGCAGGACAGATCAACCTGGACAACAGGTCTGAAATTAAGGTTCTTAGAAAACAGATGGAACTTCTACAGTTTAATAAAAAAGCGACAGAAGCATTCCTTTATCCTACAGTAAGCCTTCAGGCTAATTATGGCTGGTACGGAATGGGAACAAAATTTCCTTGGTTTAATGGAATTAATAATGGGGTGAACTGGAGTGATGCAGCCTCTATAGGACTCAATGTAAACATACCGATCTTTACGGGAGGAGCTACGAAATCTAAAATCCAGCAGGCTGAAATCGATATTCAGGACCTGAACCAGGATATCGAAAATACCCAGCTAAGCCTGAATTTAGATTATAAAAATGCAGCAACCAATATGGAAAATGCCTTAATCAATATTCAAAGTATGAAAGACAATGTTGCTTTGGCTGAAAAAGTACAGGCGAATACGCAGTCTAACTATCAATATGGTCTTGCAACACTTACAGATCTGCTTGACACCGATAATTCTTTGACTGAGGCAAAACAAAATTATGCGAACGCTTTATTAGATTATAAGCAAGCTGAAATTCAGTTGATGAAAGCAAGAGGAGAGTTAAACACATTACAAAACCCATAATAAACAATGAAAAAAACTTTAATATATATCATCGTAGCAGCTGTACTTATAGGATTGGCAGCATACAAGATTGCCGGCAACAAAGAGAAACAGACTCAGGAAGTAAAAGAGGTTGCCAAGCAGGTGGATAAAATCAATGTTAATATTGTAACCGTTACAAGAGAAAATATAGATACGGATTATTCTGCGAACGGAACTTTTATTCCTAAGCAGGAAATGAATCAGTCTTCCGAAATCTCAGGACGTATTGTCAACGTTTTGGTAAAAGAAGGTTCAAGAGTTTCTGCAGGTCAGGTGCTGGCAACCATTAAAAGAGACGCCATTGAGGTTGATGTTACCCAGGCTCAGAATAACCTGCAGAATGCTATTATTGATAACCAACGTTATGAAAACGCATACAAGACAGGTGGAGTTACCAAACAACAGCTAGATAACTCCAGACTTCAGCTTAAAAATGCTCAGGCAGCGGTGAGAGCCCAGGGAGTTAAAGTAAATGATACAAGTATCCGTGCTGGTATCAGTGGTACCATCAATAAAAAAATGGTTGAACCGGGAACTGTAGTTTCTCCCGGAACAGCGATGTTTGAAATCGTTAATATCAACAGCTTAAAACTTTCAGTTTTAGTAGATGAAAGCCAGATCGGAAAAATTCAGCTAGGCCAGGAAGTACCGATTAAAGTGAATGTTTTACCGGAAGATTCTTTCGTTGGAAGAATTACCTTTATTGCCCCTAAAAGTGATGCTTCTTTAAATTTCCCCGTTGAAATCGAAGTTCAGAACAGAGGCAACCTGAAAGCAGGTATGTATGCAACTGCTACGTTTAAAACAAACAATGGAGCAGAAACCCAAAATATGTTAACAGTACCTGCTGAAGCGTTTGTAAACGGAGTAAGCTCAGGACAGTTATTTGTAGTTGAAAATGGTGTTGCTAAAATGATCAAAGTAACCATCGGAAAAGTTTACGGAGACAAAGTACAGGTATTAAGCGGATTAAACGGTGGTGAAAAAGTTGTAACCAGCGGGCAGATCAACCTGGACAACGGGTCTAAAGTGAACATTATAAAGTAAACGATTTATGAAGTTAGCAGAAATATCGATTAAAAGACCTTCGCTGGTAATTGTATTGTTTACAATTCTGACGTTGGGAGGTATCCTGAGTTATACGCTCATGGGATACGAATTGATTCCAAAGTTTGAAACCAATATGGTAACAATTTCCACGGTGTATCCGGGAGCTTCTCCCGCAGAAGTGGAAACTTCGGTCACCCGGAAGATTGAGGATGCCGTAGGTTCTTTGGAAAACGTAAAAAAAGTAGAATCTTCTTCATATGAAAGTTTATCCGTGATCATGGTTCAGCTGAACGATGGGGCTGATGTGGACTTCGCCTTGAATGATGCGCAGAGAAAGGTAAATGCTATTCTTGCAGACCTTCCGGATGATGTGAAAGCACCGTCATTGAACAAATTCTCCTTAGATGATTTACCGATTATCACGATGAGTATTTCATCAGATAAACTAAACAGTAAGGATCTCTATGACTTACTCGATAAAAAGATAGAACCTATTTTTTCCCGTGTAAACGGAGTGGCTCAGGTTGATCTTGTAGGCGGACAGGAAAGAGAAATCCAGGTGAATTTGGATGAAAAAAAATTGCAGGGGTATGGGCTTTCTATCGGGGATGTTCAGCAGGCAATTCTTTCTTCAAACCTGGATTTCCCGACGGGGAGCTTGAAAACAAGAACTACAAAATCCACGATCAGGCTATCCGGAAAGTATAAATCTATCGGGGAAATGAACAATCTTGTAGTCTCCAATAAAAATGGGGCACAGGTTCGTTTATCTGATATTGCTACCGTTTTTGACTCTCAGAAAGATGTAGAAAAAGTAGCAAGATTCAATCAGTTTCCAACGATCCTGATGCAGGTGAAGAAACAATCTGATGCGAATGCGGTAGCAGTATCTGAAAGTGTTCAGAAAACAATTAAAACCGTTGAAGAAGCATATAAAGTTCAGGGAGTAAAAGTAAAAATCGTAAACGATACAACAGAATTTACCCTTGAATCAGCAAACCACGTAATCTTTGACTTATTCTTAGCTATTATTCTCGTGGCCATTGTAATGTTGTTGTTCCTTCACAGTATCAGAAACGCATTCATTGTAATGGTTTCTATTCCGGCTTCATTGGTAGCAGCATTTATCGGAATGAATCTGATGGGGTATACGCTGAACCTGATGAGTTTGCTGGGACTGTCACTTGTGGTAGGGATTCTTGTAGATGATGCGATCGTGGTACTGGAAAACATTTACCGCCACATGGAGATGGGGAAAAGCAAGATCAGGGCAGCCTATGACGGAGCTTCGGAAATTGGATTTACGGTAGCAGCGATTACCCTGGTAATTGTGGTAGTATTCTTACCGATTGCGATGAGTTCCGGTCTTGTAGCCAACATTCTTGCACAATTCTGTGTCACGGTGGTTATTGCGACGATGCTATCGTTATTGGCTTCATTTACCATTATTCCATGGCTATCATCAAGGTTTGGTAAACTGGAACATTTGACAGGGAAAAACTGGTTTGAGAAATTTATTCTTTGGTTTGAAGGGTTAATCGACAAGTTTACTCACTGGGTTACAGATATCCTTGAATGGTGTCTGAAAACAACCTTAAGAAGAATTTCTACCGTTGTTGTTACATTCATTATTCTGATCAGTTCATTCTCTTTGGTAATCTTCGGATTTATTGGAGGCGAATTCTTCCCGCCGATTGACCGTGGACAGTTCCTGGTACAGATGGAGCTTTCAAAGGATGCAACCGTTGAAAAGACCAACCAATTAACATTAGAAGTTGAGAAGTTTTTAAGAAACGATAAAGATGTTGTAGACCTTATTACAACCGTTGGACAGCAATCAACAGGTTTTGGTGGTGCTCAGGCAACTACTTACCAATCTGAGGTTCAGGTAAACCTTACAGACAAATCTGAACGTTCTGAAAGTACCAACATCAAGGCTGCAAAAGTAAAAAGAGCCTTAGAAGAGAAATTTACAGGAGTTGAGTTTAAAACAGCACCAATCGGTATCATGGGAGCAGAAAATGCACCGATCGAAATGGTAGTCACAGCTCCGGATAACGCAACAGCGGTAAAAGAAGCGACAAGAATTCTTGAGCTATTGAAAAAAGTTCCGGGAGCAGTAGATGCAGAATTATCTACAGACTCTGGTAACCCGGAAGTACAGGTCAATATCGACAGAGACAAAATGGCTTCTCTGGGCTTAAACCTTTCAAGCGTAGGACAGACAATGCAGACTGCGTTTAACGGGAATACAGACGGAAAATTCAGAGCCGGAGAGTATGAATATGATATTAACATCCGTTTTGGGGACCTGAACAGACAGTCCATAGATGATGTTAAAAACCTGATGTTTACCAATCCTCAGGGACAGCAGGTTCGCCTGAGTCAGTTCGCTGAAGTGAAAATGGGTTCAGGGCCAAGTTTGCTTGAACGTAGAGATAAGTCTCCTTCCGTGAAAGTAAGAGCTAAAGCGGTAGGTAGACCGGTAGGGGATGTAGCCAATGAATGGGCCGCAAAATTCATGAATGATAAAAAGCCTGTAGGGGTAGATTATATCTGGAGCGGAGATATGGAAAACCAGCAGGAAGGTTTCGGTACGTTAGGAATCGCATTATTAGCAGCTATCGTATTGGTATATCTGGTAATGGTATCCTTGTATGACAGTTTTGTATATCCATTCGTAGTATTATTCTCTATTCCGTTGGCGATGATCGGAGTAATGGTGATCCTTGCCTTAACTGCCAACTCGTTGAACATCTTTACGATGCTAGGGATGATCATGCTTATTGGTCTTGTTGCGAAAAACGCGATTATGATCGTTGACTTTACCAACGCAAGAAAAGCAGCTGGTGCAACTACTCATGATGCATTGATCCAGGCTAATCACGCGCGTCTCCGTCCGATCCTGATGACCACGATTGCGATGATCTTCGGTATGTTACCGATCGCATTGGCAACCGGAGCAGGAGCGGAGATGAACAAAGGTCTTGCATGGGTAGTTATTGGTGGTTTGACATCATCTCTATTCCTGACCTTGATCATTGTACCGGTAGTATACTCCTTATTTGACTCTCTTCTGAGAAGAATGGGTAAAGATAATAAAGTAGACTACGAAGCTGAAATGAAAGCAGATTACGTACACAGAGAACTTAATGATGACGGGTTTACGCCTAAGCATCTGGATAAATAAAAATTAGCCTTTAATTAACCGGGAGCGCCTCAGATTTCTGAGGCGCTTTTTTATTAAAAATTACGACAGAAAATTATATGAAAAGAGATATAAATTTTGGCTGAAGTTGTATGATTGTTCTGATATTGAAAAATGGGTTTTAGCCTATTCCTATTAATGGTTATAAAAAATCAATAGGAGCGGGCTAAAGCCCGCTTAAGAATTTTAGCCTAAACACAATATTTTACATATTTACAAAAAAAGACCTCTGGGACAACCAGAAGTCTCTCTATTTTAAATGGAAAAAATTATTCCGCCATTGCTTCCCCGGCTTTTCTATAGACAAAACTTCCATAGATATGTCTCCTCGCAAAACGGCTTGGTGAATCAGAGTTAATCATTTTAATATAGGTATTTCTCGGAACTCCCATATATTCATAGATATTTCCATTCAGATGCTGGACCGTTAAAACCGCTTTTTCAAGATAAAAATCCTGAATATTGGATTTTGTAATGGTTTCCGTATATTCTTCCTTGTATTTTTCCTGTGTTTCCGGATTGATACTTACCAGAAAATGATAGGCTTCGATCACAGACTTACTTTTTTCTTCCGCTTCCTGTTTACCGGCTTCATCATTGATAAATTTATCAGGATGCGTATCTTTCATCGTATTCCTGTAAATGGTTTTTAACTCTTTTAAGGTAACATTTTGATCAACTCCAAGAAGCTTTCTGTGTTCACCGATTCTTTTCATATGTAATTATCTATTGATTTCCAAGGATATTTCCAGTGCAATTTTTGCAGCCACCTGTTTTAGGAGACTTGTTCGTATTATCCTTATTTTCGGGGTGCAAAATTACAAAATTAAATCTGATAATCTGTAAAGTATTCATTATTAATTCATTTTATAATTATATTCACAGAAGTATTACCTGAAGGCTGCTGTTTACTATTAAGGAATGGATATCATAATAATGCGGAAGATTGCCTTCAACCGAAACAGACTTTAACTGCTAATGCTTACATTAAATTTGTTTTGGCCAAATATACAAAAGACAAAAGCAGAAGTTTGAACTCCTGCTTAAGAACTATCTCATTATGGTGCTGGCTATGCAAAGACCGCACTGGCCTCTCTTGAAGCTTCTACCATGGCAATAAGAGCTTTTTCAGTCTCTTCCCAATGGCGGGTTTTCAATCCACAGTCAGGGTTTACCCAAAGCTGCTGAGCGGGGATTACAGCCTGGGCTTTTTTCAGCAGCTCCAGCATCTCCTCCTTGGACGGCACTCTGGGTGAGTGGATATCATAAACTCCCGGTCCTATTTCATTCGGATATTTAAAGTCTGCGAAGGCATTTAATAATTCCATCTGGCTTCTGGAACATTCTATGGTAATCACGTCAGCATCCATATCGGCAATATCCTTAATAATATCGTTAAATTCGGAATAACACATATGAGTATGAACCTGAGTAGAATCTTCAACACCGCTTGCTGAAATCCTAAAGGCTTCTACTGCCCATTTCAGATAATTTTGCCATTCAGATTTTCTTAAAGGAAGACCCTCCCGGATAGCCGGCTCATCGATCTGGATGATTCTGATGCCCGCTTTTTCCAGATCTTTAACCTCATCCCGGATAGCTAAGGCGATCTGCTTGCAGGTCAGGGAACGGGGCTGATCGTCACGCACAAAAGACCACTGCAGAATGGTAACAGGCCCGGTCAGCATTCCTTTTACCCATTTTTGAGTGAGAGACTGAGCATATTGTGACCAGTATATGGTCATAGGATGAGGACGGTGTACATCTCCGTAAATGACAGGTGGTTTTACACACCGGCTACCATAACTCTGTACCCATCCGTTTTGGGTAAATGCAAACCCATCAAGCTGTTCCCCGAAATACTCTACCATATCATTGCGTTCAAATTCTCCGTGAACCAGTACATCAATTCCGATTTCTTCCTGCCAGCGGATGGTTCTTTCCGTTTCTTTTTTCAGCAGCTCGTTATAATGAGCGGCTGTAAGTTCCCCCTTTTTGAATTGAGACCTCCAGTTTCTTACTTCCCTGGTTTGCGGGAAGGAACCAATGGTTGTGGTAGGAAATAATGGCAACTGCAGTACTTTTTGCTGAACTTCTTTCCTTACCGCGAAAGGGTTGTTTCTTCTTGCATCTCCATCCGTAATGGCTCCGACACGGTTTTTCACGTCCTGGTTGTGAATCAGTGCTGAAACTTTACGGTTTTCCAGTGCCTTTTTGTTTTCGGCCAATAGCTGCAGCGTGTGATAATCGGGATTTCCTGACGCCAGTTTTTTTAAGACAGCGATCTCATCTACTTTCTGTTTTGCAAAGGCCATCCATTGCTTGATTTCAGGCGATAAAATTGCTTCGTTTTTCTCCAGGTCAAGATCAAAAGGAGAGTGGAGTAATGAGCAGGATGGAGCAATCAATACTCTTTCCGGACCGATTTCATGGATTGCTTTTTTGATCAGTGCCAATGATTTTTCGAAATCATTTTTCCATATATTCCTTCCGTCTACAATCCCTAGTGAAAGGCTTAAAGTACCGGGTATTGCTTGCAGGACTTCATCCAATTGTTCAGGACATCTTACGAGATCAATATGCAAAACATCTGCTGGCAAAGAAACGGCCAGGGAAAGATTGTCCTTTAATCCCTCAAAATAAGTAGTTACAATAAATTTAAGATTAGGAAACTGTTTTTTGATTTCATCGTAAACCCATTGATAGGTCTCCTTTGTTTTTTCATTCAGGTCTAATGCTAAAAAAGGTTCATCAAATTGAACATATTCTGCACCATAGGCTTCCAGTTTCCGGAGGATTTCAAGATAAACAGGCAATAGATTTTGTGCTAAATCCATTTTGTCAAAACCATTTTCTTTTTCTTTACCCAGAAGAAGATAGGTAAGCAATCCGATTATAACAGGCTTTGCATTCATTCCTGCTTCCTTTGCACGGATAAACTCACTGATGATTTTATCGGAAAACAATCTGAACTGCTGGTTTTTTTGAAATTCAGGGACAATATAGTGGTAGTTGGTATCAAACCACTTTGTCATTTCCATAGCCGTGATATCCAATCCGTTTTTCTGGTAACCTCTTGCCATGGCAAAATAAAGATCCGGTTCTGAGTGAGATTCGTTTGAAGCAATTTCCTGGTAACGCTCCGGGATGGCTCCTACGGTCAAAGTCATATCCAGCACCTGATCGTAGTAAGAAAAATCATTACATGGGATAAGATCAATCCCTGCTTCCTGTTGCAATTTCCAGTTTTGAAGACTGATGGTTTTACCGGTTTCCAGTAATTGATTGAGAGAAATCTTGTCTGCCCAATAGTGTTCACAAGCTTTTTTAAGCTCTCTGTTGCTACCAATACGCGGGTAGCCAAGTAAGTGAGTTTGCATTTTTTATCAACTTTTAAATTAAACAATGATTTTAAAAGTTCCTTTGAATGCTTCAAAATACTTGCGCAGGAAGCTTGTAAAGAGGACAGGATACAAAAAGGACGTAAATTTCCTGTTAACGGTGGAATACGTTCAAAATGTATCATCTGTATGACCCGAAGCCTCAAACCGCGAAAGCATTGTCAATTCAGAACAGGCAGGTCTCCTGGCTTACAGCAGTATCTGTCATCCTTCCCGCTCTTTGGCAGTGGATATCCGGGACAGAACTTTTGGTATGCTGATTACAGTTGCGCGACAGCTCATGATTTACACATGATTCCCTATTAATTTACCTTACGTAAAACCTTTTCCGTTTGATGAAGTATTATAAAGAACAAAATAGGGTGTAAAGATATTTATTTAAGATAATTGATTGGGTATTTGATGAAAATTAAGGATGATATTTTTATTTTATGTTTTTTGAAAGATAAATATTCTGTACATTTGAAAAAATGTCAGTAAAAAAGAATATTATTCTGTGGATAGATTGGATGATAAGGATCTCCAGCTGCTGAGAATCCTTCAAAAAAATGCGAAATTAACCGTAAAAGAGCTTGCGAAAGAAGTTAATCTCTCACCATCACCTGTTTTTGAGCGGGTAAAAAGACTGGAGCAGGAAGGGTATATTAAACACTATGCTGCCGTTTTGGAAGCTGAAAAGCTGAACCGCGGATTTACTGTTTTTTGCCAGGTTAAATTAAAGATCCATGACCGGGCTATCGGAAACAGCTTTGTAAAAGATATTATTCAAATTGAAGAAGTAGCAGAATGTTATAATATTTCCGGTGATTTTGATTTTCTGCTAAAAGTTCAGGTAAGAGATATGAAGCATTATCAGGATTTTGTATTCAATAAGCTTGGGTCGGTGGATTCTATCGGGAGCACCCATAGTACTTTTGTGATGGCGGAGGTGAAGAATACGCATGGAGTCTCGATATAGTATTGAATTTGTCAACGCGAAAACTTCGAGATGGATCCTATAATTCAATCCTCATATTATCAAATAAAAAACAGTACCCAATGGTGTACTGTCATTTAGTTTTATTATTTAATCAACCTTATTGCTCATCACAATTTTTCTTCAGCTTTGTAAAAATTTTATCAAAATCTTTATAGGCATTTCCCTCATCATCACGTTTAGGCCTGAAACTGCTGTTGGCACAGTTGTGAAAGCTTAGCCCGATCATGTCGATCAGTGCATAATCTTCTTTCTGGGGATCATTCATTTTAGCATTGAATCTTGCCATTACGCCTTTGGGATCAGCATTATTTTTACTTTTAAGCTCAATATAGGCTTTCCATGCAGCAAACATTTTTTCTCGGTCAGGAGAAGAGATCGCATCAATGTGCTCTTTGCAGGTGCTGTAAAATTTACTGTCTTTAAGAGTGGAAGGATCAGAATAAGCGAGAATTTCTTCCTTATTCAGCTGATATTCATTCTCAAAAGACATAATGGTTTCCTGTTGTAGTTTTTTCCACATGGGGAGATTGATGACTTCAAGGCTGTAAAGCTCTTTTTTCTTTTCCTGATATTGCTTTTCTAATTGCTGTAAATATTCCTCTTTGTTTTTACGGATTTCTTCAAGGTTGGAAAGTTTAAATACAGGCTGGATATCAAATTGAACTCCATTGAATTGATACAGAAGTTTATTCACACCGTCTATTTCCTCTTTCTTATATTTGGTAGAATCAAAATATCCTTTGTTATCACAATTGAAAGTCTGATAATTGTAAGGGGTAAGATTGTTGTTTTTTGCAGGAGTTTTCTGCCCGCATATAGTAGTAACAGATAAGGCTAAAGAAAGCCCAACCATCATTTTTTTCATGTACATAGTAGTTGAAGAATCCGGATTTGCTATTTTGCTTCAAAATTAAGGCTTTAAATTTGAAAATTAAAGGATTAGACCAACTTTATATGTTTATTTTCTCACTTTGATAATTTTTTTAATGTCTATTGTTGTTTTGAGTGAATTTTTTGTTAAAAATCAGGGGGTTACATTATAATTCTATCCTTATGGTTCGTCACAATCTCTTTTCAGTTGTATGAAAACCTTTTCGAAAGTTTTCAATAAAGTGTTCTCTTCATCAGCTTTGGGTCTGAAACTATGGTTTGCGCAATTATTAAAGGCATTCATAAGATCGATGAGTGCATAATCATCTTTTCGCGGGTCATTCCATTTAGCATTAAAGGTGTCGTTTGTTCCGGAATAAGAATCCTCATTTTTTTTAGGTTCAGATAAGCTCTTCCATACGAGGTACATTTTCTGCTTATCCTGAGCAGTCATTGCATCAATATATTCTCTACAGGTATTGTAAAACTTAGTATTCTGAAGAGATTGCGGGTCAGTATAGCCCATGAGCAGGGCTTTGGTAAGCTGATATTCGTTTTCGAGAAGCTGAACAGATTCGTCACGCTGTTTTTTCCATATAGGGAGATCAATGAATCTGAGATTATTAAGCTCCTTTTTTCTTCCCAGGTATTCTTTTTCAGCTTGTTGTAAAAGCTGAGTGTTGTTTTTCCTGACTTTATCTAATTTTACAGGATTAAAAACAATAAGAGAAGAAAACGGGGACAGGGCCAGAGGATATAAAAGCTTATAGGTACCATCTACCTCTTCTTTTTTATATCGTGCAGGATCATAATACCCCTTGACATCACATCCAAAGGTTTGATAATTGTAAAGAACCAATGGACTTTTCTTAACAGAAGTCTTTTGTCCATAAGCAACAGCTGATAGCAATAAAGAAAAACCGATTATTGTTTTTTTCATATGAATTATTGTAAGGAAGCGGATTCTGATCTGATAACCGCAGAGTATATTCCGGACAAAATTAAGGTTTTATTTTCAGAATATATTTCGTCAGATAAAATCGTATACTTAAATTTTATAGATTTTAAAGAGCTTTTATGTGTTTTTAGTTTTGTTTTTTTATTATTTTGCGTACACAAAGTAAACCTGGTCCTGTTTCCAGGAAATGCAACGATAGAATTATAAAACAAAATATTAATGTACGAAAACTTAGAACAACTGTTTTACAGGGGAGACCTGGAGCAGTGTATTGCAGAAGGAGAACACTACTTATTATCCCACCCGGAAGATGAAGAGGTTTTATTTTTAATGGCAGTTGCTTACCATGACATCGTTTATTATGACGGACATGAAGCAGTGTACGACGCCATCAGGGATCATGTAATACCTTATCTGCGCAGAATCCTGCAGCTAAACCCAAATAATCAAAAAGCACTATACAATATTCTGGATTATCCTTTGGGCAATGAATACAACCTGATGCAGATAGCCAGAAGCAAAAAACATATCACTCAGGAAAATAAGGGGGAATTTATAGGGTATGCGGAACGTATGCTGGAAGACCGGGATTATGTAGGATATGGCTATGACTTTTTGGCTAAAATATATGAATCCCTTGAAGAAAATAAAGCGCTTTTGAACAGTCTTGAAGCCGGAATATATCATTTTCAGAAAGCAGATGCTGACAACCGTGAGATCAGGGACAAAAACACCTCGCTTTTCTGGATTAAAAAGATCTATTTACTGGACCGTACAAAAATGATTTCAGGAGAGGAACTTACAACACTTATTGACAAAGAACATGCTACTTTTGTGAGCCGTAATGAATATGATTTTATCAATCTTGCCGATATTGCATTTGAAAATAATGCACCCGATCTTTCACTTAAAATGATGCTAAAGGCAATTAATGGTGAAAATTCAGCAGTTCATATTCATGAGAAACTGGCAGAATGGCACCAGCGTTTTGCGGAACTCATTCAAAACGGATTTAATAATCCTGATGTTTTCTATTATCAGCTCATTATTGAAAGAAATTATAGTGATCTGCTGAACCTTTCCCCGGACTTTTACTACCATCATGCTCTTGAAGTGATCAATTCCCGTCCGGAACTGTTCTCAGGATATCATTTTGCGGGTACATTCCTGTATGAAAACGAGCGCTATGCTGAAGCTATTCCTTTATTGGAAAAAGCTGTGCAATTATCATCCAATACTACGGCCTGGAGAAGAAAAGTAGAATCAGAATATCTTTTGAATGGAACCCTGCCAACCGAAATCCCTGTATTTTCTGATGATCCGACAGACATTTACAACGAAGGGGTTATGGTGAACGAGTTTATAGATATATTAGAAGATGAAAGCGATAAACTGAAATGGCATGAAGCTGGCCGGATCGTATATGAGCAGGCACATGAAGCATTCCGAAAATATTTTGAGGAAGGTAAGTTTGAGAGTGATTATTATAACGATCTGCATACCAGGGCAATGTGTTGTAACAATTTAGCCATTAAGCATTCGTTGCTGGGAGATTATCAGGCAGCAATAGAGACTGCTTCTGAAGGACTCAGATATTCAGAGTTTATGGAACTTCACCTGACTTTGATTGATGCTCTGCTGAATGGAGGAAATTATGAAAGGGCAGAAGAAGCACTGAATAATTATTTCAGCTTATACGGAGAATCCGAAGATTATTTTTATAAAAGCCTTTACAACAGAGCACGTCAGGTTCAGCTTCATGCATTACTGGGAACTGATGATGTTTATAAAGAAGCAGAAGAAGTTCTTACCTATGCCTATCAGCATACGGTAGAGAATCCTGAAATTGATGATTATGACTACAGGGATCTGGAAGCCGGTAAAAATATATTGGAAGGTATTTTATTTCAACATCTGGACAGCCAGGAACTTCCTGTCAGAAAAGCTCATTATGAAGGGATGGCAGAACGTTTTCCACAGGAACCGAATCCTCAGTACGCCTTGATGCAGATTTATAATGAAGAGGAAAACTATGGAAAAGTAGCCTTAGCAGCGAAAAGATACCTTGAAAATAAAAAGGAATTCCTTTTAGATGCTTTTGATAAAGCAAAAACTATTTATATGATCGTGAAAAGTGATTTTCTTCAGGGAAATTACCAGGAAGCAGCTTCTGTTTTCAGTGAGTATGATGCTGAATGTGAAGAAGCCATGGATCCCGAAGAATATGTGCTTTGGTTAAGCTATGGAGTAAGAGTGTATGAAAAACTTAACAATAAAGAGCAGACTTTATCCCTCGCAGACCGATTCAATACTATTTATAATGCTGAAGGATGGGGCTATGACGATCTTGTGGAAAGTGTTGAGCTGTCAAAAGCAGTTGTTTTGTATCAGTCCGGCAATTTGAAAGAAGCGCATGCCATATTGGATCAGGTGCGTTCGATTGCAGATTATGATCCTGTTGCGGATGAATATAAAGCTTCATGGAAAAAACCGGGACTGTTTTCTAAATTCGGATTTTAATCACTAGAGCAAAAAATGGCACATCGTCTTTACGTTTATAATATAGATTCCAAAACAGGAGAGCAGTATCCATACTACCTGGGGGAATGGAATTACGAGATCCCGGAATTGCTCCTTCCTTTATTCTCGTGTGATCCAAGAGCAAAAGGAAAACTTCTGTATTTTGATAAAATTAATGGAGTAGAAAGGTTAAAATCATTCTATCAGTTGCTGGGCGAACATTATCAGTTGCTTTACAAAAAAGCATACTATGAACCCGTTAACAAAATGTTTGAAATGCTGGATAATCTTCCTTATGATACCTTCGTCATCAATGGATGGGATGTCTTCAATATGAGTGATGAAAAACATTCCGATCAGGCCAGAAACTGGGTATTTGAAATTAAGGAAAGAAGTAAGTTGTATGATAAAGCTATGGCCAAGCAGAATCTGGGCTGGCTGGAAAAAGAAATCGTAACCAGAAGCGGTTATGGATCTTTTTTAGAAATACTGGAAACAGACTGGATTGACTATGGTTTGGGTTACTGGAATGAAGATTTATATAAAGATATTTCAGAAACTTTTGAAGACAATGGCCTTTGGGGATTGAAGGACAAAAAAGGCAATATCATCACTCCGCCGGTTTATGAAGAGATCTTCGCTTTTAGTGAAGAAGGAATTGCAGTAGCACAGAAAAATGGTAAATATGGTTACCTGAGAAATGATGGGAAGGTCCTTATTGAATGTATTTATGAAGAAGCTTATGATTCTCTTTTTATCGGTAATAAAAATTATGGAATTATAGAAATAGATCAAAAATGTGGGTTACTTAATATTGAAACAGGGGAAATTGTAATCCCTTGTGAATATGAAGATCTTGAAATGTTAAGACATGTCTACCTTTTTAATGCTAAAAAAGAGGATAAGTTTTATCTCATTGATGTTTCCAATAAACGTGTTATTGAAGAGGGCTTTGATGAACCTTTCGAGTTTAATTATTCAGGATTGGTCTATCGTTCGTTGAAAGGAACATCCAAAAAAGCCTTTTACACATTTGAAGGGGTCTTTTTAGGAGAGCATCCTGAAGATGTATTGAGTGAAATTGGAGAAGGATATTATTGGGTTAAACCAAACAAATTTCAGAAAAAAATCAGTATTATTAAATCAGATGGAAGTCTTCTGGATACTGAAATAGACACCATAATGCTTCTGGATTATTATACTTCTTTTGCCTACAGGAAAGCCAAGAAATGGTACATCTATGATATAAAATCCGGTGAATTCAGGTTACAAACACATACCATCGAAAATATTCACAGGGATTGGTTTGTCCAGTTTATGAAAAATGTATTCCTGCTGTCTGATGAAAACGGCTGGGGCTTATATAACGCTGCTGAAGACCGTTGGCTGTTGCCTTCCTCTAAAGAATATAAAAAATTAGAATCCTGCCGGGAAGAAATTTTCCGTGTGACTACTTCAGACGGAATGTTTTATTTTGATCAGAAAACTGATACTCAAAGCAGCATCTATGATTATATCGGTGAAGGAATAGAGTATAATGAACAGATGCTTTGTCTTTATAAAGGCGAGCAAATGTTTATATTAGACACCAAAAGACAATTACATCAGGTTTCAGATAACCAGCTGGGAGCTCTGTATGAAAAAAGACATAACCTTCGCGGAAAAGATCAAAAATATTTTCTTGATTTTTATAAAGGTTGGACGGAAAGAAAGGGCGCAGGCTATGAGAAATATTTTGATGACGCAACCCTGATGTCACGGGCTGAAGAATATATCAATGAAGGAAAAATTGAAGAAGCTGTAAGATTATATGAAATAGGAGTGAGCCGGGGAAATACAGACATGATGGTGGAACTCGGGTATATTTATGTTCACGATGATTACCCTGAGTTTTATGACCTGGAAAAAGGGCTCGCCCTCTATGAAAAAGCAGCTGCCAAGAATCACGCCATTGCATGGAATAACCTGGGCTATCATTATCAGAATGGTATTGGCTATCCTCAGGATATTAAAAAAGCGTTGAAATGCTTCAAAAAATCTGCAGAATCAGGAGAAGGGCTGGCCATGCAGAATCTTGGACTTCTGTATTTTTACGGCGAGTATGTACTGCAGGATTATGATCTTGCTTTAGAATACTATAAACAGGCAGAAAAAAAATTCTATTTTAATGATGAGAAGATCGCTGAAATCTATTACCAGAAAAGTGATTATGACAATCTTCAGCGGTATTTAAGAAAAGACAAAGAAAATACCTATTCCAATATCTATTACGGAATTATGTATGACGAAGGGCTGGGAGTAAAGATGAACTCTAAAAAAGCAATTAAATACTACGAAAAATCGCTGGAATACGCCTATTACACTACGGCGTTAAGCAGGCTTTTATATTTTTATAAAGAAGATCCGGCCTTTGCTGATCCGGAGAAATATCAGTACTGGAAGAGATTTGGTGAAGAGAATGAGATGGAGCTGTAAGCAACATTTATTTTTTATATCATCATTACTATAAATGAACAGAGCTTTTGCCATTCCAAACTAATCCGACAGTGGAATGGCAAAGGTTTTTATAATACCGGGTTATTAATTACAAATATAGTATGCCAGAGCTTACAAAATTCCTTTTATACGCAGGTGTTGCAAAAGCATAATTGTTTTAGCATCATTTATATCCCCACTGTCAATCATTGTCAGTGTTTCTTCAAAAGGAAGCTCCAGAACTTCAATATTTTCACCCTCTTCTGCAAGTCCGCCACCGTCTGCCACTTTCATCTCATTAGAATATTCAGCAATGAAAAAATGTAGGATTTCCGTTACGGAACCGGGAGACATATAGGCTTCAAACACCTTTTCAACCTTGGAAATTTTATATCCTGTTTCTTCTTCCGTTTCCCGTTTGATGCAATCTTCAGGATTATCATTGTCTAAAAGCCCGGCACAGGCTTCAATAAGCATTCCGGAAGCATTTCCGTTAATGTAAGTCGGCAAACGGAATTGTCTTGTCAGAACAACAGTTTTAGATTGGGTATTATACAAAAGAATAACAGCTCCGTTTCCTCTGTCATATGCTTCTCTGCTATGTGTTTCAGTTGTTCCGTCTTTTTTTAGAATACTATAGGTTACTTTATTTAAGGTGTACCAGTTATCTGATAAAATTTCAGTTTTTAGAATGGTAATATTAGGATTTTGCATGGAATCTTTATGTTATGTCGTCAGACTTGTTTTTGATTAATTCTTATCTTTTTGGCTCCCTTTCTTGTAATAAATCAGATAATGCATCATTCAGATCCGGAAATGTAAAACGAAAACCCTCCTTCTGAATCTTAAGAGAAGAGGCCCGTGACCCTTCCAGTATTGCTGTAGCCAATTCCCCGAACATAAGCTTTAAAATAAATCCGGGAACATTAGGCAAAAGTAAAGGTTTCTTAAGAACATGAGCAATTTCTTTTGTTAAATCGCGGTTGGTAATATGCTGCGGTGAGGCTGCATTATAAGCACCATCAACGGCAGTATTCTTCAGGGCAAATTCATAGATGTAACAGATGTCTTCAATATGAATCCATGGCATATATTGCTTGCCACTTCCCAGAGGAGATCCTATATAGTATCGAATGGGACGGACCATTTTCTTCAACGCGCCCTCTTTTTCACTCAGGACAACAGCTGTTCGTATTTTAACAACCCTTTCAGCAAGATGCTGCTCTTTAAAATGATCGGCAGCTTTCTCCCATAAAACGACTACCTCACTTAAAAAATCGTTTCCCGGAGAATCATTTTCTTCATATATTTTTTCTTCGGTTTTTGTTCCGTAAAAGTTGATGCCGGAAGCTGAAATAAAGGATTTCAGCCTGATGTTTTTCTTTGTTAAAGTATCAGACAGTAATTTTGCAGAATCAACCCTGCTGGAAATCAGGACTCTTTTTCTTTCCTTTGTCCATCTTTTTTCTGAAATATTAGCACCAGCCAGATGAATAATGTGGGAGAGATTTTCAAAAGCAGCTTCATCTATACTTCCATTCTCAATATTCCATTCATATTCATTAGGTCGTTTTTTCTTACGGGTGAGGAATCTTACATTGTATTCATGCTCAATCTTTTTAGCCAGTTCCTGTGCAATCAGTCCTCCGGCGCCGGTAATCAAAACATTTTCTTTCATAATATTTAGGTGATAAGGTGAACATTTATATTTGATTTTTAACAATCAGAACAAAGTCTTCTTCTAAAAGCTTATAGCCGTAATCATAAATAAATCTGTATTCAGAGCCATTTTTATAAACTTTCAGATTGGTAAAATAATCAAAATCGAAACCTAAATTGTCGAGTCTGGATTTTGTAATTTTTGTTTTTCCGTCCGTATTTATTTCTTTTAGGATACGATAATTTTTGCGGAGCTTATTATTGACATTCCGCATCAGATTGGTAGAATCTTTGTTCTGCTTATTGTTATAGGCATTCCGGCAGGCATCATTGCAGAATTTTTTATCAGACCTCCCGATAATTTTTTCGCCACATTCCAGGCAATTCATCATGTTTATTTTTTCACTTTGTGTCCATGAGCATGTTTTTTCTTTAACAATCTTATAAACCTGCTGTGTGAAGGATAACTCCTGTTGGGCGTTATATTGTTGAAAAATAAAGCAACAAGCAGCAGGATAATACATCCTGATAAAACAGGAGAGATAACGTACCAATATCCTAATTCCGGGATTTTTCCGGTAGAACTTACCGCAATCAGAGCTGTTGCTCCTCCTGGTGGATGTAGTGTTTTGGTATACTGCATCAATACTATGGAAAAGGCTACTGCCAACGGCGCAGAAAGCCAGATAATATCCGGTACAAGCTGATAAACGGTAACCCCGGCCAATGCTGAAAGAACATGCCCGCCCACCAGATTCCTCGGCTGGGCCAATGGGCTTTGAATGGCTCCATAAATAAGAACACTGGACGCTCCGAAAGAACCGATCAGAAATATATTTTCCGTCTCTGCTAAAGAATGAGACTGTATAAAAGCAATCAGTCCAATCCCGAAAAAAGCTCCCAAAAATGACCAGAAATGCTCCTTGTAATCAACAAGTGTTTCTCTATAGATTACATATTTCGAGACCCTGTATGTTCTTTTTATTGTCTTCTTCATTGGATGTTCTTCTTTACTTTATAGATTGATTTATAAAACAAAGATACAGAATTATCCATTTGTAAATGGATTGTCTTGCGTTGGTAACAGTTTTTTAAAATAAAAAATATAATATGAATGAGCAGATAAAATTGTTGTATGAAATAAGTTGTTTAATGTTGAAGCTGTTTAAATTTTTAGATTAATTATTTTAAACCACAATAGATTTACTAGATCCAAACTTTATGCATAATAATTAAGTAAACTTTCTACAGAATTATTTTAAACTTCCTTACGTGAACTGAAGTGTTTTAAAAGAAAAGCTCTTTGTTACTTTTGCGGTTGTGTAAAGTTTAAATAATTTCATTGAATATTTTGAATAAAAAATATTATTTTCATGCAATTATTGTAAATTGATTAATTATAAATTATTATTAAAGCCAATTCAAAAACTATTACTATGGAAAAACAAGCCGTAAAACCGGAATTTACTTTAAAAATGTTTGAAGTATTGGGTCAATTTTAATTTTACATATCCGACCGCAAACGACTACAAATGAATTTAAATAGTTTATAACCGACTGTTTTTAGGTGAGATCGCAAACTTTGCAACAGAGATTTGAGAAAGCAGTGAACGTCTCTTATCTGAATTATTAATTTTAAAATCTAAACGTTATGTCACTAAGAAACAAAGTAACATTAATTGGTTACACAGGTAAAGAAGTTGAAATGGTAAACTTCGAAAATGGAAATGTAAAAGCAAGTGTATCTTTAGCCACCAGTGATCACTACACCAATGCTAAAGGTGAAAAAGTAGAAGAAACACAATGGCACAATCTGATTGCTTTCGGGAAAGTTGCAGAAATTATGGAAAAGTATGTCCCTAAAGGAAAAGAAATTGCCATTGAAGGTAAGCTTACATACAGGTCTTATGACGATAAGGATGGTGTAAAGCGTTACATTACGGAAATTAGAGTAGATGAGATCCTGTTGTTAGGAGGTAAATAATTCTAAAAACTCAAATGATGAAAGTAAAAGTTTTTAAGATCAGACTTCCGGAAGAATTTCTCTACAAAGATCAGAAAATGCTTGATGATTTTCTGGAAGGAAACGAGATTATAAAAGTAGAAACTGCTTTTGTAAACGACGAATGTTATTGGTCAGTTATATTGTATTTTGACGAGCAAAAGCCAGTGAAAAATATGGTAAAAGAACCCAAAATTGTAAAATACTCCGCAGAAAATGATTCATTGACTTACGATGAAGAACAGATTCTCAACGCCCTTAAACTTTGGCGGTCTGAGAAAGCCAGAGAACAAAATCTGCCAACTTACTTTATTGCAAGTAATAAGGAATTAATGTCTGTAGCCAAGTATAAACCCGCTAAAAAAGAAGAATTGCTGGAGATTAAAGGTTTCGGAAAACATAAGATTGAAAATTATGGTGAAGAAATACTGGAAATCCTGGAGAGTGTCTGAAATGGTCAGATTCAATTAAACGAAAAGAGCTGAAGAGAATATTTCTTCAGCTTTTCTGCTGTGAAAAAGTCACAATTCCTTATTTTTGCAATGCTTATCAAAAAAAGAACCTAAGGCCTTCAAAAAAATGATTTACATCTTTTTGTAGTTTACTTTAGATAAGCGAAATAAATTTAATTATCATCATTTATCAATTATAAAATGAAGCCAAGTTTAGCAAAAGGAACGAGAGATTTTACAGCACAGGAAGTTTCCAGAAGAAAATATATCATCAATATTTTACAGAATAATTTTGAATTATTCGGATTTCAGCCATTAGAGACTCCAAGCTTTGAAAATCTTTCTACATTGACGGGAAAGTATGGCGAAGAAGGAGATCGTCTGATTTTTAAAATTCTTAATTCAGGAGAATATGCTGCCAAAGTAAATCAGGAAGACTGGGATAACAAGAACCATCAGAAACTTACCTCTCAGATTTCAGACAAGGCTTTACGTTATGATCTTACCGTACCTTTTGCAAGATTTGTAGCTATGAACCATGGGAAATTGACATTTCCTTTCAAAAGATACCAGATTCAGCCGGTTTGGAGAGCAGATAGACCACAGAAAGGAAGGTTCAGAGAATTTTATCAGTGCGATGCAGATGTAGTTGGGAGTGAGAGCTTATTCCAGGAAGTAGATTTGGTTCAGTTATATTTGAAATCATTTTCTGATTTAAAAGTTCCTGTAACAATTCATATGAACAATAGAAAAATCCTTTCCGGATTGGCAGAATATGCAGGTATTACCGATAAACTGATTGATTTTACAGTAGCTCTGGATAAGCTGGATAAAATTGGAAAAGAAGGAGTGGTTAAGGAATTATTGGAAAGGGAAATTTCCCAGGAATCTATTGATAAACTGGACTTCTTATTTGAACAATCTGATGATGCCCTGGAAAATCTTCTGCAATTGAAAGAAAAATTTGCAGGCAATGAAATCGGTATGAAAGGAGTGGAAGAATTAGAATTTGTTCTTACACAATCTTTAAACCTGGGTGTTAACAGCCAGAATCTTGTATTTAATATTACTCTGGCAAGAGGATTAGACTATTATACCGGAGCTATTTTTGAAGTAAAAGCAGACGAAGTAGCCATGGGCTCCATTGGTGGAGGAGGCAGATATGATAACCTTACGGAAGTTTTTGGAGTGAAAAATATCCCCGGAATAGGAATTTCTTTTGGTTTAGACAGGATTTATCTGGTTATGGAAGAGCTTAATCTTTTCCCTGAAGAAGCATCTACTAAAATAGAATATCTGTTTGCTAATTTCGGAGGTGAAGAAACAACAGAAGCCTTGAAATTAATCATGCAGCTGAGAGCAAAAGGGATCTCAGCAGAATTATATCCTGAAAGTGCAAAGATTAATAAACAATTTACCTACGCAGAGAAGAAAGGTATAAAAAACCTCGTTTTTCTGGGAGAAGAAGAAATCAAAAACGGAAATGTTACCTTTAAAAACCTGGAAGCCGGAGAACAGAAAACCGTTTCTTTAGAAGAGTTTTTAGGATAGTGTAATTAAAATATAAAAATGATATAGTAGCGGCAAATCTCCGATTTGCCGCTACTATAATTTTAAGCCTGGAGCAGGTAAGCATTTCAATAATCAATATTTTAAACCTGAAATTAAATCAGAATTTGTAATTTGGATCCGATATAAGCGTAGAGTAAATATTGCTTTGATATTAAAAACTTTTAAACCTAAAACTCAGATGAATGCCATTTGCTCATTATGCGGAACCCCGCTTATCCCTGCAGATATGCTTGTAGGGAAAAACAGACTTGCTGACGGAGGTTATTTATGCTCAACATGTTTCAATAAAGCAATCAGTATCAATAAAGAACTTATCAATACCCTGCATCAGTTTTATTTTGCAGAAATAACAGGGATGTTCCTTAAAAGTAAAATTGATGCAAGTCAAAATCAGCCAGGAGCACAGCCGTCAGAAAGAAATTATTATGAATATGATGCGCCTACCAGGCTCGATGAAATCAAGGATCAGATCGTAGCGCTAAATGCAAGACTGAGTGTTCTCGCCAGTGAAGAGGTAAATGCATTGGAATATGTTCTGGAAAAAGATGAAAAACTATTGGCAATCGCAGAATGCATTTACCTGCAAAATAAAAGAGAGGGAATTGTCTTTGCCACTCCTGAAAGAGTCGTTTTTATTGATAAAAAGATTCTGGGAGGAATTGTCAGGAATGAATTTCCGCTCCGGGAAATTATTTCTATAGAACATCATGAACATTTACTGTATTCTATTCTTAAAATCAATATCAAAGGCGCTTCCGCAGAATTTAAGTTGCATAACAAAAATGACGGAAGGGCCTTTTGTACTGTAGTAAACGGAGGCGTTAAAGATTCCGGGAGTCCTTTGGAACAAGTAGGACAAATGCAAGCTTTTCACCAGAACATTCCCGGTCTGGCCCAGGAAGATGTATTTACCACTCAAAAACAATCTTCTGAAGTGATTTTTGAACAATTGGAAAAATTAGGTAAGCTGAGAGAAGCAGGAGTTTTAACTGAAGATGAATTTGCAGAGCAGAAAAAGAAACTGCTTGATAAATTGTAAAAATAAAAAAATGAATAAGAATTGTTCCTTATGCAGGGTAACACTAACTTCTATGGACACGCTTTTGGGAGAAAATAAGCTTTCAGATGGTGGTGTTTTGTGTAATCAATGCCTGGATAAAGCAAGTAATGTTAAGCAGGAGCTGTTGTATAATCTTAGTAACTTCAGTATTGAGGATATTAAAAGTTTATTAGACAAACCTATCCAACCGGCAATAAAGCCGAAACAAACTCTTTCCGTTGTTACAGAGTCAGCGTCATATACTATTTCCAGAGAAGAATATAAACGCAGAAGAAGAAAAATTAAACATGAACTGGAAGAATTAAATGCTAGTCTTTCCGTATTTACCAAAGGAGAAATTAAAGAACTTCCTTACCTGATTCCTGAAGATGAAAAGATCATTGCAATTACCGACGCCCAGTTCATTAATACACTTGATGCAGGGGTATTGGTAGTAACTCCTTTAAGAATACTTTCAGTTTCCAAATCAATGTTTGGGGCTGCCAAGATCAATAACTATCCTAACGAAAAAATCAAAGCGGTGAATTTTGTCGCCCATCAGAGATCACCTATTATCCAGCTCCATTCAGACGAGAGACTGGTTGAATTTGAATGTTATATGGATAAAGAAGATGCAGAAAAGTTTTATGACCGGATAAAAGAACTCTACAATACCTCTGAGATGCAAGACCAAAAGCAAAGGCATACTCCTGTGAAGGAAATCTCATCCAAAGAAATTTTTGAACAATTGGAACAATTAGGCAAGCTGAGAGAAAATGGTATTCTTACCGATGCAGAGTTTACAGAACAAAAAAGAAAACTGTTGGAACAGTTAAAATAAAAAACTTTCAATATTGAATAATGAAAGATAAAGTGGAAATAGTGGAAAGATGGCTTACAGGATGGTGCATATCAAGGGAAGTGTTTTTTCCTGTTCAGTATCAATCCGGATTCTACGTTTTTGTAGGAGATGAAAGACAAAAAGAACGGTATGTATTTCCCGAGCTTAATGACGATTTCTTTGAACTTGCCCGGTCAATTGAAGAACCTTGGGTTTACCTTAAAGTCTGCACTTCTTCTGATCAGTTTATAGGAAATATTCCTGAAAGATGGCAGCTTCAGCCACAAGGATATATGATGACCTGTTTTCATCCAATGAGTTTTCAGGAGATTAGCCTGGCTACCGGGTATGGCTTGGAATTTTCCCAGTACAATTCAACTTTCGTGATTAAAATTCTGGCAGAAAATGGTGAACAAGCTTCGATAGGCCGTGTTTCCCTGGTTAATGATTTTGCTGTTTACGACAGAATTGTTACAGAAAAACACCATCAAAGGAAAGGATTGGCTACCTTTTTACTTAAAGAACTTGAGAAAATAGCCGTATCAAAAGGATTTTTGAATAATATTTTAGTGGCGACAGAAGAAGGGAAATTATTGTACGAAACCTTGGGTTGGAAGGTATATAGTTTATATACTTCTATTGTCATCCCATCCGGAACAGAAATTTAGTGTTTTAGCCGACAAAATAAAGATGAAAAATTGCTGAAAAGAACAATCATGCTTTCAGTACTTAATAAAAAGAATAAGTATGGAAAATTACCTTGAAATTAATAAAAACTCCTGGAATGCTAAAGTAGAACCGCATTTGAAGTCGGATTTTTACTTCGTTGATGAATTTTTAAAGGAAGAAGCTCACTCAATTCAATAGAGCTTGACCTTCTCGGGGATATAAAAGATAAAAGCATTTTGCATCTGCAATGCCATTTCGGGCAAGATTCTATTTCATTATCAAGAATGGGAGCGAAAGTAACCGGAATTGATCTTTCTGATAAGGCTATCGAAACAGGGAAGGATCTGGCCGGGCAATGTGGTACAGATACGGAATTTATCTGTTCCGATGTCTATGATTTACCCAATATTCTGGATCGGAAATTTGATTTTGTATATACCAGCTATGGAACTATAGGGTGGCTTCCCGATCTTGAAAAATGGGCAGGAGTCATTCATCATTTTTTGAAGCCGGGCGGAAAATTTATTATGGCTGAATTTCATCCTGTGGTCTGGATGTTTGATGATGATTTTACCAAAGTGGCTTACAATTATTTTAACGAAAAACCTATTGTTGAAACCTATGAAGGAACTTATGCAGATCCGTCTGCACCCATTGTCCAGCAATATGTTATGTGGAATCATTCTCTGGCAGATGTTCTGAATAATCTGATTAAAAAGGAAATGCGGCTGGAAACTTTTCAGGAATTTGATTGGTCACCATATCCGTGTTTCAGACATGTTGATGAGTTTGAAAAAGGAAAATGGAGAATTCCTCAGTTCGGGAACAAAATACCATTAGTGTATGCTTTAATAGCGCAAAAAAAATAGAGGAGGTCCGGAGCAAAAGTAAAAGAGTATAACTTGTACCATTTAAATCAATTTCATTGATCCTTTTTAAGCGTACATATATCCATTGGCTTATTCAGTGACTTTATCGCTTTCTTTAAAAAGGTAACAGTATAATAATCAAAAAAGTCATCGCAATAGTATACGATGACTTTTTCTATATGAATGTTAAAAAAACTACTTTCAGTTTTTTAGCTCAAAGAATCTTCAGCTTTTGTCTTAGCTTCGTCTACTTTATTCTGAACCTGGGAAGCTACGTCATTAGCCTTATTCTTAAGATCATTTCCCCATTTGTTAAGATTATCCTTAGCTGTATTAATTTTATCTTTTACCGCCTGTTGATCCTCAGGAGAAGAATTTTTATATTTCCAATATGCTAAAGCACCTAAACCTAATAAAGCCAATAGGCCTTTTGTTTTATTTCCCATGATTTCTATTTTTTTAAATATTAATATTAAATTTGTTATAAGTAGTTATGTAAAATACGTGCCAAAAAAATAATAGGAATTATAAAAAAATGTTAAATTTATGAGAAGACTTCAAAATTTTCGCCGTCAAAACTTGCAAAAACCATGGTAGGATAAGAGTCCTGATGAAATATATTCCCTTCTTTATCAATGGCAATAGCTCCGGCAAATCCATCAATTGTTTTAAGCTCTTCAAATGTTTTGCTAAAGGCAGTCTGAAGGTTCATACCATCCGTAACACGGGTCACAATTTTAGCAGCAGTAGCATTGCTTACAATATCTTCTCCCACACCGGTACAGCTTACGGCACAGAATGAGTTGGCATAATTTCCTGCCACGGTTGCAGAATCCGAAATTCGTCCCGGGATTTCAAAACCTTTACCTCCTGTAGAAGTAGCAACGGCCAGTTTACCGTCCTTATCAAAAGCAACACAGCCTACCGTTCCTTTTCCTCCATTGTTACGCTTGGCTTCATATTCTTTTCTTCGTTGAGGGATTTCAGTAGAAAAATCATCAAAACCATGTGATGAAGCATAGTTCTTGGCTCCCTGACCTCCCAGAACCCTGTCATCTTCCCTGATCAGATCTTTGGCAACGAAAATAGGATTTTTTACATCCTGAATATTGATGACACCGCTTAATTTCTGGGTTTCGCCATCCATAATAGCTGCACTCATGCGGATAATACCGTCACTCTGGATTTGAGAACCGGTTCCTGCATTGTACAGCGGATCATCCTCAAGAAGAGAAACGGCATACGCTACCGTGTCAAAGGCAGAATGATCCTGAAGATATTCATAGGCTTTCTTCGCAATTTCCTTTAATGAATTTTGTTTTGCCGTTTTTATTTCATGGCTTTGGTCGCTTTCTGAGAAAAAACCGCCGTGGATAATGATTTTCATAATAGTAGAATTTCGTATGGCAGGAATTTGTATTGCTAATAATACTGTTCCTGGTTAATCACGGAGAAAAGATAAGGATTTTATTCATACCAGATCTCTCATTCAAAATGAAATTCAGACCCCTGCATCTTATGATGTACATTATCTATCCTGGGGAATCGGGTTAAACTGGGAGTTTTCTATGGTAAGTACTTTTGTTGTCAGGTCATAGTGATCATTCATAGACATGACATGTACAGTTAAATTATCTATGGAAATAGGCTCTCCCAAATTGATATTGGTAAGGTTGGTATCCTTAATAAATCTTCCGTCTACTAAGATTACAAGCCCCGAACCTACTGCGGTCATGACATCATTATGAATAAAAAGACCGGTGTCTTCTCCCAGCCCGATTCCCAATGTTCTCGGATTGTTGACAACAGCCTGGAAAAGGCGTCCGATCCGGCCCCGTTGTACAAAATGGGTGTCTATAATCACATTATCAATGAGCCCGAGGCCTTGTGTTGTTTTAATTTCTCCTTTTAACAAAGCTTCCGAGCTGCTTCCCTGGTAAATCATATTTTCTGAAGCTGCGGCAGCCCCGGCAGAAGTCCCGGAATAAATGAAATCCTGTTCCTGGTATTTTAATAAAACCGTATCATGAAACCTGGTGCCTCCCAGAATAGATGTAAGCCTCAGCTGATCTCCACCGGTAAACATCATGACATCGGCAGCATTGGCTCTTGCCACTATCGCATCAGAATTGGCTTCTTCACGGTTGTGAACATCAAGAATATTGACATTCTTTGCGCCAAGAAATTCAAAAGCTTTTTTATATTCGGCACCTACAATCTGTGGAATCTGCGATGCGGTGGTGATAATTTCAATGACTGAATCTTCCTTATGCTTTGACTCGTTGATAATCTTTCTTAGGATTCCTCGTTCAAAAAAGTTAAGATTCTTTTCGATATTCTGGTCATAATCGGTTTCTGCAAAGCTCCCTTTGTTCACAGCTCCACCGATAACTATTAATTTTCCAACAGGTTTCGTCATACTACAAAATTAAAAAATAATTAACATTTGGCGAAATCCATGCCATCTTTAAATCGATTTTTAATGTTTTAAAAATGCTAATTAAAATTATTTTTTTTTTAGTAAATCTTTAATTACGGTATGGTTTTGTTTGGGGTTTTACATTATCTTTGAGAGGTAAAGGAGTTATTGTTAACTGTTAAAATGCCCACAGACTATGAAAATCGAAAAGATTCAGGCGCTACGTGGTCCTAACATCTGGAGTATCAGAAGAAAGAAGCTGATACAAATGAGATTGGACCTTGAGGAGATGGAAGAATATCCTACCAATAAAATTGCAGGATTCAGAGAAAGAATTGAACAATTAATCCCCTCGTTGATTACCCACCGTTGCTCGGAAGGAGTAGAGGGAGGCTTTTTCCATAGAGTGGAAACAGGAACCTGGATGGGGCATGTCATTGAGCATATTGCATTAGAAATTCAAACATTGGCGGGTATGGACGTTGGTTTCGGAAGAACCCGCGAAACAAAAACGCCGGGAGTTTATAATGTAGTCTTCAATTACCTTGAAGAAAATGCAGGTATTTATGCCGCAGAAGAAGCAGTTAAAATTGCAGAAGCATTAATTGAAGGGAAAGACTATGACCTGAATGCATGTATCCACAAATTAAAAGAAATCAGGGAGCGTGTGCGGCTCGGGCCATCTACAGGAAGTATTGTAGAAGAGGCCGCTTCCAGAAAAATTCCGTGGATCAGATTAGGAACCAACTCTTTGGTACAGCTTGGCTATGGAGTGAACCAACAGCGTTTTCAGGCAACGATTACAGGAAATACCAGTTCGATTGCTGTGGATATTGCATGTAATAAAGAACTAACAAAGAAAATGCTTCATGATGCAGCTATTCCGGTGCCATTGGGAGATCTGGTTGCAGATGAGGAAAGTTTGAAAAGTGTTATCGGAAAAATTGGTTATCCTGTTGTTTTAAAACCTTTGGACGGAAACCACGGAAAGGGTTCTTCCATAAATGTAAACGATTGGGAAGCTGCTAAGAAAGGTCTGGAACATGCCCAGCAATATTCCAAAAAGGTCATTGTTGAAAAATACATTACCGGTTACGATTTCCGCGTGTTGGTAATTAATAATAAAATGGTGGCCGCTGCAAGAAGAGTTCCTGCTCATGTTGTAGGAGATGGAGATCTGAATATTCAGCAGCTTATAGAAAAGGAAAACAAAGATCCGAGAAGAGGATACGGACATGAAAATGTGCTTACCGAGATTGATGTGGATAAAGATACTTTAACGTTATTGGAAAAACTTCAATATACCCTTGAAACTATTCCGCAGAAAGGGGAAATTGTTTATCTGAAATCTACAGCCAATCTTTCAACAGGAGGTACATCAATTGATGTTACAGATATGGTACATCCGGAAAATATTACCATGGCTGAAAGGATTTCTAAAATCATAGGCCTGGACGTATGCGGCATTGATATCATGGCAGAAAACCTGACACAGCCTTTAAAAGAAAGCGGTGGAGCAATCATAGAAGTGAATGCAGCTCCCGGATTCAGAATGCACCTGGCTCCAAGTGAAGGTTTACCAAGAAATGTAGCAGCTCCTGTTGTGGATATGCTTTATCCGCCGGGAAAACCTTTTACTATTCCAATTATTGCTGTAACAGGAACCAATGGAAAAACCACCACCACAAGACTGATTTCGCATATCGTTAAAAGTAATGGATATAGGGTAGGCTTTACCACTTCAGACGGTATTTATATCCAGAATACAATGCTGTCTAAAGGAGATACCACAGGACCGCTTTCTGCAGAATTCATTTTAAAAGATCCTACCGTAGAATTTGCCGTTCTTGAAACTGCCAGAGGAGGTATCCTGCGTTCAGGTTTAGGCTTTTCCCAATGTGATATAGGTGTACTAACGAATATTGCCGAAGATCACCTGGGAATGAACGATATCCATAGCCTGAAGGATCTTACCAAAGTGAAAAGAGTGGTATTGGACAGTGTGAAGAAAAATGGCTGGAGCGTACTGAATGCTGATAATGAATACTCCATGAGAATTGTAAATGATCTCGACTGTAATGTAGCTATCTTCAGTATGGATGAAAATAATCCTCATATGGTAAGGTTTGCCAAAGAAGGAAAAATTACCTGTGTATACGAAGAAGGGTTTGTAACTATTAAAAAGGGGGATTGGAAGATCAGAATAGGAAAAGCCAAAGATTTTCCGATTACTATGGAAGGGAAGGCCCGCTTTATGATTGAAAATGTATTGGCTGCAAGCCTGGCAAGCTATCTTTATGGATTTGGAATTGAAGACATATCCAATTCCCTGAGGACATTTATTCCAAGTGCACAGCTTACTCCGGGTAGACTGAATGTTTTCAAATTTAAAAACTTTAAAGTATTGATCGACTTTGCCCACAATCCGGCAGGTTATGAGGCGATTGAAGATTATCTTAAAAATATAGAATCCACCAAAAAAATAGGTATTATTTCCGGTGTCGGAGACAGACGTGACAATGATATCAGAGAATGCGGAAAGATCGCGGGAAGAATGTTCGATCATATCATTATCAGGAATGAAAAACACCTTCGCGGAAGAACTGAAGATGAGATCAATGGACTGATTATTGAAGGAATGCAGTCTTCGGGAAGGGATGTAAGCTACGAAATTATTCCTAAGGAAATTGAAGCGTTGAAGCATGCCATAGGAATGGCTGAAGAAGGTACCTTTATTACAGCATTAAGCGACGTTATTTCCAATGCTATTGACCTGGTTCAGGAATACCAGACAAAAGAGTTACTGGAAGACGACAAGAATTTGTAAAATCAAGAATTTGAAATAAGAATGGCTGTACTGTAAAGTATAGCCATTTTTTTAAATATGCATACCTTACTTATTCTTCTGTAAAAAAAGCATTAGAACTTCCGATCCAGATCGCATCTTTTTTATTGAAATCCACGTTTACCATGGCTGCTTTCGTCATCCTTCCCAGATTTTCCAGCAGAACAGGACGCTCATCATTTTCTTTCCAGATATACAATAAACGGATTTCAGCTTTTGAAAAGTCTCCATTAATATCTTCAAAAACAGGTTCGTAGGTTACTTTTCTCTGCAGGATATAATGCTCTTTGTCTTCAATAGCATCAGTGATCTCCCTGGTTGGATTTAAATTTACACCGCTTCCGGCAAATGAAAACAGCGGTTTCAATACAAAGTTCTCAAGGTTTTCATCTTCTGGAAACTCATGAAGAAAATAACTTTTAGGAACAAACTGATGTTTCAGGAATGGAAGTAAGAATTTTGAAATTTTAAAAAACCAGTTCGGATGAGTAATCCATTTGACATCCACTTCTTCCCGGAAATCAAATTCAGTTTTAAGATCAGGTATATTGTCAAGTTCATCGAAAATAACACGGTTGTAAATTCTTTTAATTTCAACAGATTGTCCGTTATTTTCATAATAAAGCTTCATGCCTTTTTTCTTTACTTGGGTCAGGCAGACTGTCTTTATGCCGAGCAATTGCTCTGTGAGGGCAAAATCAATAGCTGTTTTTTGTTTTTCAGGGAAAATTTCAAGAAGGACAACATTTTCCGGATTTTCATCTCCTACAATAAGTTCCTTCAGGTAATTTTTAAAGGTTTCATAGGACATTGGATTCCTGATGCCGGCAAGAAAAGGATAAACTTCACAAAAAGTATCTTCAAAAATTTTTTGAAAGGTGTAGAGTGAAGGGAATGCCTGTAGCTCGATGAGCTGTGGCTCAATTTCCCCGTTCGCATTTCTGCAGATTCCAAAGTCTATCGTGAAAAAATGAGGTTGCCGTGTGTCATTGGGTACCCTGCAGTTTTCAGGAATAGCTTTTTGAAGAACTTCTGAAGGAATGGCTTTGATCTGGCTGATAATACTGTCACTCGCTTCGATAAGTTTATTTTCAAATTCTTTAGTAAGGAAAAGAGGGCTTTCTGAAATTCTGAAAGAGGGCTCTATACCGCTTTTTTGTTTTAAAATATCCTTAAGCTGTTGGTATTTTTCTTCTGAAAATTCCCGGTTAAACTGCTTTCTGTATTTTGGGATCATATTTTTTCTTTGTGTGATGTTGAAAAAACGAGCATTTTGGCCCGATTTGGTATTCAAAATAATTTAACTACAAAAGTCATAAAATATTGTTATAAAAAGCTTAGTATGCTTATGTTAGTTTAGAATGATTATGTTTAAAAATCCACATAAAGATGACAATCAAATATTTTTAGGAAACTTAAGTGTACTTTTTAAACAGTTAGTAGTAACTTAAAGAAACTTAAGTGTTAAAAAAATGTGACTTTTGTGTTTTATTTTATGCATTAAGCCAAAGACTCAGCTTCCTTTAAGATATTTTTTCTCGCGAACTGCAGGAACCTGGGAAGAATCTGGTTTCTGGTCAGGATGATTTTATCTTCATCATCTATTCTGTCTACGGTTTCCAGGTATTTTTCCATCCCGAAATTTTCAATCATTGCCTTTTTGTTTTTTTCATCCTTGAGATTTTCAATCAAAGCTTCGGGGCTGGCTTCCGGGTGGAATTGAGTTCCGAATATTTCTTCTGAAAAACGAATTGCCATTACAGCCCTTTCAAGATTAATATGAGGACGGAATTTTTCAATGGCCATAATTTTCATTCCCAATTCTTCAAGACGGTCGTGGTCCGGCTCTATAAACTGATAAGCTCTGGAATCTACTGCATAGAAAGGATCCTTGAGGTTTTTGAATAAAAATTCATTCTTTCCTTCTTTGGTTTTGTGAACCGGCATTACTCCAAAAGAATAAGATTTTCTTGGACAGATATTGCCCAGTTTCCAATGGATGCTGGCCAGCTGAAACGAATGGCAGATCAGGAAAAGGTATTTTTTATCTTCATTGTGTTGATTATGTTCAAAAACTGCATCTAAAAAACAGGCAAATCTGTTTTCCCATTCAAAACCTTCTCTGTGGGGAGTTCCCGGTCCACCTGAGGAAATAAAAATATCAAAGTTTCCGATCTCCGGCATTTCATCTTTAAACCTCACATCAAATGTTTGGATGGTTACATTTTCTTCAGAGTTCTGCTGGAATGCTTCGGAAATCTCTTTAATGTTCCTAAAGCCTTGATTCACATGGTTGTTGTTCATGTCCAGCAGAGCAATTCGAATATCTTTCATTACATCATATTTTTTGTAAAGTTACCAAAAATATTACGAAGCGGGTTCGCCATGTGTTATGCCATACTCGGTTTCTGATATCATATAGTCTACAACTTTTGTCAGATCTCCTGTTTCTTTGAAAATTTGTAGCTGGCGGTCGGCTCCGGTTCCGTTTTCAAGAATTTTCCAGGCATATTCCACCTCCTTACGGCATCCTAAATCATCTACAACATCGTCTATAAATTCTAAAAGCTCTTTTAATAAATGAGGATAGGGAACCGATTCTTCTTTTCCGAAATCGATAAGATGGGCTTCGATACCGCTTTTGGAGGCACGCCATTTATTTTCATTCAAAAGCAGCCTTCTGTAGCTTCTGAAGCTCAGATTCTGCTGATGCAATTTGTAGATCTTGGCAACCAGGCTTTGCATAATAGCGGCAAGGCATACAGTTTCGTCAATCCTGAGCGGCATATCGCAGATTCTAAATTCAATAGTAGGATAGAAGGGATGTACCCTCAGATCCCACCATATTTTCTTGGCATTATCAATGGTTCCTGTTTTAACAAGAAGATCCACATAGCTGTCAAATTCAGATAAAGAGTTGAAATAACTCGGAATACCGGTCCTTGGGAATTTTACAAATATCTCCTGCCGGTAAGATTTGAAACCTGTATACCTTCCGATCCAGAAAGGCGAATTGGTGGAAAGGGCGTAAACATGAGGAAGAAAATACCGCATTACATTCTGTATCCTTACCCCTTCTTCACGGTTGGGAATACCGATATGGACATGAAGCCCAAAAATCAGATTTTCACGGGCCACATCTCCCATATCGTCAACAATTTTGATGTATCTCTCTCCCTGAGTAATTGTATTATCTGACCAATGCGAAAAAGGATGGGTTCCGCCTCCGGAAACCCGCAATCCCTGTTCGTGAGCAATATTGATCAGGTGTCTTCTTAAATTGGTTAACTCTGCTCTGGCTTCCTGAATATTCTGGCAGATACCCGTTTCCATTTCAATCATGGATTCGTGCATTTCATGTTTTAAATTTTCACTTAAAACAGCTTTTCCACCTTCAATGATCTTTGAAACATGAGAAACGAGATCTCTGCTTTCTACATCAATGATTTGATATTCTTCTTCTATTCCAATAGTAAACTGATGCATTTTTCTTGTGTTTTTTTATTTATGTTCAATGTTATTGTATTGAATCCCTTACAAAGGTTCCCCAGGCGATATTAGGTTTCCCCGGAACATATTCTTTGGCTTTTTCCACAGCCAGTTTTGCAGCATGTTCTATGATCCACGCAAAATTTTCTTCTCCTACGGAATTCCTGTCTGCATCAGGAGCTGGGTTGCAAAAATCGATAGCGTAAGGAATACCGTCCCTCACGGCAAATTCCACCGTATTGAAATCATAGCCTAGGGCTTCATTCATTGTAATGGTGTAATCATGAATGGTTTTCAGTAATTTTTCCAGTTCTTCTCCTTGTGTTTTATGAGTTGTTTCATATCGTAAATGCGGAGCATTTCTGGGTTCATAGGGCATAATATGAACATATTTTCTGCCCAGGCAATAAACTCTGTAGTAATCATCAAAGACAATCTCTTCCTGAACCATCATTACCAGTTGTTCCGTTTCTCCCAGTTTATTCCAAAGATCATCCGGATTTTCCACCCTGTATACATTTCTCCATCCTCCTCCGTCGTGAGGCTTCATATAGGCCGGAAAACCAATATAGCTGAAGATGTATTCCCAATCGTGAGGGAATTTCAAATTCCTGAATGAAGTTTCCGAAGTATTGGCAGGCCTTTCATGGGAAGGCAGTAATACTGTTTTTGGAAGGGGGATTCCCAGTTTGGTCATCAGGGCATTATTGAAAAACTTTTCATCAGCACTCCACCAGAACGGATTGTTGATCACGTAAGTGCCATTAAGCGCTGCATTTTTCAAATAAGCCCTGTAAAAGGGAACATCCTGTGAAATTCTGTCGATGATTACCGCATAGCCATAATCTGCACCCTGTTCCAGTTTGTCAATGGTAACAGGTTCGGCTACGATTTCTCCACCTCCCAGTTCATTTACTTTATCTATAAATGCCCAGGGAAAGGTGTCTTCCATACCGAATAGAATTCCTACTTTTTTTGTCATAATTTTTGTTTTTAATGGTGTATATTCTGTTGATTTTTTATAAGTGTCATAATTTCTGCGGTCCTGTTTTAAATATCACCTTTTTACCACTCAGCCAGATATTTCATCTGCATCCCCGGGGAAGAGAATATTACGTCTTCAATTGTGAAATCCGGAAAATTGAAACCAAATTTTCAAAGACTTAAGTACACTTCTTAAACAGTTAGCAGTTCTTTAAAATAATTTTAAGTGCTATAAAATTTTAAGAGAAATAGGCTCCGATAAATGTTGGAAAAACCATTCTCCACAGCGGCCAGTCATGACCGATCCATTTTCTTTCATCGTACCAGAAATCTATCCCTTTTATTCTTAAAATTTCAGCCATTTCAACATTTTTATCTTTACAGATATCCTGATCGGAAGTGCTCAGAACAATATGCATGTGCTTGTATTTCCAGGCCTCATCATTTCTTACAAACTCTCTGGGGCAGTTGAAATAGACCAGATCATCGGAGTATCCATCCATGAAATTTCTGATACTGAACGCTCCTGAAAGACAGAATAAGTGCGATACGACATCCGGAAACCTGAAAGCAAAATTGGCCGCATGATAACCTCCGAAACTGGCTCCGGCTACGGCCACACGATGAACTTTATGAAGTTTCTGGATATAAGGCACAAATTCTTTGATCAGAAACTGTACATACCGCTCGTAGTTCCTTATCCTTTGTTTAGGAGGTATTTTGTCATCATAAAAACTCCAGCTATCAATGGTCTGAATATTATAAAGCTTTACTTTCCCCTGCTCAATAAACCAATTGATACTTCCGTTAAGGTGAAAATCATGGTTTTGGGTGTATTGTCCCTGTGAGGTAGGAAACATAATAATAGGGTAGCCGTAATGTCCGGTTACTTCTACTTTAAGGCTTACACCTAGTATGTTTGAATAATATTCCGTGTGTTCTGTTTGAGGCATTGATTACATGTTTAATAATTATGAATTAGCTGCTCAGTTTACTGCTTTTGGGAGGCAGGATATTCAACATTTCCGTATGGATCTTTTTAGCAGCACTGTCTAACCTTTCCTGTATAATATCAGCATCAGGGGATTTATAAACTATCCCTACATGGTAATCTATCGGAAGAAATTTTACTGCTTCTTCGCATTCAAATTGGCTGTAATCAGGTTCTCTATCTTTAATCAGAGCAACAATTAATCCCGAATAATATTCTGCAGGAGGGGAGATATGATAACTCTTACCTCTTAAAAGGGCATCTTCAATCCTTGCCCATTCTCTCCAGATATTGATCCCGCTGGAAGCTTCTACCAAATCGGGGATATGGGCCCCTCCAACTCTTGATGAGGTTTCCAGGAAATACCATTTTCCATCTTCTTTCCCCCGGATAAACTCCGTATGGGTAGCTCCATTGATAAGACCAAATCCGGATAGTACTCTGGCATTAACCTCCTCCAGTGCTTTAAATTCTTCAGAATCTCTTCCTAATGTTTTGGACCTGAATACCCCTCCTTCATGGGATACCTGCATAGGTGGAGCAAGGTATCTGGAAGCGGAAGTAAATACGATTTCTTTATGGAAGGTCAGACTGTCTACATGATATACATCTCCGGGTTTAAAACTTTCCAGCAAAAAAAGATGACGCTCTTCTCCCAATGTGTCCAAAGCTTCAAAAAGCTGTTCTTTGGAAGTAATTTTTTTGATACCTGATGCAGATGCTTCCGACCGGGGTTTCAATACCCAGGGGGGAGGTGTTCTGTCTACAAAATCATTTACTATATCATCATTAAAGACTGCTGTGAACTCCGGAACGTTGATGTCTGATTCTTTTGCTTTTTGCCGCATAGCCAGTTTATCTCTGAAATAACGATGGGTAGTTTGTCCCATTCCCGGAATACGAAAGGTTTCCCGGATCAGGGCTGCTTTTTCCACATCATAATCATCAAGAGCAACTACCGCGTCTATTTTCCTTGTTTTCATCAGGTGTGAAAATCCCTGGATCAGATGTTCCAGGTTCCAGACGGACGGTTTGAGCTCAGGCATATAATATGCCTCTTCAATAGCATGCCAGGGCCAGTTTTTTTCTTTAAGGTTCTCTGATGTTACTAAGATGATTTTATTACCAAGCTTCTTCATTTCGTCCATGAAATCGTAGCCTTTGTAATAGCACGAAATGCATACAATAATTTTCTCCTCCATATAATGTTTTTTTAATTTTAGTAGATTATCAAAAATAAAAGCAAATCTTTATTGTTTGATTAATATCAAAAATGAAAATATGATGTACTTTTGAAAACTACTAATCAAGTATACAGAGAATTTTTGTAATAAACTAATTTTTAGTGATAATTTTCGATTAAATTCACCAGCAATTGGACACCAAAACCAGTAGCCGCTTTTTCCTTGGCATAGCCTACATTTCCGAATGCCACACCTGCAATATCCAGATGAGCCCATTTAGAATGGCCTTCAATGAAATGCTCTAAGAATTTGGCAGCGATAATACAATCTCCAACAGGTTTTAGGGACATGTTTTTCAAGTCGGCTACGTCAGACTGTATATCGTCTTTCCAAACCTCCCACAATGGCAGATTCCAGAGCCTTTGATTGGTTTGGTCTCCAGACTTTATCAAAAGGTTTTTCAGTTCTTCATTGTTGGAAAAAAGTGCCCCGCAGGTGTCCCCAAACATCCTTACCGAACTTCCTGTCAAAGTGGCCAGATCAATAAGGAAATCTGTTTTATAGTTTTTGGCTAAGTACGAAAGCCCATCGGCAAGAATCAGCCTGCCTTCGGCATCAGTATCCATAACCTCAATGGTCTTCCCGTTGTAGGCTGTAATAACATCACTTGGAAGCAGGGCTTTTTCAGAAATAGCATTATCTGTGATAGGAAGAACAGCGATGATATTAACGGGCAGATTCATTTCTGCAGCGTAGATTAAAGTTCCCAAAACAGCGGTTGCCCCACCCAAGTCAGATTTCATATAATGCATATTGGTAAAGGGTTTCAGGGAAATTCCTCCGGTGTCAAACAGTACACATTTTCCCACCAAGCCAAATGTTTTGGCATTTTTTACCGTGGTTTTATATTCCAGGATGGTGAATGCTGCATCATACGCACTCGCCTGATTGACGGCCAGATATGCACCCAGTCCTATCTCTTCACACTTCTTTCTGTTGAAAACCGTATATTTTAAATCATATTTTTTAGCAAGGTTTTTAAGGTACAGACTGAAAGTATCCGGTTTTTTAAGGTTTGCGGGTTTATTCAGCCATTCCTGGCAGGCAATTTGTCCATTGCTGATCGCTTCTGATCTTTGGATGATATGATCTAGTTTTTTCTGGCTCAGGTTTTCGAAATGAAGTTCAAATTTAGGGGACCAGAAAGGATGGCTTTTTTCAAAAGGGTAATGATAGGTTCCGATAAGCAATCCTTTTACAAACTCTTCAAATTGTTTTTCGTTAAGAAAATCTGCAATCATTAATGTTGGAACATTTTGTAGCTTTTCTTTTTGGGTTTGTGAGAACTTCACGGCCACCTGCTGAATCTCGAAATTCTGAAAGGTGGATTTTCCCAGACCAATAAAGTAGATAATTCCCTCTTCATGAGTACTGATGAAAACCTCATGCTTTTTCCCTGTGAAAAATGTATCTATGTTTTTGTTGAAATTTTTCCCTGATTTTATCCATTCTTCTTCAGTGAACAACTGGAAAACCTGAGTGTAGTTTTTATTTTTTTTATTGATTAGTTTCATAAAATTAGTTCTTAATGCTTTGTTGCTGAGGTTTTACTTCTACCGGGTTTTCAGTATTGTCATAAAACAGCCATTCGATGGCTCTTGGAAATTCCTGGGACCAATAAAATTCATTGTGTGTACCTTCAGGATTAATATTGGTCCTGAATTCAAAATCAAAAAGGTTTTTCTTTTCCCATCTTTTCAGATACTCTTCGAAAATATGAATTCTTTTGACCATTTTAGAACCTTCCTGCCCTCCGCCATATAAATAGATTTTTGTTTTAAAAGGAACCCTGAAGTTCATCATGGGAAAATTATTATTAGGTTCTACCCAGAGTGAGGGGGAAAAAATCAACAATTTAGAATATACTTCCGGGTAAAGGAAACCACTGTAAATGCTGATAAGGGCACCTAATGAGCTGCCGCCAATACCTGTATTTTCACGATCTTTTTTAGTACGGTAGTTTTCGTCTACAAAGGGCTTTAAGGTGTCGGCAATGAAGCGGATGTATTTTTTGCCCTCAGAGCCATTGGCAACGTTATCATTATCAAAAATATATTCTTTAATTCTTTCTTCACTTCCATGTTCTATTGCAATAATGATCAGGTCACCACGCCCGTATTCCGAAAGAATAGAGAGTTTTTTATCAATTTCCCAGTTTCCGAAACCGCTGCCTTCATTGAAAAGGTTCTGAGCATCCTGAAGGTATAAAACCGGATAGCTTTTATTGGATACATAATAATCATGGGGAAGCAGGGCCCATACTTTACGGTACCGGTCGAGCTGGGGAATATAAAACTCTTCAGAAATTACTTCAGCGATGGGAAAGAACTCATCTTTGAAAGGCCCCCAGTTCAGCCTCCATTTTTCAACCGTATCACAGGTTTTTCCTGCTGTTAATTTTACTTTCCGGTTGGGAGTGATATTTCCATATTGGTCCAGTTCTACGTTTTCCCAGCCTCCTTTGGTAAATTTATATTCAATTTCGTCCGGGAGAATCCGGTTGTCTATCTCTGTAAAGTAAGTGTTGGAATTTTTCTGTTTGAGCTGATAGTTGTAGTCTTTAGGATTCCAATTGTTGAAATTTCCCGTGATAAATACAGGTCTATCATCTTTTTCATCTGTATACAGTTCAAACCTCATCGTGTGTGTTTAGTTAATGTTGATGCTAAATTTATAAAAAAGTTTGTTTCGAAATCATAAAAAAGTGAGTTTAAAAAATGATATATTTGATAGATTGAGTGGAGAAGAAAAATTAACTTGACGATTATTTGATTAATTATTAACCGCTGTTGTCAGTATTTTTCGTAGTTTCAGAGAAAATATAAATACAAACCGGTCTTGATGAATTCTGTTAAAACCTATACGCTTTTCACTGATCATGATGTGTACCTTTTCAAAGAAGGCAGGCACTATAAGCTATACGGTAAATTCGGAGCCCATTCTGTAGAGAAGGACGGTATACAAGGCGTCTACTTTTCAGTCTGGGCACCCCATGCAAAAAAAGTTTCCGTGATCGGGAATTTTAATAACTGGAATCATAAAGATCATATCCTGTTTCCGAGATGGGACGGATCAGGGATCTGGGAAGGATTTATAGAAGGACTTACCTGGGGAACGTTATACAAATATGCTATTGAAACGGCAAGAGGTGAAATCCTGGAAAAAAGTGACCCTTATGCTTTAAGCTGGGAGCAAAATATTCAGGCCGCCTCATTGGTTTCTACCACCTGGTATGAATGGAATGACGCAGGATGGATGGAAAAAAGATGGAAAAAAAATAGCCTGAAGGCCCCGCTATCCGTATATGAAATGCATCTGGGATCATGGATAAGAGATAAAGATGCCCCCGAACGGTTTTTAAATTATCGTGATATTGCCCAAAAACTTATTCCCTATATTAAAGAAATGGAGTTTACCCATGTGGAGTTTATGCCGGTAATGGAGTATCCGTATGATCCCAGCTGGGGATATCAGATTACAGGTTTTTATGCAGCGACTTCACGTTTTGGCTCACCTCAGGATCTGATGTTTCTGATTGATGAGCTCCATCAGAATGATATCGGGGTTATTCTGGATTGGGTACCTTCCCACTTTCCGGGAGATGCCAACGGACTTCATCGTTTTGACGGTACCCATCTCTATGAACACGAAGATCCCAGAAAAGGTTTTCATCCCGACTGGAAATCTTATATTTTCAATTACGGAAGAAATGAGGTAAAATCTTTCCTTATTTCCAATGCCATGTTCTGGCTGGACCGGTATCATACTGACGGATTACGGGTAGATGCAGTAACTTCAATGCTTCATCTGGACTATTCCCGGAACGAAGGAGAATGGGAACCCAATATATACGGAGGAAATGTAAATCTCGAAGCAAAAACTTTCCTGGAGGAATTCAATACAGCAGTATATAAGGAATTCGGGGATCATATTATAACCATAGCAGAAGAAAGCTCAGATTTTCCTATGCTTACAAAACCTGTTCATGATGGCGGGGTGGGCTTCGGAATGAAATGGATGATGGGATGGATGCATGACACGCTGGATTATTTTAAGGAAGATTTTATCAACAGGAAATTTCATCATTATAAGCTTACATTTGCTTCTATGTACATGTATAATGAAAATTATATGATGCCCTTGTCCCATGATGAGGTGGTGCATGGAAAAGCAAGCTTAATTTACAAAATGAGAGGTGATGAGTGGCAGAAGTTTGCTAATCTTCGTACCTTGTATGTATATATGTTTACCCATCCGGGGGCCAAACTGCTTTTTATGGGAGATGAGTTCGGACAAACCAGTGAATGGAATTTTACCCGAAGCCTGGATTGGCATCTGCTGGAATATCCTGTCCATAAAGGATTACAGACGCTTGTAAAGGAGCTGAACCATCTCTACAGGACAGAATCTGCACTTTATGAAAATCAGTTTGAGAAAGCCGGTTTTGAATGGGTGGAGGCTGATGATCTGGAAAATTCAATATACGTATATGTAAGGAAAGGGAAAAGGAGGGATGATGTTTGTATGGTGATTCTTAATCTGGCTCCCAGGGTGCTTGACTATAAAATCGGGACTCATACGGGAACACATTGGGACGTGGTTTTAAATTCAGATGATATGGAATACGGTGGTAGCGGAGTGAATCCTGAAATCCTGGAAGAGAAATATGAAGAATGGCGAGGGTATCAGAAAACAATAACAATAAAGCTGCCCCCGTTAGCAGGAGTTATTTTGAAACAGAAAAAAGATAAAAAATATAAATTGCACAGAATTAAACACAAAAGATAAAATGGTTGTCTATCATTTAAGTACAGAATGTTATCCTGTAGCCAAAGTAGGAGGACTTGCAGATGTAGTAGGGGCCCTTCCGAAATATCAGAATAAAATAAAAGGAGTAGATGCCAGGGTAGTAATGCCCTGGTATAATAAACCTTTCGTGTATGACCATGAGTTTGAGCTTGTTTTTGATGGTTTTATTCATCAGGGACCTAACATGCTCCAGGTTCAGATTTTAAAAGAAAAAAACGATGCGCTGGGATTCGGATTATATATGGTGAAAATTCCCGGATTGCTGGACAGGGATAATCCCTATGGATATCAGGATGAAAGTTTTCAGTTCCTGGCCTTTCAGCAGGGGCTGTTGCATTGGATGTGTGCAATGGAAATCCGGCCGGATATTTTGCATTGCCATGATTATCATACAGGTCTGGTCCCTTTTATGATTGAAAATTGCCCCGAATTTATATCCCTGAAAGGGGTAAAGACTATCGGGACTATTCATAATGGGGAGTATCAGGGAATGATGAGCTGGGATATGGCGAATTACATGCCGTCTTTTGACCGGTATAAGTGGGGACTTATGGATTGGAACGGATTGATTAATCCGCTGGCCAGTATGATTAAATGTTCTCATGCTTTTACCACGGTTTCCGAAGGATATCTGGAGGAACTTTTTATCAGTTTCAGAGGATTGGAAAGTCTGGTCCGTCAGGAATTCGGAAAGGCTTACGGAATTATCAACGGTATTGATACAGAAGTCTGGAATCCTGAAACAGATCCGATGCTTGATTTTAATTTCACCAGTAAAAATGCCGTTGCCCAAAAGAAAAAAAATAAAGAGAAATTATGCAAAGAATACGGGCTTAAACCTGAACTTCCTTTATTTGCTTTTATCGGAAGGTTTGCTACTGAAAAAGGTGCAGATCTCTTGCCTGATGTCGTGTGGAAAAGTATCAAGCAAAGCTATGGCGCTTTAAACATCATGATTCTGGGTTCAGGAAATACTTATATAGAGAATAAACTGAAAGAATATGATTATACCTATACCAATTTTGCATTGGATCTTGGATATAAAGAGCACCTTTCTCATAAAATCTATGCATCTGCAGATTTTCTTCTGATGCCCTCAAGAGTGGAACCTTGCGGATTGAATCAGATGTATTCGATGCGATACGGAACCGTTCCTGTAGTAAGATATACGGGAGGACTTAAGGATACCGTAGAAGACATTTCCACAGGAGGAGCAGGGTTGAATTTTACTTACCCGGGCGTAGATGATATTGTCCATGCAATGAATAGGGCGCTGGGAGTCTATAATCAAAAAGGAATGATGGAAAATCTTATTCATGCCAATATGAATTTTGATTTTGCATGGGAGAAATCTGCGGAAAAATACATAGCTTTATATAATAGCTGAAAAGGTAAAGAACTTTATCTTTTATCTCTATAACAGGACCTGGTTACCAATCGGCCAATCAGGGAACAGCTTAAGAAATGTAATAAAAATTGATGGGGCAGGTAAAGAGATAAATTGCAGGGTCATGCAGAAATGTATGAAGTGAAAATCTATGCTTGTGACTAAATAATAAGAGAAACAATTGCTGTACGGTGCATGCAGATATTAAAATAGAACAGTCAACTTAATACAATAAAAAACGCAAGATATTTATGAAACGAAACGTAATCTCCATTGTTTTGGGAGGCGGCAGAGGGACAAGACTATTCCCGTTAACGTATTCAAGATCTAAACCGGCAGTTCCTATTGCGGGAAAATACAGGTTGGTAGATATTCCTATTTCAAATTGCCTGAATTCAGGATTAAATAAGATTTTGGTTTTAACACAGTTTAATTCCGCATCCCTCAATTCGCATATCAAGAATTCCTATCATTTTGATATTTTCAGTAAAGGATTTGTAGATATTCTGGCGGCTGAGCAGAATGTAGAAAATGACAGCTGGTATCAGGGTACAGCAGATGCAGTACGCCAATCTATGAAGCATCTTGAGAAATATGATTATGACTATATCTTAATTCTTTCAGGAGACCAGCTCTACCAGATGGATTTCAGGGAAATGCTTGATTTCCATATTGAAAATGGCGGTGATCTTACGATTGCAACCATCCCGGTCAATGCCAAAGACGCTACAGGTTTTGGAATTTTAAAATCTGATGATGACGGCAATATTACCTCTTTCGTGGAAAAACCCGGTTATGATATGCTGGAAGGTCTTCAGTCCGAAGTTTCAGAGGAAAATAAACATAAGGGAAAAGAATTCCTGGCTTCCATGGGAATTTATATTTTCACAAAGAATATCCTTAAAAAAATGTTTGAAGAAGGAGCGGGAGATGATTTCGGAAAAGATATTATCCCAAGTTCGATCGGGAAATATAAAACCCTAAGCTATCAGTATGAAGGATACTGGACAGATATCGGAACCATTGAGTCTTTCTACGAAGCCAATCTGGATCTTTGTCAGGATTTCCCTCAGTTCAATCTTTTCTCTTCTTCTCCTATCTATACAAGAGCGAGAATGCTGCCTCCTTCTAAAATTAACGGCTCATATGTCAGCAAAGCTGTTTTTGGAGACGGATGTATCATTATGGCTGATAAGATTGAAAACTCTGTGATTGGAAACCGGACAAGAATTGATAAAGGCAGTACGATTGTTAATTCCTATGTAATGGGAGCCGATTTTTATCAGAATACCACAGATATTGTTGCGAACGACAGAGCAGGACGCCCTAATATGGGAATCGGAAAATATTGTTATATCGAAAAGGCAATTCTGGATAAAAACTGTTACATCGGCGACAATGTAAAGATTATCGGAGGAAAACATCTTTCAGATGGTGATTATGGAACCTACTCGGTGCAGGATGGTATTGTGGTGGTGAAGAAAGGAGTGGTCCTGGCTCCGGGAACGCATATTGGATAAAAAGTAGAAAAACAGATGTTTATCTGGGCATCAAAAATAGTTTTCAGCATAATGTTGAAGAGAATATTTTACTGAAAATATAGATAAAAGCACTTCAGATTGAGGTGCTTTTGTTGTTTTTATACTATTTTATACGTTAGTTTAAAGATATAGTATGAAATATTGATCACTGGTGTGGGATTAATTATTTTTTTATACATTTGGAGCTGAAAAATACAATTGAAATTATGAAAAAAAATTTGATCATTGCAGCTATTGCTGTGTTCGGAATGATGAATGCGCAGAAAAACACCTTGTTATTAGGAGGAAATATCGGGTATACCAGTGATAATACCAGTGTTTCAGGTAAGAAAAGTGAAGTGGAATCCTTTAGTTTTACCCCAACCGTAGGGTATCAGTTTAATGACCACTGGACAGTAGGTATTAATTCCACCATTACATCAGGAAAAAAACCTGATGATTTAGGTACATTAAAGGAAAATAGTTTTGCTATCGGGCCATTTATACGTTACGCGGTACCATTAAGCCAGACTTTTGCCGTATATGGAGATTTGGGGGCGGGATATCAGAATATGAAAGACACCTATACTATTGCTGCAACCACCAGTGAAAGAAAAATGAATGGTTTCTATGCCAATTTTACGCCGGCATTGTTTATTAACTTTAGAAACGGCTTTGGGTTAAACTTCAATATCGGAGGGATAAGGTATGGCTATTTGAAAGATAGTGATGCTGATGTTACCAATAACAGATTTAATTTTTCTTTCGGTAAGGAAGTCGGGGTAGGTATCTCGAAGAATTTCGGACTAAAATAGGTTTCTATTGAAATACAAAATGAAAAAAGCCGGGATTTTCCGGCTTTTGTTGTTTATTTTTTAGAAAATAAAGTAAGTGAATACTCCAGTTCAGGATCCTTATGTGCTTTCAGTGAGGTTAAGAAATCATTACTGCTTATAGTATGGTCGGGGATTACGCCTTTACAGTTGGAAACATTTTCTTTATCATTATTGTTGAAGAAAATTTCCGTCCGGGGAATAGAGATAACAGCTTTAGTGTTCGGAAGCCTGTAAGTAAGAAACCATGCGGCGGTAGTAAAATTACTGCAAGAGCCTGTTTCTTTTCCTACGATTTCACCTCTTTTTTCACTTTTGAACAGAGAAGCAAAATAAGTTGCAGCAGAGAAAGTACGGTTGTTGGTAAGCACTATAACCTTTCCGCCAAAAAACAATCCGTCTCTGGGATAGTTCTTTATATAAGTATTATCAAGTCTTGAATTGCCAAAATAGTAATCTCCTTTTTCTGCTTTGTCAAACCGTTGTCTCATAAAATTATTCTGGTCCGCAATGTCTTTATCAGAATAATATCGGTTGGTTTGGGGATCCACCAGATAATCGGTATACTTAATGTCTACCACTTTAGTGGCATATTGATACTCATTATTAAAGCTTTTGTCCTTGGCAATAAAAGAATATAATAAAGGAACGTTACTGATGGCTCCTCCCGAATTATTGCGGATATCTATAATCAGCTTCTTAGAGGAAAGGTCTTTAATCTCCTGGAAATATTTCTTTAATCGCTCATAAAAGAAACTTTCATCATAGGAAAAAGATTTTACAGACAAATAATAGGTGTCAGCATCTATTTTATATCCATAAATCCCATAACTTTCAGAAATCAGATCAATAGGCAGTATGGCATGTTTGGCCTCGTAATAAAATCTTGGATATTGTATACCGCTTAGCTTGGCGGTTTTATTTTCGCCGGTAAGCGTCTTATATTTTAAGGTGAAATCTTGAGGGTGGTTTTTCAAAATAAACGGAATATAAAAGGGAAGGTCTACATCTTCTACTTTAATATTTCCATCTGCTGCTTTAGGAACTGCTTTTAACAGATCCGGAGCAGTTACATTATTAATCTCAAGAATCTGGCTGCCCACTTCAATATGGTAAGGATTGTCTCCATTTACATACAACTCGTTGTTGTGTACATAAATCTGCAAAGGAAAAAAATAAATAGAACTCAGAACGTCCTCAAAATAATTAGAATCAGCGCTGAAATTACTGTGGCCATCCCCGATAATCCGGGTTGGGTTATGAATCAGTAAATTGGTATAGCTGGGATCTTTTTTAACAATAGTACGCAGAGAGTCTATTTTCTTAGTAATACTTTCCTTACTGTGAAACCGGTAAGGATTAGGGTGCTGTTTTTGAATGATATCAACGGCAATATCGAAGTCTTTGAGATAGCCATCTTCCGGAATTTCTGAAACAGAATATTGAGAAAATACCATGGATGAGAACACCATCAAAGGAAATGCGAATAACTTCTTCATAGGAAAAAATTTAAAATTAAGCTATACCTGGCATCAACATATATACCACCATACCTGCTGAAGTAGTTGATTTTAATCATTAAATCAATATTTTCCAGCAAAAAAAATTTTTACAGATCATTCAGCATATTGGTCACTTTTTTTATTTGTATTACTTTTGTGCGATGCGTATTTTTAAAATCATAACTTTAATCATTGTGCTTTTGGGGGGAGCTTATGCTGCTTCCATGTATTATTTTGTGGATGAAAGCAAAAACTTTACGATTGAAAAAGAAATCGATTATCCGGTGGATAAAGTATTTGCCCAGTTTAATAATCTCCAGAATTTTACGCGTTGGAATAATTTTTTCACCAGCTCACAATCAATCGATATAGATTATTATACGCCCTATGAAGGACAGGGAAGTGCTATCAGTTATGTAGATCCTAAAAATGATACCGGTGGTGAAATGTTTATCCGGTACGAAAACCCCAATAAGACTTTAAAATATCAGCTTTTCGAGGATGAAAATGAAAATCCTACCCTGGTGGATGTTAAATTCAAACCTGTTTCCGCAGAAAAGACAAAAATTATCTGGTACGTACATACTCCTAAGCTTCCGGTATGGAAGAGGGTGGAAAACTTCTGGACTGAGGACCGCTTTGCAGAAAATATTACCAAAAGTATGGTCAACCTGAAAAACGTGCTTGGAAATAAGGTGGAAAAAGATAATCAGATGGCAGCCATTAAATACGACAGTCTGATGGTGGAAAACGAAGAAGATAAAATGCTGCTCGGAATCAATGTAAGTACCTCCAACAAGAAAGATGCCTTGTATAAAAACATTGTGATGAACTATAACAAGATTTATAATTTTGTTACCATGGATCTTGGGAAAAAAGACGATGAATTCGGGTACCCTATTCTGATGACCGATGCCGATAACTATAAAGATAAAGAAGTTTCCTATTTCCTGGGTATTCCGCTTTCCAAAAAAATAGGAATTACCGACAATAATTTTAACTTCAGAACGGTGAATCCGTCCCAAAGCTATGTGATGTACTATAAAGGAACCTATGAAGGCAGAATTAAGGCAATTCAGCAGCTGATTCAGAAAGCAAAGAAGGATCAGATGCGTTTTGGGGACATCTCCCAGACTTTTATTGAACGCCCCATGGAAGGACAACCAGTGAACATGAAGCTCTCATTATCAGTGTTTAAGTGATTTTTATTTTCTTAATTTTTTTTAACGGTTTGAGACTGTTCTAAGTCGGTTTTTTTTATTAAATTTGAAGATTAATTCTACAAATAAATTTTAATAAATAGATAAACTGTAATAATGGACAGATTTTCATTCCTAAACGCAGCTCATTCTCAATTAATTGAGGATTTATACCAACAGTACTTAAAATTCCCGGATTCCCTAGAACCATCATGGAAAGCTTTCTTTCAAGGCTTCGATTTTGCTTTAGAGAACTACGGAGATGACGATAACATCCAATTTACTCAGGCTTCGGCCAGCACTGCTCCGGCAGTACAGCAAATTTCTCAGGCCGTATCAAATGGAGAGGTTCCTGAGCACATTAAAAAAGAATTCAAAGTTGTAAACCTTATTGAGGCTTACAGAACAAGAGGGCATCTGTTTACAAAAACAAACCCTGTCAGAGAAAGAAGACATTATACCCCTACTTTAGATATCGAAAACTTCGGTCTTTCTAAAGAAGATTTAAATACAAAATTCAACTGTGCCGTTGAAACAGGAATGAAAGAGCCTGCTACATTAGCAGAATTGATCAAGCACCTTGAAAATATCTACTGTGATTCTATCGGGGTGGAATATATGCACATCAACAATGTTGAAGAAAAAGATTTTATCAAGAAATGGCTGCAGGTAAATGAAAACCATCCGAGTCTTTCTGCGAATGAAAAAACAGAAATCTTATTAAAATTAAATCAGGCAGTTGCGTTTGAAAACTATCTTCATACGAAATTTGTAGGTCAGAAGAGATTCTCTCTGGAAGGAGGAGAAACATTGATTCCTGCTTTAGACCAGCTGATCTCAAGATCTTCTCAATTGGGAGTGGATGAAGTGGTATTAGGAATGGCTCACAGAGGGAGATTAAATGTATTGACCAATATTTTCGGAAAATCCTATAAGCAGATCTTTTCAGAATTTGAAGGAAAAGAATTCGAAGAAGATGTATTCTCAGGGGATGTTAAATACCATTTGGGATCATCCAAAAAGATCAAAACGGCTTCAGGAGAAGAAGTTTGCATTAACCTGACTCCGAACCCATCTCACCTTGAAACGGTTGCTGCTCTTGTAGAAGGGATCTGCCGTGCAAAGGTAGACGATAAGTACAAGGATTTCTCTAAAGTTTTACCTATCATCATTCATGGTGATGGAGCTATTGCTGGACAAGGTATAGCTTATGAAGTTGCCCAGATGATGACATTGGAAGGCTACAGAACAGGTGGAACAGTTCATATCGTTGTAAACAACCAGGTATCGTTTACAACAAATTATATGGATGCAAGATCTTCAACCTACTGTACAGACATCGCAAAAGTTACGGAATCTCCTGTAATGCATGTCAATGCAGATGATGCTGAAGCTGTTGTTCATGCTATTCACTTTGCTGCTGATTTCAGGGCTAAATTTGGTAAAGATGTTTATATCGACCTTTTAGGATATAGAAAATACGGTCACAACGAAGGTGACGAACCAAGGTTCACCCAACCTAATTTGTATAAAATAATTTCAAAACACCCGAATCCAAGAGAAATTTATAAAGATAAATTACTGAAAGACAGCGTTACTTCAAACGATGTAATCGCTAAAATGGAGACGGAATTCAAAGCCCTTCTGGATAAGGATTTTGATGCTTCCAAGGAAATTGAGAAAAATGTAATGGATGTGTTCATGGCCGAAGATTGGGTAAATTATCCGATCGGAAAAAGAGGAGCACTTCAGTTACCGGTTGATACAAAATATGACCTGGCCAAATTGAAAGAACTGGCTATTAAAATGTCAACCCTTCCTGCAGATAAGAAATTCATCAATAAGATTACAAGACTTTTTGATAACCGTATTAAAGCGATCGAAGGAAACTCATTAGACTGGGCGTTAGGAGAGTGGCTGGCATATGCAACCCTTCTTGTAGAAGGTCATAATGTGAGAATCTCCGGAGAAGACGTGGAAAGAGGAACTTTCTCTCACAGGCATGCTGTAGTAAAAACAGAAGATACAGAAGAAGAATACATCCCGTTAAGACACGTATCTGAAAGCAGATTTGATGTTTACAATTCCCATCTTTCGGAATATGGGGTTTTAGGCTTCGATTACGGATATGCAATGGCTTCACCAAATACATTAACGATCTGGGAGGCTCAGTTCGGAGATTTCGTGAACGGTGCCCAGATTATCGTAGACCAATATCTGGCGGCAGCAGAAGAAAAGTGGAAAATCCAGGATGGTTTAGTAATGCTATTGCCTCACGGATCAGAAGGCCAGGGTGCAGAACACTCTTCAGCAAGACTGGAAAGATTCTTAACACTTTGTGCTAATGAAAATATGGTAGTAGCTAACGTTACTTCACCAGCCAACTATTTCCACCTGTTGAGAAGACAACTGAAATGGGCATTCAGAAAACCATTGGTGGTAATGAGTCCTAAATCCCTGTTGAGACATCCAAAAGTAGTTTCTCCGCTTGAAGACTTTGCAAACGGTTCATTCCAGCCAATTCTGGATGATCCTACAGCAGATCCTAAAAAAGTTGAAAAATTAGTTCTTTGCTCAGGTAAATTATACTTTGAACTATTGGCGAAAAAAGAAGAATTAAACTGTGAAAATATTGCATTGGTAAGATTTGAGCAGCTGTATCCTCTTCAAACGGATGCTATTGAAGCTATTTTCAACAAATATGAGAACAGGAAACAGTTGGTTTGGGCACAGGAAGAACCTGAGAATATGGGAGCCTGGTCTTATATCCTGAGAAACTTCAGAGACACCGGAATCCAGGTAGTGGCTCCGGTACCAAGTGGTGCACCGGCTCCGGGTAGCCACAAAATGTTCGAGAAAAACCAGAACGCAGTAATCAACAGGGTTTTCGACAGAGACGATGCTCCGGCAAAAAGACCTGTTACCGCTTAATTTAAATAATAATCAATTAAAAAAATAAAAAAATACTCAATATGTCAGTTTTAGAAATGAAAGTTCCTTCACCGGGCGAATCAATTACAGAAGTTGAAATTGCAACTTGGCTTGTAAAAGATGGTGATTATGTAGAAAAGGATCAACCTATCGCTGAAGTAGATTCAGACAAAGCAACTCTTGAATTGCCGGCAGAACAAAGTGGGGTCATCACTTTGAAAGCAGAAGAAGGTGATGTGGTACAAGTAGGTCAGGTAGTTTGTTTAATTGATATGGATGCTACAAAACCAGAAGGTGGAAGTGCACCTGCTGCTGAAGCTCCAAAACAGGAAGAAGCTCCGAAAGCTGCTGAACCTGCTAAACAAGAAGCACCAAAACCAGCTGCTCCGGTTGCTGCTGCACAAACTTACGCAACGGGTGCTCCATCTCCGGCTGCTAAAAAGATCCTTGATGAAAAAGGAGTAGATGCTGCACAGGTTTCAGGAACAGGAAGAGACGGAAGAATCACTAAATCTGACGCTGAGTTGGCTGCAGTTCCTGCTTTAGGAGGAAGTCCGCTTACTGCAACAGGTTCAAGATCTACTACTACAACCAAGCTTTCAGTTTTAAGAAGAAAAATTGCTCAGAGATTAGTTTCTGTGAAAAATGAAACGGCAATGTTGACTACTTTCAATGAAGTTGACATGTCTGAAATCTTCAGATTAAGAAAACAATATAAAGAAGAATTCGCTCAAAAACATGGAGTAGGACTTGGTTTCATGTCCTTCTTCACAAAAGCGGTTACAAGAGCATTACAAATGTATCCGGATGTAAACGCATCTATCGACGGAGACTTCAAAGTAAACTATGATTTCTGCGATATTTCAATTGCAGTATCAGGCCCTAAAGGATTAATGGTTCCTGTATTGAGAAATGCAGAAAACATGTCTTTCAGTGCAATCGAAGCCAATATCAAAGACCTTGCTACAAAAGTAAGAGACGGTAAGATTACTGTAGATGAAATGACCGGCGGTACTTTCACCATTACAAACGGTGGTACTTTCGGATCAATGATGTCTACACCGATCATTAATCCGCCACAATCTGCAATCTTAGGTATGCACAATATCATTCAGAGACCGGTAGCGGTTGACGGACAGGTGGTAATCAGACCAATGATGTATGTGGCTATGTCTTATGACCACAGAATTATCGACGGAAAAGAATCTGTAGGTTTCCTTGTTGCAGTAAAAGAAGCTATCGATAATCCTGTTGGAATTTTAATGGGAGGTGACGAAAGAAAAGGCCTTGGCTTATAAGTTTTAATAAAATTATAATGCAAATATATAATCTCGCCTTAAAAAAGGCGAGATTTTTGTATCTATTAAGGAAATACTACAATGATGTTTTCAAAAATGACTTCCAATATCAAAGTTTCAGTAATACCTGAATATGATAGTAAAAACAGTTACCCATCCGAAAACCGATATGTTTTCAAATACAGTATCACTATAGAAAATGATGGAAGCTTTCCTATAAAAGTACTGAAAAGGAAATGGTTGATTTTTGATGTAGGCTTTGGATATACGGAGATTATAGGAGACGGAGTAATCGGGTTAACACCGGAAATAGGAACAAATGAAAATTTTGCTTATTTCTCGAATGTAATGCTTCGTTCCGGAGTGGGAAATATGAGCGGAAAATACCTGGTTAAAAACCTTGAGACGCAGGAAACCTTTGAAATAGATATTCCGAAATTTAATCTGCTATCTGAAGTTCTAAGCAATTGAAGTAAAAAAGCAGATACAGGATAAAGGAATATTATACATAAATCATCTGTGCCAATCTGCAAAATCTGTGATTAAAATCCTGAACAGCAAATAAGATCAGAAAAACTATATCCGTATTCTGTGGTCAAATAGGAATCAAAGCTTCCTGATTTTTGCTTTCATATATTCATTGACTTCATCATTACTGGTGATGAACAGTTTTTCAAAAGCAAGCAGGGATATTTTGGCGCAAACTTCCGCATCAGCCCCGGCTCTGTGGTGATTAAATTCGATCTGATGATATTCAGCAAGAGGCTTTAAACCATACCTGGGAAGATAATTCCATGACTTTTTAGCGAGTTGTATACTGCACAGGTAATTGAGCTTGGGCGTAAACATTCCGTAATGCTCAAAACATCCCCTTAAAACTGAAGCATCAAAACCTGCATTGTGGGCAATCATCAGGCTTCCATACATCATTTCTTGAGCTTCATACCATATTTCATCAAAAGTAGGAGCGTCCTTTACATCTTCAGGCTGAATTCCATGTACTGCAATATTAAATTTATTGAAATATGGAAAGCTGGGTGGCTTGATCAGCCAGGTCTTAGTCTCTACAATTTTAGAATCCTGTACCACACAAATTCCCATTTCACAAGCAGAACTTTTCTCGTGAGTAGCTGTTTCAAAATCTATTGCGCAGAAATCCATTTATTGTAAATTAGTTGTTTTTTTGTTTCTTCTCCTGGTTAAAATTTAAACGTTGAAGGATGATTTTTTCTGTTGATTAAAATTAATATTTAAAATTCAAAGAAAGAGATTTTAATCTGCAATCTTTAACTATTTTTCCCGCCTAAAAAATGTTTAAAAATGAGCCATTTTGATTGATAGAATTTTTCTTTCTGATGTTTTTGTCTGAGTTTCCAGGTTCCCGGAGCCTGTGCATAAAACCCAAAGTGGGCTCTTACAACAGCCCATAAATGAGGAAAACCATGCTTCAATCCGAAATAAATCCCCGCAACACCATCCAGGCACAGCCTGAAAAAGATCAGCCAGATCAGCCTTGGAAAAGGCAGGTTTTTTAACATCATAGAAAGATTGTTCCTGATATTTAAATAGGTTTTTTGAGCATTTTGCTTGTTTAAAGTTCCGCCACCTACATGATATACCGTTGATTTCGCAGTATAAAAAATCTTTTTTCCCGAATTGATAAGCCTCCAGCATAGATCTATTTCTTCCTGGTGGGCAAAAAATCTTTCATCAAAACCTTGCTGGTCCCAGAAATCTTTAGAGCGGATGAAAAAACAGCATCCGGAAGCCCAGAAAATTTCTGTTTCATCATTATACTGACCTTTATCTTCTTCCAGGTCATCAAAAATCCTTCCCCGGCAATAAGGATAGCCCAGATTATCAATCAAACCGCCTGCAGCTCCTGCAAACTCAAAATATTCCTTATAATCATAAGATAAAACTTTGGGCTGTATTGCTGAGATCTGAAGGTCTTTTTCAAACAATTCCAATACAGGATCTATCCAGTTTGCGGTAACCTCTACATCAGAATTCAGAAGGCAGTAAAATTCATGGGTAATACTTTTTAATCCTTCGTTATAACCGCCGGCAAATCCGTGGTTTTTATTGTTTCGGATAATTGTTACGGTAGGAAAATGAGATTCTACAAATTCTATAGAATCATCTGTAGAAAGATTGTCAATAACAAAGATATCTGCATTTTGAGAAGATTGGACCACGCCTGGAAGAAATTTCTCAAGCCAGTTTTTTCCATTCCAGTTTAAGATGGCAACTGCCAGTTTTTTCTGCATTTCAATCTAATTTTTTTCAGAATCATACGTTTTGATAGAGTCCTGGTATTTCCATTTACGGTGAGACCAGAGGTAATTATCAGGATGTTTGTGTAAGGTGTTTTCCAGTAATTTGTGGAACTTTCTTACCACCTCATATTCGGTAAACTTTTCGCCATCAGGTTCTATTCTGTGATAATTAACCTGGTAATAGCCACGTTTTACCTTCTTCATTTCACAGTAAATAAAAATGAGGTCCATTCTTGTAGCCAGTTTATCATAGCCTATGAAAACAGGAGTCCGTTGGTTCAGGAATTCTAAGCCATAAGTAACATGGGCAAAATGCGGGGTCTGATCAGCCACAAACATATATGCCGAATCACCATTGTTTTTAGAACGGAATATATTTAATATAACGGAATTGGCTTCCAAAGCTTCATTTCCGAATTTATTCCTGACTTTCTTCATCTGATTTTCCCAGAAGTCACTATTTACTTTTCTGTAGACAGGATGGCAGTGAGATTGTGGTATAACTCTGGCCAACGCATTGATCCATTCCCAATTGAAAACGTGTCCTGCCAGTAAAATGATATTTTTTCCTTCTTTTTTGGCATCATGAAACAGTTCCTGGTTGATATGCTGCATTCTGACTCTTGATTCCGTTTCAGAAATACTGAAAGATTTAATGGTTTCTACCAGATAATCTGAAAAATTGCGATAAAATTTCTTACGGATTTTTCTTATTTCTTCGTCAGACTTATCCGGGAAAGAGTTTTTCAGATTTTGGGTAATGACATTTTTTCTATATCCTACCAGATAATAGTTTAAAAAAAAGATAATGTCTGAGAAAATATACAATACTCTCAGTGGTAGTTTGGAAACAAAAAATAATATTTTGATCAGGAAATTCATAAAACATGCAAATCTAGTGATAATAAAATTATGGTTCTATTTTTGCTGGGGGATAAGTATTATTTTTTTATTTTTATATTATGAAAAAACTGATATGTATAGCTTTCCTGGGATTAAGTGTACTTGGCTTTTCCCAGGCTACCAATAAACCAAAGGAGGAAAGGAAAGGGGATAATACCCTTTTGGTAAAAACGGATCATGCAGAACTGGAAGCAAAGAAAAAAGCAGCTGAAGAAAAAGCGAAGCTTCCTAAACCTTATAATCCAAAGGCTGATGCTGAAGCAGATATTAAAAAGCTGGTTGCTCAGGCGAAAAAGGAAGGTAAGAATATTATGATTCAGGCCGGCGGAAACTGGTGTGGATGGTGCCTTCGTTTTAATAACTTTGTACAAACAACTCCTGAACTGAAGGAAGTTGTAGATAAAAATTACCTTTATTATCATTTGAATGATTCTCCTGAAAATAAAAATGAAAAAGTCCTATCAAGATATGGGAAGCCCGGGGAAAAATATGGATATCCGGTTTTCATTGTTTTAGATACAAATGGTAAAATGATTCATGTTCAGGATAGTAAACCATTAGAAGAAGGAAATGGTTATGATTTATCCAGAGTAAAAGAATTTTTTGAAACTTGGAAAACTAAAAAGTAGACGTACTGTTTGATAATAATAATTCCTGTTACAATTTTGTAACAGGAATTATTATTACGTAAATTTTGCTTAGCAGGTTTCAACATAAATGCTCTGCTCATGTGAATTATAACATGCTGCTCCACCTGAATAATCGATACATGATGTACATGAACTAACATATACAAAAGAACCATTAGAGCATGTCGCAACACAAGAATCTTTTCCTGAAACAGTTCTTAACTGATCACAAGATAATTTTTTTAAATTTTTCATAATGTTTTTATTTTGTTGATTAACAGAAATAAAACTACAATATCATTTTTAAAATTCTCCATTTTGGGATTAATTACATTAATTTTTTAATCCAGCTTAATTTTTTCTCAGAATAAGGTGGATATTTAATATCAGGTTCGCCCCATGTTCTTTTTTCCAAAATGGCTTTTTGGTGTGAGAAGGCCGCAAAGCCATATTTTCCATGATAACTTCCAAAACCTGAGCTTCCTACTCCTCCAAACGGTAGATGATCATTACTCAGATGCATTACAGTATCATTGATACAGCCTCCTCCGAATGACAATTTTTTGGTGAACAGGTCTTTTTCTTCAGCATTATTGGTGAAAAGATATGCTGCCAATGGCTTTTCAAGTTCCATGATGGAATTCAGTGCTGCATTATAACTTTGGAAAGTAATAACGGGAAGAATCGGTCCAAAAATTTCTTCCTGCATGACTTCATCATTCCAGTTCACATCACTCAGAATTGTAGGTTCTATGTAAAGCTGTTCCTTATTGAAATTTCCGCCGCAATAGATTTTATTTCTGTCAATAAGGTGGGTCAGCCGTTGATAATGGCTATGGTTAATAATCCTGGTGTATTGTTCAGCCCCGGATTCGTACCGGAACTCTTTGATGTATTTTCTCAGCATTTCCAGAAACTGTTCCTGCACAGGTTCTTCAATCAAAAGGTAATCGGGAGCTACGCAGGTTTGTCCGGCGTTTAAAAATTTGCCCCAGACAATTCTCCTGGCGGCTATTTCAAGGGAAGCATCCTTCGTTACAATAGCAGGAGACTTGCCACCCAATTCAAGCACTACGGGGGTCAGGTGTTCGGCAGCGGCCTTGTAGACAATTTTCCCGACACGGGTACTTCCGGTGAAGAATATTTTATCAAACTTCAGCTTCAAGAGCGCTGTAGTTTCATTAATTCCACCTTCGTAAACATAGAGGTATTCGGAAGGAAAATTCTGGTTGATTATGGAAGATATTGCCTTCATGGTATTTTCAGCAATTTCACTGGGTTTCACAATGCAACAATTACCCGCTGCAATGGCTGCTATCATAGGGGATAATGAGAGCTGGTAGGGATAGTTCCAGGCTCCGATGATTAAAGTACAGCCAAGGGGTTCGGAATAAATTTTACTTTTCCCAAGTTGATTAACAAGGTTTGTTCTAACTTTTTCAGGTTTGGCAAGAGATTTTAAATTTTTTATATAATAATCAATATCATTCAGAATAAAGGAAATCTCTGTAGTGAAAGTATCAAATCTGGATTTGCCAAAGTCTTTATGGATGGCTTCATAGAGTACATTTTCATTGGAAATAATAAGATTCCGAAGCTTCTCAAGGTACATTTTTCTAAAAGCAAGACTTTTGGTCTGCTGCGTCATAAAAAAATCTCTTTGGCGCAGTAAAATTTTTTCAATTTCCATACGATCGCTTTTTGTGGTTTTGTAGTGAAAAACAAGCAACAATAAACCGGCCAAAGTTGGTTAGGCTGGAAGCTGGGAGAGGGAAGCTGGAAGTTTGATTTTGTCGTTTGGGAGGGGCTGTTATTTTAAGGGAATTATTGTAAAGAGATTTAAGGTTTTATTCAATCAATAAGAGCTCAGATTATTTTTAAGACTTCAGGAACTTCGGACTTCCAGCCTCCAGCTTCCCTCCTTTACATAATATTTCTCACTGCTATCTTTACCGGATGGTAAAGCAGCAAAAGAAGGGCTGTAATCAAAGCCAGCCAGAATAATCCTGTGAAAATTTCCATATTGGAAAGAAGAATGGATTGTGCTGTAATTTTTGCTTTAAAAGTTCCTGCAGTCACTGATAACGATTCATTAACGGGAAGTTTTGAAATATGGGTTCCAAAAACCTGGTTCCACTGCGTATAAAAAACAGGATTGGTAGCTGTAAGATTAAAACTTAAGGTATCGGAATGCTTTAATGTCAGAAATAACATCAGGTTTTGCATTAAGGCATACCCAATGGCTGTGGCCCAGAAGCGGGTAGTGGTTCCCATTGCACTGGCATTAGCTACAAATTCTTCCGGCATTCCTGAAATCAGAAAGAATACCAAAGGAGTAAATAACAATCCTTGTGCTACCCCCTGTAGGAACAGCGGCGGGCAGATAGTTGCTAAGGTGGTGTCAGGGTAAAAGGTGTAGGTAAACCATGCACAGTCTATTGCGAGCAGGAGAAAACCTGTAAAGAATACAATCCTGGATGAAATGCCACGAACCAGGCAAATTCCTGATAAAAGAACTCCAATGAGTGTTCCTGCCACATTCCAGTACTGGATGTTAACAATATAATCCCACGGCCATCTCCATACTGTTGCCATAATGCCGTATACATTATTTAGCCCTGAACGAATGAGATAGAAAATGAAAAACAAGATCATTCCTGCAATCACATTTTTTGAACTGAAAATTTCATAATGAAATAAAGGACGTTTTGAATTCCTTTGTTTCAACATGAATAAACCGCCGGAAATCAGGAATATAAAAATGCAAATAATGATGGTATCAGATTCAAACCACATCAATCTCTTTCCATACACAATAGCATATGCCCCGGACTGGAGGCAAACCCAAAGCAAAAACCAGCTTGGGATATCCATTTGGTATAACGGTTTTTTGGGGAAGAAACGGTTCTTGTTGAAAATAACAAAGCCCAGAATCAAAACGAAAACATGAAAGTAAGCCATCATTAAAATCATATGCTGAAAATCATAATCCTGGATGCTTGATTTAAGCAGGGTAGTCGTTACAGTTCCCCCTGTCAGCATAAGAGCATACATGAAAAGGTAAGCGATAACCTTTGCATGTTTTGTTTTTAATTCAGCGATGATTAATGGAAGGAAAACAGCCCCTTCCAGCAATCCAAAAAAGCCTTCTAAAAAGCGGATTACCAGAATGACATGATAATCATTGGTGACAGATAAGATATAAAGAAGGATCACAGAAACGGAAGACATAAGCAGTACATAATACTTCACACTGAAATACGACATAAACCGCTGTAAAACCAAAAGAGTGACTACGAATGTTCCATACATCAGCATCATCAGATATTGAATGTCATCTGAATCCACATCCATAAAAGAAGAGGTGAAAGCACTATTGGAATGCAGCAATGACAACAACATGATGTGAGGGAATAATGCCAGGATAAGAAGAGGCAATTTTAACCATTGCGGTAACCATTTATGATAAACTGTATTGTGCTGCATAGTAGTTTAAAAGCTAAGAAGGTGAATCAGTAAATTCATTTTGTTTATAATAAAAATGCGAAAAGACAAAAAGCAGTGGGGTAAAGTAAAAGGTAAAATGCCAAATATGCTTAACATAAGCAGGCAGGCCACTTCGCGGTTTGCCTTTTCGCGATGATAAATCCGGTAATTTGAAATAATTTAAACCAAGTTCGAAATAAGAAAATGAATGGTTATTTTAGTCCCAGCTTCCCACTTCCATCTTTTCCATCAGGTTTATATTTTTTTCGCACTCACCAGAACATTCATTCCGGAGAGTAATTTTTCGTTCTCTTTATTATTATCAAGAATAATTTTTACAGGAAATCTTTGCTCTATTTTTACAAAGTTCCCGGTTGCATTATCAGGTTTCACAAGGGAAAATTGAGAACCGGATGCCGGGGAAACAGAAACAATTTTTCCTTTAAATTCAATATCAGGATAGGCATCTGCCGTAATTGTTACTTCCTGTTTGGGATCAATTTGTCCAAGTTGGGTTTCTTTGTAATTGGCAATAATCCATTTTTCTTTGCTGACAATTTGTACCAGGGCCTGGCCTTCTTTGATCAATTGTCCTTCCTGAATCGTTTTTTTGCCTACCCAACCGTCATAAGGAGCTGTAATTACCGTATATGACAGGAAAAGCTTGGCATTGTTCAGGCTGGCGGCGCTTTGTTGTATCTGGCTTTTTGCAGGAGCTACTTTCGTTTGTTGTTCATTAGCACCTGCTTTTATTGCGTTTTTTTGTTGCTCCAGAGCCAGAAGATTCGCTTTGGCCTGTTCATAGGAAGCTTTCACATTCTCAAACTCTTGTTCTGTGGCAGCATCTTCCGCCAACAGATTCTGATATCTTTTATAATCCTGTTCATTTTTCCAGATATCAATTTTTGCAGAAGCAATTTTCGCTTCTATAATCCTGGTATCACTTTCCTTCGTAGTAACACCACTCTGAATGGTTGTAATATTTTCAGTATTGGCATGAAGACTCGCCTCTGCCATATGTACCTGATTGACAAACTCCCTGTTGTCAATGACAATTAACGTGTCTCCCTGATGTACAAACTGATTTTCATTAAATTTTATCGTTTTGATGAATCCTGATACTTTGCTGGATACGGGAGTAATATATTGCTCAATCTGTGCATCATTCGTAGTTACATTTTTTCTCGAAAAAAGATAAAAACTTACCATTCCTGTTATTCCGCTTATGATCAGGATCCAGGCCAGTAACGTGATGACCCTGTTGATTCTTTTTTCCTTTTGTGTCAGTTGTTTTTTTGCCATAGTTATTATAAGTTTCCTATCGTATATTGGAGTTGATAATATTTGAGCTGTCGGTTAATTTTTACAGAGATAAGATTAGATTCGGCTTCCAGATAAGCATTGTCTGCATCAATGAGTTCCGTAATCAGGCTGAGTTTGTTGGCGTATTTGGTTTTTACAATACGGTAATTCTCTTTAGCCTGGTCAATAGCTTCTTCAGCAATTTTTACCTTCTGGTCTGTTTCCTCAAACCTTTTGTAAGCTTCATAGACGCTATGCCTTATTTTTTCTTCGTTCTCTTCAACCTGAAGTCTGGCCAGATCAATGTTTTCCCTGGCCTCCTGCATTTTGTATTTGTTCTTATACAGGTTTTCTATAGGATAGGTAAGATTCACTCCCACCATTCCCAGACGATAGGCATAAGGTTCCGGAGGAAAAAACATCATATTGGGATATTTCAGAAAATATTCTCCACCCGCTGTCACCTTCGGTAAATAATTAGCCTTGGTTATCTTTTGATCCAGCTCTTTTAAAGAAAGGTTTTTGTGGGAGATTTCAACAGATTCATTTTTATTCAAAGCAGTTTCTATCAGCTCATCGATGTAGGGTATTGCTGCTTTGTCTGAAATAAGGTCTTCCGTATTTACATGTATTTCTTGCTTTTCAGGTAGTGAAAGTATGGTTTTCAATTTGTGTTCGGCAATCTGGATATCATTATCCAGCTCCGTCCAGCTCATTTTATGATTGGATAGCTGTAAAGAAGTTCTTAATACTTCATTTATCGTTACAACACCATTCGCTTTCAGTACTTTTACCTGTTTAATGTTCACGGAATCTTCTTTCATCTTGTCATTGATAAGGTTTTGTTGCTCTTTTAAATGATGAATCTGCAGAAAAGCTGTAATAATTTCCATGGTAAGCTGTCTTTCATCCCGATGGGTTTTTAATGCAGAGATTTCCGTATCAATAGCTGCTTTCTTTTCGGTGTTTTTTATTTTTCCACCCATATATACCGGAATGGAAGCTGATAAGGTAAAATCATACATTCCATTGATGACATCGTATTTTGCAGGGGTATTGAATACACCATTCTGGTATTGGAAAAGATTGGTTACCTGATTATAACTGGTATGGAATTCAATGTCCGGAAGCCTTTCCATTGCAAGATCCTTCTCTTTTGTAACAGACATTTCCTGTTTCAGATGGCTGATCCGGATATTTTTGTTGTTTTTCAAGCCTATCTTAATAGCTTGTTGTAAGCCAAGGTTGTGATAGTCTATCATTTGTGCAGGTAAAAAATGGCTCAGTAATAAGCACAACGCAATGCACTGATATCGGCATGCGTTCAATATCATATTCATAAATTTATTAAAAGATTTTTGCTAAAAAGATTTTGATGCAGCAAAGTTACGACGGCCGGTAATAGTCACGATTTGTGAAAGCAGAAAAAGATTTGCTCATTTACGCCATTTAAAAAAAACTTCTTATCTTTATTTGATGAATGACAGTCATTTTCAGGCAGTAGAAGACGATGATGCTGAATTTTACGTGTATCATGTGCTTACGGGAAATATTACCACGGATATTCATTATCACAGTTCTGCACAGCTGGTCTATGCGGAAGGGGGAATTGTACATGTTTTTACAGATTTAAAACATTGGTATCTTCCGGCAAGATGCTTTATGTGGATTCCTGCGGGCACGCCTCATTATCTATTTTCTACAAGCCCTAAAGTAGATCTGTATAATTTTTACTTTAAAAAAGAAAAAAATGAAAGTGGCTTTTTTGATGAAATTAATATTTATTCAGTCAATGAGCTGCTAAGGGAAATGATTTTATATACCAAAGACTGGGATGGGAAAATCACAAAAAATGATGGATCTAAGTATTATTTTCTTAAAGCGTTAAAAGGAATTCTACCTGAAAAAAGAGATAAAAAACTGGCATTTCCTGTACAACATCCTTTTCCCAAAGATGAAACATTACTGAAGATTGCAAGATATATTCATGCCAACCTGGAAAAGCCCCTTACCATTGAATCTACGGCCAAAGAGTTCGGAATGAGTACCCGAACCCTTTCCAGAAAGTTTAAAGAGATTCTGGGCATGAATTACGTCCGGTTTTTAAGAGCTTTAAGAATTACCCGTTCCCTTGAATTGATGCTGGAAGGAAAATACAATATGTACGAAATTGCAATGATGGTAGGTTACAACAGTCTGTCATCTTTCAGCAATATTTTTAAAAAAGTGATTGGGGTTGCGCCAACGGAGTATCAGCAGAAATTAAGAGGAGACCGGTAGATTTAAAATTCGTAGAGACCTGTAAAGAACCGTGTGAATCCAGATCCTGATCTTTTTAATTTTTTTACAGTAATATTTTCAAGGCATTATACTAAAAACTGCTGCACAACCGGCCTGAAGAAGTTTTTTGTTTGTAAAAAAGAACGGGGCACAAAAAAACCACCTCAAAAATTGAGATGGTCCTATATGGTGAGAAATTCTCGGTCGCTTATTAAGCTTCTTCAGTTTTAGCTTCTTCTTTTTTAGCAGGAGCAGCTTCAACCGGAGCATCAGAAACGATATCAAACTCATAATTGTACTCAACATTTCTGTGAAGTCTGATAAGAGCTGAGAATTTACCAGTTCTTTTGATTGTGTTACCAGGGATTTTGATGTATTTTTTCTCTACAGAAACACCAGCTTTTTCTAAAGCAGCAGATAGATCAGCATTGTTGATAGATCCGAATAGTTTATCACCGCTACCTACTTTTGCAGGAATAGTGATAGAAGTTTTCTTCAATTGATCAACTACAGCGTTAGCAGCAGCGATTAATTTAGCTTCTTCTTCTTTTCTGGCTTCTAATGTAGCTTCTAAAGCAGCTTTGTTTTTAGGGGTAGCTAAAAGTGCAAATCCTTGAGGGATTAAGAAGTTTCTAGCATAACCTGGCTTTACGTTTACTGTATCAAACTCAAGTCCTAAGTTTTCTACGTCTTTTTTTAGGATAATTTCCATTGTTGTTGTCCGTTTTTTAGTTTTAGAGAAAAGAGCAAAGAAAAAAGAAAAAAGACTGATGTCTTAGAAATTATTTCTTTTCTTTAATCTAAAAATCGTTAGAATTAATGATGTATTCAGCAACTTAAAAAAAGAGAAAAAGATCTGGATCTTTCCTCTTTCTTCTTGTTTATTTTTGTCTTATTTTAATAAGTCAGCTACGTATGGTAGTAATGCAAGGTGTCTTGCTCTTTTGATAGCAGCAGAAACTTTTCTTTGGTATTTTAAAGAAGTTCCGGTGTATCTTCTTGGTAAAATTTTACCTTGCTCGTTCACGAACTGTAATAAGAAATCAGCATCTTTGTAATCAACGTGCTTAATTCCGTATTTTTTGAATCTACAATATTTCTTTTCAGATTTTGTATTGATATCAAGCGGAGTAAGGAATTTTACTTCTGATTCTCCTCCTGCTGAGGCTTGTTTAGCCATTTCATCTATTGCCATGTCTTGTCTTTTTAAAAAATAGGGTTAATAATTAAGCTTTAGCTGCTTTTACTTTTGCTCTTCTAGTTACAGCGTACTCAACAGCGTGTTTGTCAAGTTTTGTAGTAAGGTAACGGATTACTCTTTCGTCACGCTTGAATGCTAATTCTAAATCAGCAACTACAGAACCTTCTCCTTTAAATTCAATTAAAGTGTAAAATCCGTTCTTTTTCAATTGGATTGGATAAGCTAATTTTTTTAATCCCCAGTTTTCTTTAGCAACGATTTCGCAGTTCTTTTCTTTGATAAGATCTACATACTTGTTCACTGCTTCCTCTACCTGTGACTCAGATAGAACGGGAGTTAAAATGAAAACAGTTTCGTAATTGTTCATAATGTTAAATGAATTTGTTAATTATTTCGAGGTGCAAAAGTAGAGAATATATTTGTAATATACAATAGTAATGTGAAATAGTTGCTGGTTGCGGCCAGTCCATAACAGATGTTTTTGTATACTATGAAAACCAAATTTATTTATTTTCAACTAATCACGTTGCCTGATTTCTGTTAAAAAATTCACTTTCAAAACATCATATAAAGAATGCCTGCTTACCAAAATAGAGGCAATAGAAGAAACCATCCCGGCCAGCATCAGATGAAAAATCAGTGAATGTCTGTCGGTCATTTCCAATACAATGATGGCTGATGTAAACGGCGCTCTGGTAATTCCTGTAAGGAAAGCAACCATCCCACCAAGAATGACTACATTGGTTTCATTGGGAGTGAGATGAATTGCTCCTGAAATAACGGAACCAATACTGGCCCCCGCAGTAAGAGCCGGAGCAAAAATTCCTCCTGCACCTCCGGAAGTGAAAGACAGGGCAGGGCCCAGCATTCTTAAAACCGGGACATACCAATCTTCATGTTTGTCTTTGGTGAAAAGGACACGCTCCATAATTTCTTTTCCGGAGCCCAGGATTTCTCTGTTAATAAAATAAGCGATAGAGGCTATAAACAAAGCACATGCAATCAGGAAAATAACATTAGCTTTATCTGTTTTCAGTGTTTTCTTTTTCCAGCCGTTAATTTTTAGCATAACCACGGAAAGCTGGCTGGCAAGAATCCCGGCTGTGGCAGCCACCAGAATGATCGGAAACATGATCATTAAAGAAACATCATTTGTTTTTGGATAACCCAGATATAAATAAGACCCGGCCAGGGTTTGGGCAGTTAAGCCGGCGATAATAACCGCCGTAAATAAAGCTGTTTTAAAATAATTGATATGTGTTTTCGACAATTCCTCTACAGCGAAAACAATTCCTCCGAGAGGAGTGTTAAAAGCAGCAGCAAGCCCGGCCGCAGCTCCTGTCATGATCATATTTTTCTTGGAGATTTTAGGCCACCAATCCGGAAGATATTCGTTTACTTTTCTGAAAACCGAGCCGGCAATCTGAATGGTAGGACCTTCACGTCCTACGGCACCACCTCCGATCACCAGAACTACTGAGGAAATAATTTTAAAAATGATGATTTTAAGGCTTAAAAGGCTTCTGATCTTTTTATGTTCTTTAGGATTGGCCAGTTCCACTGCGGCCATCACTTGCGGGATACCACTTCCTTTGGCATTGGGAGCAAATTCTTTTACCAGCCACCATGAAAGCACAAAACCTACAGGAGCAATGATAAATATCATCCACGTATGCCAGTCAAGAATGAAATTCAGGAGGTTTTCTCCCCAGGCAAATAGTTGTGCATATAATACAGCAAAAAAGCCGGTAATCACTGAGCCTATCCAGAAAGGAATGGCCTGAAGAAGGTTGTACTTCAGCTGTTCATTGCGGATATTATCAAAGGAATTTTTAATGGATCTTCGTATCAGGACAAGGATTTTCAGCATTTGTTCATTTTGTGGGATGAAATTACGGCAAAATTTTGAGAATTATAGGTCTTCTGAAAATTTTGCGGCCATTAAGCATTATCAATACTTAGTGTCTTTGGTATCCAATCAGATTAATGATAAAAAGATAAGAGATATTTATTTTTACTTTTGAGGGTAAACAACAAGAACCTTTCAATCAAGAATTTTAATCAGAGTGAGCAATACTAAAAAATCCAATATATTTATTTCTTTTTCATCAGATCTTCTAGCTTATGAATCATATTTACAGCATTGGTATTATCAGGATTTAATGCTAAGGATTTTTTATAATTCTCTAAAGCTAAAGCATAATTTTTGGATAAAAAGTAACCTTCACCCAAGCTGTCAAAGGCATTTGCCGATTGTGGATTTTCCTTGGCATTTAAAGAAAATACCTTAACGGCTTCATCAATTCTCGAATTTCTCAAAAGAATATAACCTATTTCATTCAATGTGTTTTCAAAATTCCATTTTGAATTTTTTGCTTTCATTGAATAGTAGATTTTTTCTGCATCAGGATTATTTTTTTTTGAAAATTCAGAGATGATGGTTTCTTCTGCTAATGAATAGTCGTCTGCTAAACTTTTATCAATAATAGCTGCAATGTGATTGACAATCCGGTATTGAACAGGAAATAAACTGTATCCGTTAGACATCATAACTATTGCCAGATTATTTTTCGGATAAATTTTATAGGAGCTTACATTGCCACCGGAAAAATTGTAAGAGGTTATATTATTTACTTTCGTAATGTCCCATCCGTAGGAAAAAACATCTTTTTTATTACCGAAATCAAAAGGCTGCCACATCATTTCTTTGGTTTTTTGATGAAGTAACTCATTTTTACTAAGATGGATGCTCCATTTTAAAAAGGCAGGAAGTGTGATTGCTATTCCATTGGCGGAATGAGCCCGAGTTCCATTAACATCTGTGGATTTTTCATATTGTTCTTTTGCAGCATTGTAATTGTATTTTACAACACGATGGGGGATTGTTTCAAGAGCATTTGAAGAAAAAACAACCTGGTTTTTAGCATCTGAAAACTGGTTGTTTATAATGAAATCTTCAAAAGACTGTCCCGTGATTTTTTCGATAATCATGGTAAGAAGAAAATAATTGGTCTGGTTATAACTGAATTGATTTCCTGTTTTAAATTCCATTTTTTCCTTAGCCAGTCTTTCAATAACCTTGGCATGAGAATCATCTGCTAAAATATCATTATAAGCAATAAGATTAGGAATTCCAGAAGAATGCGTCAATAGATGTTTTACTTTAACATCCTGCCATTCTTTAGGGAGGTTTTCAATATACTTTGAAATATTGTCTTCTAAAGATAATTGACCTTTTTCAACCAGTTGAAAAACACCAACATTTGACATCAATTTTGAAGTGGAATATATCCTGAACATTGAATTTGAATCAACCTTTTTATCACTTTCCAGCGTTTCTCTGCCATAATATTGCTGGAAAATAATCTTATCATCTTTTATGACTCCAATAGCCAAACCAGGGATCTGGTTGATGGTAATCATTTCTTTCACATACTGATCAATCAATGCCGATTGTTCAGCTTTCTGAGAGAAGACCATTATAGAAATACTTAACGCTAATGTGGTCAAAATGAATTGCTTCATATGTAATTTGGTTATGTTCTTATATTAGACAACCTGAATCCTGTTTATGTTACTTCTTAATTCAAAGATACACAGATTGATCTACAAAAAAACCTCCGATAATATATCGAAGGTTTATCATTTTAAATATACCGGATAAGCCTGAATCATTAATCAATTATCACTTATCCTCCATCAATTATAATAGACAATAAGTAAGTTACTCATTGCTTATTACCCGTACTTATATTTCCGTGTTCAGATCCCAGTTTTCAAGATAGTCGTGAACATGCTTCAGCATCATTCCTCCTAAGGATCCGTCAACTACTCTGTGATCATAAGAGTGAGACATGAACATTAAGTTTCTGATCGCGATTACGTCACCATCTTTGGTTTCAAGAACTGCAGGCTTTTTAACGATAGCCCCAATTGCTAAAATAGCCACCTGAGGCTGAGGAATAATTGGAGTTCCCATAAGGTTTCCGAAACTTCCTACGTTAGAAATTGTATAGGTTGCTCCCTGAGTATCTTCAGGTCTTAGTTTTTTATTTCTTGCCCGGTATGCCAGGTCATTAATGGCTTTTGCCAGTCCTGAAAGAGACAGCTGATCTGCATTTTTGATAACAGGAACAATAAGGTTACCATCCGGAAGGGCAGTAGCCATACCAATATTGATGTTTTTCTTCTTGATGATGTTTTCACCACTTACAGAAACGTTGATCATCGGGAAATCCTGAATTGCTTTCACTACCGCTTTTACAAAAATTGGCATGAAAGTCAGTTTTTCACCTTCACGTTTTTCGAAAATCGCTTTGTTTTTATTTCTCCATTTTACAACGTTGGTAACGTCTGTTTCAATGAAAGAAGTAACATGAGGAGCAATTTGCTTAGCTTTTACCATGTTTTCAGCGATGATCTTTCTCATTCTGTCCATAGGAATGATTTCGTCACCAGCACTTACCGGAACGGTAGCTGCAGGGGCTGAAACTGCTGGTTGCGGAGTAACAGCGGTTGGTGCAGGAGCCGCCTGTGGAGCAGGTTGGTTTCCTCTGTTGGAAACATATCCTAATATATCTTCCTTGGTAATTCTTCCTTCCAGACCACTTCCTTTGATAGATTTCAGCTCAGCTTCAGAAATATTTTCCTGTTGTGCAATAGATTTTACTAATGGAGATAAATAAAGATCTCCTGAGAATTCTGTCGTTGAAGTTGCTGCTGTTTTTAAAGGCTCTTCAATCGTTTTTAATGTTTCGGTATCCGGAGCAGCGGCTGTTGTTGTTTCTGATGATACTTCTTCTTCTGAAGCCGTTCCTTCACCTTCAATTTCTAAAATAGCAATCGGCTCACCTACTTTTGCAACTTCATCTTTTTGCTTTAAAATTTTTACAATTTTTCCCGAAACTGGTGTCGGTACATCTGAATCTACTTTATCTGTTGCAATTTCTACTACGGAATCATCTTCTTTAACATTATCACCTTCATTGAATAACCAAGTGATAATTGTCGCTTCCATAACCCCTTCTCCCATAGAAGGAAGCAATAATTTGTATTCTGCCATTTTTGATTTTTAGATTTTGACAAATATATAAAAAAAATCGGTTTTTTTATGAAATATATAATTTTAGGCAAATTCAATGTAAATATTCTCGCCTACATTCAATCCAAACAGGCTTTTTGCCCCGTTTTTCCTGCTTCCCTTATAGATGGTAAGTTCTAATAACTGACTGTCATTAAAGATTGCTGCAGACTGCCCATGGAATTCAGTCTCTCTTTCCCAGTCAGAAACCACTTCTGTGTGGCTGGAAAATACCCTGGAAAGAGTTAAATTCCTGAATTTTATCGTAAAACTATTATATCCTTTGCCGATATTTTCAAAGAAATCTTTGCTGATATTTGAGATTATATTTCCGAAATTATCAATATAGGTAACTTCCCCGATGATCATTCTTTCGGATTCATTATAAACCGGCTTAGGGAACATCAGCTGTTTGGCGGTATCTATTTTTCTTCCGATGACCTCCGGAAGTCCTCCATTGGCAAGATGTACAGCCGCAGGGACAAAAATATCCGTAGAAGTAAAATTGATAATGTCATCAAAACGGTTATTTAAGGTAATCTCATAGATCGCCTCGGGTTTGATGTCAAAAAATATAAGGCTTAAAATACCATTGTCGGCCGCCAGGAAATAAGATCCGTCCGCCTTGTAAAGGATATTTTTTCTTGATCTGTTATAAAAACTATCTACAGAAATGATATGAATGGTTCCTTTAGGGAAATATTTATAAGCATTTCGTACGATATAAGAAGTCTGTATGAGGTTGAATGCCTGGATATCGTGGGTTATATCAATAATATTAACCTCAGGGTTTAGAGACAGAATTTTGCCTTTTACAGCGGCTACTCTGTAATCTAAATTTCCGAAATCCGAAGTAAGGGTAATAATTGACATGAGCAATTTATAGAATAATGTAATATCGCAAAGTTATTTAAAATAAAAAGAAAGCCCGAAAGATTGTTGAAAAGAATTTGATATAAATTTGAAAAAAAACTTTAATTTTAAAATCTAAAAATAAAAATACTGCATGTTTGAATTAACATATGATTTGGAAGATATCGACGCTAAAATCTTCTATGGAGTTAATAACCAATATTTCAACTTAATAAAATCTACTTTTCCGACTCTTAAAATCACAGGGAGAGATCACTTTATCTTTGCGATGGGAAACCAGGAAGCTTTAGATATTCTGAAACAAAAACTGGATGATATTGTCCGTTTCATTTCTAAAAACAACTCAATAGGCCTGAAAGATGTTGAAAATATCCTGAATATTAAAGATGAAAATGAGAAACAACTGATTTTCGACCAGGATATTATTGTAAAAGGAGTAAACGGGAAAATAATCAAAGCCAAAACGACCAATCTGAAAAAACTGGTAAAGGAAACCGAGAAAAAAGATATGGTCTTTGCCATAGGTCCCGCAGGTACCGGGAAAACCTATACCAGTGTAGCCTTAGCTGCAAAAGCATTAAGAGATAAAGAGGTTAAAAGGATTATCCTGACAAGGCCGGCAGTAGAAGCAGGGGAAAGCCTTGGATTTTTACCCGGTGATCTTAAAGAAAAGCTGGACCCTTATTTACAACCTTTGTATGATGCCCTTCGCGACATGATTCCGCATGAAAAACTGGAAGGTTTTATGGAAAAGAAAGTTATAGAGGTGGCTCCGTTAGCTTTTATGAGAGGACGTACCCTTGATGATGCTTTTGTAATTCTTGATGAAGCACAGAATACGACTCATGCACAGATGAAAATGTTTTTAACCAGGATGGGGATGAATGCCAAGTTTATCATTACAGGGGATCCAAGTCAGATTGACCTGCCTAAAAACCAGCAATCCGGGCTGAAAGAAGCAATGAGAATCCTGAAAGGAGTCAATGAAATCGGTTTTGTACATCTTACAGAAGAAGATGTGGTAAGACACCCGGTAGTAAAGAAAATCATTCTGGCTTACAATGATGAAGAAAAAAGATTAAGAAATGACTGATTCTAGGATTAAAATTCTAGTAAAATCTTATTAATGTTTATTTTTTATATTAAAATTTGGTAATCTGGAAAAATTAATTAGTTTTGCTTTCCTAAAAATTAAAACTAATTAACAATGAAAAAACTTTTACTGATTGCAGCTGTAGCTGTTATGGGAATTACAGCCAATGCGCAGGAATTTAGATTTGGTCCGAAGGCAGGGTATTCATATTCTACCTTAAAAGCAAAAGGGGATGGACAGTCTGAAACTTCAGATCCGTTACATACCTTTTACATCGGAGGAATCGCCGAATATAAACTGAGTGATAAGTTTGCCCTTCAGGGAGAACTTTTATATTCACCATTAGGAGGAAAGGTAAAGATACAGGAAGCTGATCCCGATGATCCGACTACTTTTTTTAATTTCAAAGCCAAGCAGACTTTCCATACTTTATTGGTTCCTGTATCGGCTAAGTATTTTATTACTGAAGGGCTTTCTGTTTCTGCAGGAGTAAACGTAGGACTTATCCTTTCTGCGAAATCAAAGCTTTCTGCTGATCTGGGAATGGGCCCATTATTTGAATTTGATGCGGATAAAGAGGTGGATATCAAAGATCAGGTGAATACACTAAACCTCGCTCCTTTCCTTGGAGCTGAATACGCGCTGGAAAACGGATTGTTCTTTGATGCAAGATATAACCTCGGTGTTTCCAATCTTGCTAAAAATGCACAAGGAAATGAAAAACTGACGAACAGCTTTATTCAGGTGGGTGTCGGTTTTAAATTCGGAGGTAATTAATGAAGGATTTTAATACATAAACAAAAACAGGATTAATTTTAGTCCTGTTTTTTTTATTTTAAAGAACATGATTCATGAAAATTCTATCAATAAAGAAAATAATTAGTATTTTTGGGCGATAATTAAACAACTAAAAATGAAAAAACTGTTATTACTAGGTGCTTTTGCGCTTTTAGGAGGTGCTGCACAGGCGCAGGAAGGTTTTAAATTAGGTGGACATATTGGGGTACCGGTAGCTGATGCAAGTGATATCTCTTCATTTACATTAGGAGTGGATGCCGCTTATATGTGGAATATCACTAAAGGTCTTGATCTTGGTGTTACAACAGGATATTCTCATTTTTTCGGAAAAGATCATTTTGATGATTTCGGATTTATTCCCGTAGCAGTTTCCGGAAAATATAAATTTAAAGGTGCCCCTATCTTTGTAGGATTGGATCTTGGATATGGCATCTCTACTAAAGATGGTATAGACGGAGGTTTCTATGCACAACCCAAATTCGGATACCAGATGTCTAAAGGAGAATTGTATATAGGATACCAGTCTGTAAGTAACAGACGTGACTACGGTTGGTACAGAGACAGCTGGAATATAGGTGCTGTAAACTTAGGATATAACTTCTTTATCAAATAAGGATAGCTAAAAGATAACAGGACTCCGGCCGAAGGCCGGAGTTTTTTTATCATAAAATTTGAGCTCAGTAGAGCTGATTCCCGAACAGGCCAGCTTGTTTTATCCAGATATTATAATATTGATTGAATTTTAAGATTTAATATCCTTATTGTTAACGTTTTGTATCGTATATTTTCATTAAACAGATAAAAAAGGAAAAGGGTTGATAAAAATGAAGGATTGTACATTATAAGAATATTCCGCTCTTGTTAAATAAAAATTATTTTTTTATTCATAATATTGTGAAAAAGTCAAAATGTTTTATCGGATATAATTTATTTCTATAAATACCAATATTTAACAATGATATTAATCACATTAACAAATTTTAATATTAAAGGCTGCCTCTGTAAATTTGCTCCCAGAAAGTATTAAAATTTTTTAAAATGAAAAAAATATTATTAGCGGGTGCTGTTGCACTTTTTGGTTTATCAAACGCTCAAATTGCTAAAGGAACTACATATTTATCAGGACAAGTTGGTTATTCTCAAAAAGAAAACAACAATACAGATAAAAAAGTTGAAAGCTTCAAAATTCTTCCAACTGTAGGATATTTTGTAGATACTAACTTAGCAGTAGGTTTAGGTGTTGGTTACAAAAACGATAATGAAAAAGTAACAAAAACTACAGGAACTAATCCTTTAATGGTAACTGAAGGTAAAGTAACTGAATCTGCATTCGTTGTTGCTCCTTTCGTAAGAAAATATTGGACTTTAGCTGATAAATTATATATCTTCGGTCAATTAGAAGTTCCAATGGCATTTGGTCAAAACAAAGTTGAAGGAACTACTACAACTACAACAACTACTGCAGCTGGAACAACTACTACAACTTCATCTTCATCTGATAAAGCTAACTTCACTTCAATCGGTGTAAACATTAAGCCAGGTTTAGATTATTTCTTAAACAAAAACTGGACTATCGAAGCTACTATCGGTGAATTCGGATACAACACTTACAAGCAAAATGTTGACGGAGCTAAGAGAGTTAATGATTATAACTTCGGTTTAAACTTAACTTCTGTAACTTTCGGAGTTAAATATGTATTTTCAAAATAATAAATACAGCATATAGCAATAGAGCCCTGAGATTTTCTCAGGGCTTTTTTATTGAAAATAAAATGTTGTTTTAATATTTTATCATAATTAATTGTTCTTAATTAAATAAAATCATTGAAAACGACATGTTTTGTTTAAATATTTAACTTTTTATTATCTTTGCACCCGAAATTTTTAATATAATAATCATGAAAAAACTATTACTAGCTGGTGCTATCGCACTTTTTGGGTGGTCTAATGCTCAAATGACTAAGGGAGATTGGGTGATCAGTGGAAATACAGGCTTTGGCTTCAACAATGTTACTACAACCGTGAAAGTAGGAGGTCAATCCGCAGACGGCCCTAAAGTAAGTACGATCTCATTAACGCCTTCAGTAGGATATTTTGTAATTGATAAATTGGCTGTTGGTATTGACTTGGGGCTTACAAGTGCTACTACAAAATATCAAGGTGTAAAGGCTACTACAACGAGTTTCTCTGTAATGCCTACAGCTACTTATTACTTTGCTAATGAAAGTAAATTTGTTCCGTTTTTAGGAGCCGGAATTGGATATGCTTCAGTAAAAAACAAAGGAAATGTTACTCTTGGTGGAGTTTCCAGCTCTGATGAAAGTACCACTGATGGTCTGGCATGGAAAGTAAAAGGAGGAGTTACGTATATGGCAACACAGTCTTTAGGAATAAATTTAGGTGTTTCCTATGACCAGTTTTCTAATAAACAGACCTATTACGGAATGGATGTTAAAACGAATGTGAAAACTTTCGGAGTAAATGTTGGTTTCTCTTATTTTATCAAAGCTAAGGCTCAAAAATCTGATAAATAATCAAAACTGTTTAAAGATAGAAATAAAAAAAAATCCGACTCAATTTTGAGTCGGATTTTATATTTTGATTAGATGTTTCAGAATTATTTTCCAAACATTCCGCCCATTCCAGGCATGTTTGGCATCTTGCTCATCATCTGCATCATTTGCTTTCCTTGAGGTCCCTGCATCATCTTCATCATTTTACCCATCTGATCAAATTGTTTCATCAATTGATTCACATCTTCGATTTTTCTTCCCGCACCTTTTGCAATCCTGTTTTTCCTTTGCGTATTGATGATGGATGGTTTTCTTCTTTCTTCAGGAGTCATAGAGTAGATAATTGCTTCAATATGCTTAAACGCATCGTCACTAATCTCTACATCTTTAATGGCTTTTCCTACACCAGGAATCATCCCCATCAGATCCTTCATGTTACCCATTTTCTTAATCTGGTTGATCTGCTTCAGGAAGTCATCAAAACCAAATTCATTTTTAGCAATTTTCTTGTGAAGTTTTTTGGCTTCTTCTTCATCAAACTGCTCCTGAGCTCTTTCTACCAAGGAAACAACGTCCCCCATTCCCAGGATTCTGTCTGCCATCCTTTCCGGATAGAAAAGGTCTAAAGCTTCCATTTTTTCCCCTGTGGAGATAAATTTGATTGGCTTTTCAACTACAGAACGGATCGTTAATGCAGCACCCCCTCTTGTATCACCGTCTAATTTGGTAAGAACAACCCCGTCAAAGTTCAAAGCTTCGTTGAACGCCTTTGCCGTATTTACTGCATCCTGACCGGTCATAGAGTCTACCACAAAAAGGGTTTCCTGTGGCTTAATGAAATAATGTACGGATTTAATCTCGTTCATCATCTGCTCATCAATCGCCAGACGGCCGGCAGTATCCACGATTACGACATCATGGTGGTTGGCTTTTGCAAAATTGATAGCATTTTCAGCAATGGTAGAAGGATTTGTGGCTCCTTCTTCAGTATATACAGGAACATTAATTTGTCCTCCTAAAACCTTTAGCTGGTCAATCGCTGCAGGACGATAAACGTCACAAGCCACCAATAAAGGTTTCTTATTTCTTTTGGTTTGTAAATAATTGGCAAGTTTTCCGGAAAAAGTTGTCTTACCTGAACCCTGAAGACCTGCAATAAGGATTACCGTCGGTTTTCCTGAAAGATTAATACCTTCCTGAGAACCTCCCATTAAATCTACTAATTCATCATGAACAATTTTAGTCATTAATTGTCCCGGAGTCAGGGAAGTAAGAACATTTTGTCCTAAGGCTTTGTCCTGAACTCTCTTTGTAAGGTCTTTTGCAACTTTATAGTTAACGTCGGCATCTACTAATGCTCTGCGGATTTCCTTTACGGTTTCCGCCACATTGATTTCTGTAATTTTTCCACGTCCGGAAATATTATGTAATGCCTTGTCTAATTTATCCTGTAAACTATTAAACATATGTATTGTAAATTATAGGTTTGCAAAAATAAGGAATTTTTAGCATATCCAAAGGATGAATACACGTAATATTATATATAGAAAAACTCGTTGGGCATTTTGAGCCAAAAATTACAGTTCGGAGTAGGAAAGTCTGGTAATGGGTTGGAAGCTGGAAGAAAGAAGCTGGAAGTTACTTTCGGTTGTAAAGACTGACAGCTATTACATCATTAATTTTTGCCTCAAGATCGATAAAAAAGATGAATCGTTATTCTTTACGACCTTCATGACTCCCAGCTCCCAGTTCCCTGGCTTTAAAACTGCTTTATTCTGAACTGCCATTTAATATCAAAATGCACAACGGTTATATGGAAAAATGATAATTATCAAATCATAGGATAATACGATAGAAAAAGTCTATTTTTGCGATCAATTGAATAAACCATGTTTTATACATGGATGAAAATTTAACGAAAGAATGAAATCTAATCCTAATATTCTTGTTGTAGTCTTATTTTTCCTGACATTCCTGATTCATTTTTCTCTTTGGAAATTTGTTTTTCATCTGGATGAAATTGTCATTATTAAATTTTACCTTTTCCTGAGCGTTATGTTTATGATGATGATAACTTTGATTGTTTTGATCAATAGGGTTGCTCCTGAGTTTTTAGGGCTGTCTGTCATCGGATTGATCCTTTTAAAATTCGGTTTAATGTATTTAATCCGGAAAAAATTGAACTTTGAAGCCATTCCCGGCTATAAATTTCATTTTATCATGCCTTATTTTGTCCTGACAACGCTGCTTACGTACTATGCGATTAAGCTTATTAATCATGATAAAAAACAGTAAAATTATTTATTGAAACTAGAAAAAATATTATATTTTTGCACAACGAAAAAAACCTATCAATGTTTAAGAAATTCGCAGTTTTATTCTACAGTATTTTTGTATTAAACTTGGTGTCTGCACAGCATGGCGAGGCAACTGCTGGGGCGGCTCCTGCTCAAGAGCTTTCAGAGAAAGACAAAGTAAGTAAAGAAAACAAAGAATTCATCGATCATCACTTATTGGATGCGCATGATTTCACATTGATGGTTGACAAAGAAGGTCACCACATCGGTTTCCCTCTTCCTGTTATTTTTTATGATAACGGTTTCCATGCTTTCATGAGCAATAAAGAAGGTTTTATGCATGGTGAGCCGACTGAGGTGGATGGAGCTTATTACATGTTGCACCACGAAAAGATTTACAAGACTGATGCAGCAGGAACATTGCCTGTGGATGAAGCAGGTCATCCTACCGCTGAGAAAGTGCTGGATCTTTCTATTACGAAAAGTGTACTGATCATAATCTTGGTGTCAGTTTTCATGTTGGTATTGTTTACCGGAATGGCTAAGTCTTATAAAAAATCACCGGTTCCAAGTGGAGCTGCCAGATTCCTGGAGCCTTTGGTAATCTTTGTGAGAGATGAAATCGCTATTCCAAACATCGGACATAAGTATAAAAGATTTATCGGTTATTTATTAACAGTGTTTTTCTTTATTCTTTTCCTGAATGTTTTAGGATTAATGCCATTCGGAATCAATGTTACCGGTAATATTACCATGACTTTCTTCCTGGCTATCCTTACTTATCTGATTACTACATTCTCTGCCAATAAAGATTACTGGAAACATATCTTCTGGATGCCGGGAGTACCAGTGCCAATGAAGCTGATCATGCTTCCTATCGAATTATTAGGAACCATCACTAAGCCATTCGCATTGATGATCCGACTTTTTGCCAACATGACGGCAGGTCACATCGTCGTAATGAGTTTGATCGGGTTGATCTACGTATTCAAGAATGTTATTGCAGGGGTAGCATTCCCGTTCTTAACATTAGTCATTTATTTATTGGAAGTATTAGTAGCATTCCTACAGGCTTATATCTTCACGATGTTATCAGCTTTGTTTATCGGAATGGCGGTGCAGGAGCACGAGCATGAACACCACGCAGCTCACTAATCATTTGAATTAAAAAAAGTATTTAAACAAATTTTTTAAAATTATATATTATGGAAATCCCTAAAATTGTAGGTGCTGGTATCGTAGTACTAGGTGTAGGTATCGGTCTTGGTAAAATCGGAGCTGCTGCTCTTGAAGCTATCGCTAGACAACCTGAACAATCTGGAAAAATCCAAACAGCTATGCTTATCGCAGCTGCACTTGTAGAAGGTGTTGCGTTTGCTGCTCTATTCGCAGTAAACTAATTCAATCAGATCATTATCTGCAACGGTTGGTTGCAGGTAATGATTCTTTAAAAAAGTAATAATTATTTATACATTTATATAATGGAATTAATTCATCAGTTTTCATCAGGATTATTTATTATCCAGTCTGTTATCTTTCTAGCGTTATTATTTCTGTTAGGTAAATTCGCTTGGAAACCTATTTTAAAGTCTATTAACGACAGAGAAACTTCTATAGTTGACGCTCTTAATCAAGCTAAATTGGCTAGAAAAGAAATGGAAACTTTAAAAGAGGATAACGAAAGAATTATTCGTGAAGCTAAAATCGAAAGAGATGCTATCCTTAAAGAAGCTAGAGAAATTAAGGACAGAATCGTAGGAGAAGCCAAAGATGCTGCTAAAGCTGAAGGAGACAAAATGATCGAAGCTGCTAAGCAGACCATCACTGCTGAGAAGAATGCTGCCATGGCAGACATCAAAACCCAAATCGGTACTTTATCTGTGAACATTGCTGAATCTATCCTGAAGCAAAAACTAGATAACACTGAAGCTCAAAACGAATTAGTTCAAAATTATTTAAACAAATCAAACCTTAACTAAGAATGCTTACATCTAAAGTAGCTAAAAGATACGCACAAGGTTTACTTGACTTCACGAATGAAGCAGGGCAAACGGCTACTGTATTTTCTGAAATGAAAGATGTAGTGAAGGTAATGACTGAATCTAAAGATTTAAATAAGTTTTTCCTTACTCCTTACATCGATTCTAAAAAGAAAATAGAAGTAGCAAACGAAATATTCAAAGGTTTATCTGTTTCTACCCAAAATCTGATCACACTGGTGATTAAACACGGACGTGAAAACCAATTGAAAAATATCGCTCAGGAATTTATCAATAAAGTAGAAGACCTTAACGGTGTGCAGAGAGTAACGCTTACTACAGCAACTCCGCTTTCAAAAGAAAACCTTGACCAGATTTTAAGATCTACCAATCTTGTAAATACTGACTCAAACTTTGATCTGAAAGTAAATGTTAAGCCTGAAATCCTTGGAGGATATATTCTGAGAGTAGGAGACCAGCAGGTAGATGCATCTGTGAAGACCAAACTGAACCAAGTTAAAAAAGATTTTCAATTAAATTAAGAAAAACAACCATACAATGGCAGAAATAAATCCGGCAGAAGTATCTGCGATCTTAAAACAGCAATTGGCCAACTTCGACACTCAATCAAACGTTGAGGAAGTAGGTACAGTTTTAACCATCGGTGATGGTATTGCTCGTGTATACGGGTTAGAAAACGTACAATACGGAGAGTTGGTGAAATTTTCTAGTGATGTAGAAGGTATTGTACTTAACCTTGAAGAAGACAACGTGGGGGTTGCTTTATTAGGTGAAAGTAAATTAGTAAAAGAAGGGGATACAGTAAGAAGAACAAACAGAATCTCTTCTATCAAAGTAGGAGAAGGAATGTTAGGAAGAGTAGTAGATACTCTTGGTAACCCTATCGATGGTAAAGGTCCTATTACAGGGGATTTATACGAAATGCCACTGGAAAGAAAAGCTCCTGGGGTTATCTACAGACAGCCGGTAACTGAACCTTTGCAGTCAGGTATCGTGGCAATTGACTCTATGATTCCTGTAGGAAGAGGACAAAGAGAGCTTATCATCGGTGACAGACAAACAGGTAAAACAACTGTTGCGATCGATACGATCATCAACCAAAAAGAATTCTTTGATGCTGGTAAACCAGTATATTGTATATATGTAGCTATCGGTCAGAAAGCTTCTACTGTAGCACAAATCGTTAAAACTCTTTCTGATAAGGGAGCTTTGGCATATACGGTAATTGTTGCGGCTAACGCATCAGATCCGGTTCCGATGCAGGTATACTCTGCAATGGCAGGTGCTGCTATCGGTGAGTACTTCAGAGACACAGGTAGACCGGCATTGATCGTTTATGATGATTTATCTAAACAAGCTGTTGCTTACCGTGAGCTTTCCCTACTTTTAAGAAGACCACCGGGCCGTGAAGCTTACCCTGGAGACGTTTTCTATCTTCACTCAAGACTATTGGAAAGAGCTGCAAAAATCATTGCTGATGACGAAATTGCCAAGCAAATGAATGACTTACCAGAGTCTTTAAAGCCAATCGTAAAAGGTGGTGGATCATTAACGGCACTTCCAATCATCGAAACTCAGGCAGGTGACGTTTCTGCGTATATCCCAACTAACGTAATCTCTATTACAGATGGACAGATCTTCCTGGAGTCTGATCTATTCAACTCAGGGGTTCGTCCTGCGATTAACGTAGGTATCTCTGTATCAAGAGTAGGAGGTAATGCTCAGATCAAATCAATGAAAAAAGTATCTGGTACATTGAAACTTGACCAGGCTCAATATAAAGAATTAGAAGCGTTTGCCAAGTTCGGTTCTGACCTTGATGCTTCTACTTTAGCAGTAATCTCTAAAGGAGAAAGAAACGTGGAGCTTCTTAAGCAGCCGGTTAACTCTCCACTTCCGGTAGACAGCCAGGTAGCAATGATCTATGCGGGTACTGAGAACTTATTGAGAAACGTTCCATTGAACAAGATTAAAGAATTCCAACATGAGTACATCGAGTTCCTGAGATCTAAGCACCCTGATACAATGGCTGCGATCAAAGCTGGAAAAATCGATAATGATATTACAGGTGTTCTTAAGCAGGCAGCTAACGATTTAGCTTCTAAATACAACTAAAAAAATTCAATGTTTAAGGTTTAAAATATAGCGTTTTAAGCCTTAAACTTTAGACCTTAAACTTTGAACCCAAATTAATGGCAAACTTAAAAGAAATACGAGGCAGAATTACGTCAATTTCATCTACGATGCAGATTACACGTGCTATGAAAATGGTTTCCGCTGCGAAACTTAAAAAAGCACAGGATGCAATCGTAATGTTAAGACCATATTCTGAAAAATTACAGGAGCTTATCCAGAATGTAAATTCTAGCTCTGATCCTGATCAGATTTCTGTATATGCTCAGAAAAGAGAGGTTAAAAGAATACTTTTCATCGCTGTTACTTCAAACAGGGGTCTTGCGGGAGCTTTTAACTCTTCAATCGTAAAAGAGCTTAACCTTCAGTTTCAGAACAATTCTCAATATGAGATTGAAGTTCTTCCTGTAGGAAAAAAGGTATATGATGCAGTAAGAAAAAGCCGTACGGTATATGCCAATGGAAGCTCTGTGTACGATAACATGAACTTTGATACTGTTGCTCACATCGTTGAAGGAGTAATGACTAGTTTCACGGAAGGAAAATTTGACGAAGTTTATGTTATTTACAATAAATTCGTGAATGCAGCAACTCAGGAAGTAACAACAGAAAGAGTTCTTCCTATCTCAATGCCTGAAAATACAGAATCAGAAGTTGAAACAGATTATATCTTTGAGCCAAACAGAGCTGAGATTCTTGATAATTTGATTCCAAAATCTATCAAAACCCAGATTTTCAAAGCAATTTTAGACTCAATTGCATCAGAGCACGGAGCGAGAATGACTGCAATGCACAAAGCAACAGACAACGCCCAGGCTCTAAAGAATGATCTTGTGATCTTCTACAACAAAGCGAGACAGGCAGCAATTACCAACGAAATCCTGGAAATTGTTTCCGGAGCAGAAGCTTTGAAAAATTCGTAAGAATTATTTTAACATACCATCAAAAGCATCGATATTATCGGTGCTTTTTTTATGGTTAAAAGCTAAAACTCTCATTTATTGCCTTAAAATCTTCTTTAGGAATAGTTGGGGACAAAAGATATCGGAATATTTTTTCATGAGAAATTAAGGCTGTTTTAAAGCTTCGTTTTTTCACTTCAAAAAGCGCCTCCATTGAAATAAGTTAACTGTACCGGATTCAGGTTATTTATATTTTGCATATCTTTGTAGTTAATAAAATTTATACAACTTCTAAATGGATTCGGACATAGTCAGGCTTTTGCTGGCCTTATTTCTTGTTTTACTAAATGGCTTTTTCGTAGCCGCAGAATTTTCAATTGTTAAAGTTCGTTATTCACAGATTCAACTTAAAGCCGCAGAAGGTGATTCTATGGCAAAACAGGCAGAACATATCATTAAACATCTTGATGAGTATCTTTCTGCTACTCAGTTAGGAATTACATTGGCTTCCCTTGCCCTGGGTTGGGTGGGAGAAAGTGCTTTGCATCATATCGTTGAAAATATTTTTCATTCACTTAATTTCAATATGAGCCAGGCTACTGTTACCTCAGTTTCCCTGGTGATCAGTTTTGTTTTGATTACCATTATGCATATTGTATTTGGTGAGCTTATTCCAAAATCCATAGCGATCAGAAAATCAGAAGCTACAACGATGGCCACAGCGGTTCCGTTGAGAGTTTTCTATACTATTTTTAAACCGTTTATCTGGTTGATGAACTCTATGTCAAACGGTTTCCTGAGATTGATCAAAATACACCCGGCTTCTGAGCAGGAAATCCACTCCACGGAAGAACTTCAGCTTTTGGTAAAACAAAGTGCAGACAGCGGTGAGATCGAAGAAGAGAACTATGAAATCATCAAAAATGCCTTTGATTTTACAGATCACTCTGCAAAGCAGATCATGGTTCCAAGGCAAAATATTACTTCAATTGATTTTGAAGAAGATGTCAATGAGATTATTAATAAGATTATGGATAGCGGTTATTCCCGTATTCCTGTCTATATTGGCTCTATCGATAATGTGATCGGGATTTTCTATACCAAAGAAATCATAAGGGAATTTGTCAAAAGAAAAGGAGACCTGGATCATGAAGACCTTAAGGACTTAATGCGTGATGCCTTTTTCGTGGTAGAAAGCAAGAAAGTTTCAGACTTATTAAAAACCTTCCAGCTTAAAAAACAGCATATTGCTGTTGTTATTGATGAATTTGGAGGAACAGAGGGGATTATCACCCTGGAGGATATCCTTGAGGAATTGGTAGGAGAAATCCAGGATGAAGAAGATGATGAAGAAAAAATCGTTGATAAAATAGGAGATAATACGTATTGGGTACAGGCAACCCAACCTTTGGATGAGATTAATGAATTCTTACCGAAGAAACTCCCTCTTTCTGAAGAAAGTGAATACAATTCACTGGCAGGATTTATTCTTTATGAACTTGAAGAAATTCCGGAAGAAAACCAGGAATTTGATCTTGATAATTATCATTTTAAGATCCTGAAAATGAATAATAAAAGTGTAGAATTGGTAGAGCTGGTATATCATGGGCCTAATTCTATAGATAATTTAGCAGAAAAAATCGGAGAAGTTTAAAAAAATTACTTACAATGAATTTTTATAATACGATCAAAGATTACGAAAATCCGAAACGACAGTATGAAGAAGAAGTTCTGGTCCTGGATGATACGGATGATGTTTATAAATTGGTATTGCATAATGATGATGTTCATACTTTTGATTATGTCATTGACTGTTTAATTGAAATTTGTAAGCACACGCTGGAACAGGCGGAACAATGTACGATTCTGGTGCATTATAAAGGTAAATGCACAGTGAAAACAGGCTCAATGGATATTCTGAAGCCTATGCATGAAAAACTTATTTCACGGGAATTAACCAGTGAAATCGTATAAAATAAGAGCCGGTCAATTTATTGACCGGCTTTTTTATGAAAAACATTTAACGTATTGATTATTTATTTTTGAGAAAGACTTATGGTAGTTGTTCCTACTACTTAACGTAACGCTCCATACAGCTTTCTAAATTCTTAGCGTATTTTCTGGTGTTTTAAAGATCAATTTTAACCTCAGGATATAAGAATTTCTTAATTGGTCAATTTCTCTATCTTCGTTGTCATATTTTATCTAAAATAGTATATTTGTACCAACTATAAAGAAACAAAAAAGAATGCTTGTAATAGGAATTGCCGGTGGTACAGGATCCGGCAAAACTACAGTTGTTGACAAGATACTTCAGCAGCTAGATATTGAAGGAATGAATATCCTTTCACAGGATAATTATTATCATGACAATCAAAACCTTACCCTGACAGAAAGAGAGGCGCTAAACTACGACCACCCCAAGTCTATTGATTTTGAATTATTGATAAAACATGTTAAAGCTTTAAAGAATAATGAGCCGATTGAACAGCCGATTTACAGCTTTGTAACCCATTCCAGAACAGGAGATCATGTCACTGTAGAACCTAAGAATGTATTGGTCGTAGAGGGAATTTTGGTTTTAACCAATAAAGAACTGTTGAAAGAGTTTGACCTGAAAGTGTTTGTGCATGCAGATTCAGATGAAAGGCTGATCAGGAGGATCAGAAGAGACACCCAGGAAAGAGGAAGAGATCTGAGCGAGGTATTACACCGCTATCAGACCACTTTGAAACCAATGCACCAGGAATTTATAGAGCCTTCTAAAAATGAGGCCGATCTTATTATCCCTAATATGAGACAGAATTCCGTAGCGATTGATTTTTTAACTACGGTTATTAAAAACTCGTTGAAAAAACATTAAAAATGGAAGAAAATAACCTTATCAAAGATATTCAGCCGAAATCTGAAAACTTTAAATTAATCCAGAAATATATTCTGAATAAGTATACCATTACGATCTGTCTGTTTTTGGTATGGATGATTTTCTTCGACAAAACTTCATTTTTGGTGATTAACGAACTGAATGGGGAGATCAAAAAATATGAAGAACAATTGGAGTATTACAAGAAAGAATACGAAAAGAACGATGCTTTTTATAAAAAACTGATGAACAACAAATCAGAGAAAGAAAAGTACGCAAGAGAAAACTATTTTATGAAAAAACCGAACGAAGAGATTTTTATTCTGGTAGTAGACAGTACTAAAACCAAAAAATAATCATTCCTTCATAAAATACCCATTTTCAACTTATAACCTCCATCGCAATGTCAGATACCAATACATTTCCAAACTGGGAAAACTTAGTAAAAAAACAGCTTAAAACAGAAGATATTTACACGATCCTTGAAAAAGAAAACCTGGAAGGGATAGAAGTAAAGCCTTTTTACACAGAAGTTCAGAAACCTTTGGCCAACCTGCCAAAAGTAGAAGAAAGTACCCATCTGGTCGCCAGGTACCATGAAAGTCTGGAAGATGAAGTATTTGCTTTCCTGTTAGACCATAATGTGGAAAACCTTGAACAAAAAACAATTTTTGTCAATAATAAAGATCTTGCTGGTCACATCAGTCCTAAAGAAGAAGACCAGTATTTTTCACTGATTGACGTTTTTAACGAAAAAGAAGGAACCATTGATGATCAATTGACCAAAGAACTTCTTTCAAAAGATTTTAGAAGAAGCATTTGTGTTGATATTTCATTGCACCAGAATGCAGGAGCAGCTATTTATCAGCAATTAGGTATTGCCCTTGCCAAAACTAAGGAACTGATAGAAGCATATGGCACGGATATTCTGAATAAGCTGATCTTCCGAATCGCCATTGGAGGAAATTATTTCTTTGAAATGGCTAAGCTGAGAGCCTTTAAAATGGTTTTCAATCAACTTTCAAAAGAATACGGACTGGATGATATCCCTTATATTTTTGCGGAAACCTCTTTGAGAAATAAAGCGGTCTCCGACAATGAAAATAACCTCATCCGCTCTACATTGGAACTTGCTTCAGCAATGATTGGAGGGGCAGACGCTGTTTTTACCAATAATTACCTGGTAGACAGAACTACAGACAACTCAGAAGAAATATCCTTTAAACAACAGATAGTTTTAGCTTACGAAAGCATTATCAACGTATTTGAAGACGCTGCCAACGGAAGCTACTACGTGGAAGATATCACCAGACAGATTGCTGAAAAATCATGGGCGCTGTTGGTAGAAATAGAAGAAGCCGGAGGTTATCTGGAGCTTATTAAACAGGGAATTATTCAGAAAAAAATCTGCGAACATGCCATAGCAGAGCAGCAATGGATTGAAGAAGGTAAAATAAAGCTGATTGGCGTTAATTTATACCCTAAATTAGAAGTTAAAAAGTCTATCGCAGAATTATATAACGAAAAAGAAATAAAAGCAGTCCGCTGGGCGGAAATGTTTGAGTAATGAAAGAAAAACTGATTGATTTATTTGAATACACCCATCATTTCAACCTTGAAATGATTAAATTGATTGCTGAAAACAAAGCGGCTGTAGACGATAGAGTAATCAGTCTGATGAACCATACACTCAATGCTCAACAAATCTGGAATGCCCGGATATTAGGAGAAAGACCTTTTGAAGTCTGGCAGCTTAATCCCTTGGATACGCTCACAGAAATCAATCATCAGAATTTCCTGAAAAGTATTGATATTATTCAAAAATTTGATCCGGACAAACAAATAGAATATCAGAATTCGGGAGGTACAAAGTTTAGGAACAGCGTTTTTGAAATGCTTTTCCATGCAGTGAATCACTCTACCTATCATAGAGGACAAATCAATTCTCTCCTTAAACAAAACGGCATAAAACCTATATTGACTGATTATATTTTTTACAAAAGGTAAATAATGCTTCCATAAAAATATAAAACGTATTTGATTTTGTGTAGATTTACGAAACACAAAATACAAATACGATGAAAGAAAATGAAATAAGTTTTTATATCAGAAAATCAATATTTTCTGTTTATAATGAGCTCGGGCCCGGCCTGTTAGAAAAAGTATATGAGAAAGTCCTGGCTTATGAACTTGAAAACAATGGCTTAAAAATTAGAACTCAGGTCCCCATGAGTGTCAAATTTAAAAATACTTTTATTGATTCAGGTTTTATTGCTGATATTATAGTTGAAGATAAGGTAATTATCGAAGTTAAAGCAGTAGCGGAAATCGCCAATATTCATCATCAGCAATTATTGACTTATTTAAAATTAACAGATTTAAAACTGGGAATTCTGGTCAATTTCAATACCGACTATATTGGTAAAAGTATCTTTAGAAAAATAAATGGAGATTTAAGTTAAATATAAATAAAAAATCTGTGTAAATCTGCGAAAATCCGTGGTTTTATAATTTGAAAATTTTGTATTATCACAGATAACACATATTGGCACGGATGATTGCGGATAAATGAGGAAATTTTTTCGAGTTTGACATAAGTTTTTGTAGGATGAGTATAAAGATCTGTGTAAATCTGCGAAAATCTGTGGTTTATAATTTAAAGATTTTGTATCACCACAGATGGCACAGATTGGCACAGATGATTGCGGATAAAATAAGATATAAACCTGGGATAATATAGAATAATACAAAACTGTGGTTAAACTTTTAAATAAAGAAGTTCAAAATTATATCAATGCCAATCTGAACACAGATTTGCATGCATTGTTGTTGAAAAAATCTCCGTTTCCTGATATTACTATGCAGGAAATCGTTCAACAGATCAAAGGCAAGCAGGTTGCACAGAAAAAATTTCCTTTTTTATTGAAAGACGGGATTATTTTTCCACCACAACTCAATTTAGAACAGTCATCCTCTGAAAAAACGGCAATCTACAAATCTGAAGCTCTAAAAGGAGAAAAATTTATCGATCTTACCAGTGGTTTTGGTATTGATGCTTATTACCTGTCCCGGAATTTCAATGACATTACTTTAATAGAACAAAATCCTGAGCTCCTGGCAATTGTCGAGCATAACTGGGCTATGTTGGACAAAAAAGCAAAGTTTGTCAATGCTAAGCTGGAAGATTTTTTATACAATAATCAAGAATATTTTGATGTTATTTATTTGGATCCGGCGCGTAGAGATCAGAATAAGAACAAAGTTTTTCTCCTGGAAGACCTCTCTCCGGATATTTTGGAAATTCAGGAGAAGTTGCTATCTATCTCGGATCAGGTGGTTATTAAACTTTCACCGCTGATTGATCTTAAATATCTTATTTCCGTTTTACCCCGGATTTCCAGGATTGATATTGTTGCTTTAAAAAACGATGTGAAAGAGGTGGTGATTTTTCTGTCTAAAGAGGCTCAGAATGAAATTATCTGCCATTGCGTAAATCTGGAAAGTGGAGAATCTGAGTTTAGCTTTAATTTTGGAGAAGAAGAAAATGCCAATTCAGAATACTCCGAGCCTGAAAGATATATTTATATCCCTAATAATTCCGTTTTAAAGGCTGGAATATTTAATCTGATCGCTGAAAAGTTTAATTTAAAAAAGCTTCATCCCAATACCCATCTTTATACTTCAGACGAAATAAAAGCGGATTTTCCGGGAAGGATTATGGAAACAGAAGTTATTGATTCTAAAAGCATTAAAAAGAAAGGGCAATTTAATATTATCTCGAAAAACTATCCTTTAAAACCTGAAGAAATCAAAAAAAAATATGGGTTGAAAGATGGGGGAGATGACTACCTTATTTTTACACAGTCCAAAAAAGGAAAAATTATATTAAAATCAGTATAAAAATGTTGCCGAAAAAAGCAGGATTTCTTACTTTTGGGCAATCAAAAATTTAGTATGAAATCGTCAACTGTTTCAATAATTAATACAGGGCGATTCCATATGAACTTTAAAAATTAAAAATTTACATATGAAAAAATTAGTTATATGTTTAGCCATTGCAACGGTAGCAGTAAGTTGTAAAAAAGTAGCAGCAGGAGGGAATAGAGGTACTTTGAAACTGGAAGAAGGAGTAGAAAGATATTCTGATGATGCTCAGGGTGGGGAAGCCCATGGAGGACATGAGGCTACTGCTGAGCACAAAGAAGAAGCCGCAAAGCCTGAAGCTGTAGCTCCTAAAACTGACAGTACTGCCGCTGCTGCGAAGCCTGCTGAAGCTGAAAAAGCTCCAAAAGCTGAACACTAATTATGACTATAAGATCTCTGATGCCCTGTTTTTGCAGGGCATTTTTTGTTTTATGAAATGACTGCCGGGTGAATCATCAGAAATAATCTTTTCTTAGAAAATCCTGTTTTTACTTGGTCCAGCGGTGCATTTTTTTTAATTTTAACCAAACAAAATTTTACAATGCAAGAGACATTAAATTACATCAACGAAAACAAGCAGCGTTTCGTGGATGAATTATTTGAGTTATTGAGAATTCCTTCTATTTCTGCAGATCCGGCTTATAAAAATGACGTGCTGAAATGTGCAGATGTATGCGCGGAACACCTTAGAAATGCAGGAGCAGACCATGTTGAAATCTGCAAAACTAAAGGGTATCCTATCGTTTTTGGAGAGAAAATTATAGATAAAAGCTTACCAACGGTACTGATATATGGACATTATGATGTGCAGCCTGCAGATCCGCTGGAATTATGGAGAAAGCCACCTTTTGAACCGTATATTGAAAAAACTGAATTGCATCCTGACGGTGCTATTTTTGCAAGAGGAGCTGCTGACGATAAAGGACAGTTCTTTATGCATCTGAAAGCTTTTGAAGCGATGATGAAAACCAATACCCTTCCATGCAATGTGAAGTTTATTTTGGAGGGGGAAGAAGAAGTAGGCTCCGTTAGTCTGGGAGATTTCGTTAATGAAAATAAGGAAAAATTATCTTGTGATTGTATTCTGATCTCAGATACTCATATTTACAGCAATGAACAGCCTACAGTAACAACAGGATTAAGAGGGTTGAGCTATGTGGAAGTAGAAGTGGAAGGCCCAAACAGGGATCTTCATTCAGGACTTTACGGAGGTGCTGTTCCTAACCCGATTCATGTTCTTTCCAGAATGATTGCCAAGCTAATTGATGAAGATGGGCATATTACCATTGATGGCTTCTATGATAATGTTGAAATCGTATCTGATTCCGACAGGGCTGAAATGAACAAACTGAAGGACAACCCTGAAGAGTTCAAGAAATCTATCGGATTGAGCGGAGTAGAAGGTGAAAAAGGATATACAACCCTGGAAAGAGCTTCAATTCGCCCTACTTTAGACTGTAATGGTATCTGGGGTGGATATACAGGGGAAGGAGCTAAAACAGTGATTCCTTCCAAGGCTTTTGCTAAAATTTCCATGCGTCTTGTTCCCTATCAGACTCCGGAAGAAATTACAGAGAAATTCACAAAATATTTTGAAAAAATAGCGCCGGATACCGTAAAGGTAAAAGTAACTCCTCACCACGGAGGAATGCCTTACGTGTTGCAGAGCGATACTAAAGAATTCCTGGCCGCTAAACAGGCAATGGAAACAGCCTTTGGTAAAGAGGTGCTACCTTATAGAAGCGGAGGAAGTATTCCTATTACAGCTATGTTTGAGAAAGTTTTAGGTGCTAAATCAGTATTAATGGGCTTCGGATTGGATTCTGACGCTATCCATTCTCCAAACGAGCATTATGGTTTATTTAACTTCTATAAGGGAATCGAAAGTATTCCATTATTTTTTGAAAATTATTCAAAATAATTATTGATTTTATACAGTATATTATACAAAACAAGGTGTTTCAATATTGAAACACCTTGTTTTTTTGTTATAACTGACCAAATAATGAAAAAAAATCTTTTTAAACGCCTCAATCTTCCTTTTTTTAAAAGTATTTTGATTTTTATTCACAAAGGATTTGTTTTGATCTGAAAGTTAAATAAATTTGGATGTAAGATGCAGTATAATAATTGATTAGATATTACTTAATCTTAACACACATTTTATGAAAAAAACATTATTTTTTACAGCATTATTAGGTGCGGTTTTGTCCTTTAATGCTCAAACTGTTATTTTTGAAGAGACTTTTGAGTCGCTATCGCAACCTGGCTTGCCTTCCGGTTGGATAACGATCGATAGAGATGGAGATGGGCAAAAATGGGAAGGGGCAGACGCTTCTTCTTTTACTGATCCACTGGGATTTTCGGGGAAGGTTGCTGTAACTGGATCAACTCCAACATCTGATCATCTGTTGGTATCTCCACCGGTTAATTTACAAGCAGGAAATACTTACTCTTTATCGTTTTTAATTGGAACATGGACACTCGGGGGCTTTTATCCAGCCGATAATTATTATGCTGTTTATATACTCCCCAGTACAAGCACATTTATGGGTACAGAGACTCCTGTCCTGGAAGAAGGCATCGCTACTGGTGATATAGCAATGCTGAAAACTATTGATTTATCAAGCTATGCGGGGCAGAGCGTTACAATTTATTTCAGGCAATATAATTTTCCACAACAAGGAGTTTTAATAGTTGACACTGTCCGTGTTACCCAACAATCAATGCTTGGAACAGTAGAAACCAATTCTACTTCAGGGGTTGGAATTTATCCCAATCCTGCTTCAGAATATGTGTATCTGAAATCCAAATCAAAAATTACCCATGCGGAAATTTTTGATATGACAGGCAGAAGAATGGATGCGCAATACAGTGGAAGCCGTATAGATGTCAGGAATCTCCAACCAGGAACATATCTGATAAAAATAACCAGTGGAAATGAAACGTATTCTCAAAAACTGATAAGGAAGTAACATTCTCTAAATGTATTATTGGAAGTATTTTCAAACTTATCTAGCTTTAATGAAAGGAAGATTGAGATTTTACTCTTAATAAACTGATTATTTATTATTTGCTTGCATATTAATCTTAAAACACATTTTTATGAAAAAAACATTATTTTTTACGGCATTATTAGGTGCGGGGTTACACTTTAATGCTCAAACGGTTATTTTTGAAGAGACTTTTGACTCTGTCAGTGCTCCCAATTTGCCTGCTAACTGGATTTCAGAAGACAGGGATGGTAATGATGATTATGACTGGACAACATTCCCTTCCAATATTCCCGGCTTTTCCGGGAATGTTGTAGCAGTTGCATCAACTTCGACAACGGCTGACCATCTTTTGATATCTCCGGAAATAAACCTTGTGCAAGGAAATGCCTATTCACTGGAGTTTATGATAGCAGCTGTTAATTTTACCCTTGTAAACCCTCCGGATAATCATTATGCGGTATATGCACTTCCAAGCAATATGGCATTTACAGGAACAGAAACCCCGGTACTCGAGGAAAATATATCAACCGGGAATATGGCAGTTCCAAGGATGGTTAATCTGTCAGCTTTTGCAGGTCAGAAGGTAAATATTTACTTCAGGCAGTTTAATCCAACCTCTGACGAAGGGATGCTACTTGGGCTGGATAATATTAAAGTGACAGAGGGAGCTATGCTTGGAACAGTAGAAACCAATTCTACTTCAGGGGTTGGAATTTATCCCAATCCTGCTTCAGAGTATGTGTATCTGAAATCCAAATCAAAAATTACCCATGCGGAAATTTTTGATATGACAGGTAGAAAAATGGATGCGCAATACAGTGGAAGCCGTATAGATGTCAGGAATCTGCAACCAGGAACATATCTGATTAAAATAACCAGTGGAAATGAAACATATTCCCAAAAACTGATAAAGAAATAAAAGTTCTTTCCAAACGCTTCAATCCGGAGCGTTTTTTTATGCCTTATCTGGCTTAATGGAACAGAAAAATGAACTTTTTCTGCTTAAGCTATTGAAAGCAAAGCTTTATTATTATTTGTTGCAGGTTACTTTACTTTTCATGGAAAGTTTATATTTTTAATACAAAAACTTCACTTTACTATGAAAAAATACTACTCAATAGCATGTGCCTTATTTTCAGTTCTTTCTTTTGCACAACAGACTATTTCTTTTGAAAGCATGGAAGGTTTTATATCAGGCGATATCCAGGGACAAGCAGGGTGGATCAGTACCCCGACAGGAGGAATGCCTGCCCATGTGGAAAATCAGACGATTACAACGGACAAAGCCAGTGATGGGTACAGTGCCTTAAAAATTGTCAAAGAGCCTGTGTATGGCACACAAACAGACCCTGTTATCGGAGGTTTTTATAACCTGCCTGCACCTTTTGCTTCTGCCGGGTTTTCCGTTTCATTTGATATCAATATATCACAACTGGGCGGTTCTGTTTTTGGATTTCAGGGGGTAAACAGTATTGATGATCAGTTTGTTGTCAGGGTAGATTTTGATAAAACAGGTATTATAAAGGTTTTAAGTACTACTTCCGGGGTACCGGCCCTGGTTTCTGCTACAGCTTCATGGTCACCCAATGTATGGAACAGGCTTAAAGTGGTAGGAACTTCTGCGGATATCCGGTATTATCTGAATGATGTTTTGATTTATCAAAGCCCGGCCGTTAACTATTCAGCTATTGATCAATTACGTTTTGTGCATAATAATGCGGTGGGATCGGCATATATTGACCAGATTAAGATTAATACCGAAATGGTATTGGCTGTAAAAGACGCGGCTCCCAAAAGCAGTTTATTTTCATTATCACCCAATCCGGCATCGGATTTTATAAAAATAAATTCTTCACAAGCAATAGGAAAGATAAGAATATATGAGGCTGCCGGAAAAGAGGTAAATGTAATATTGAATAAGGATGTTTTGGATATAAGAGGACTGACTCCGGGTGTATATCTGATAAGTGTAAAGACTGACAACCAGAATTTTACAGAAAAATTTATAAAAAAATAAAAAAATCATATTGTTGTTTTCTGTCAATTTTTTTAATGTTAAAAATTTATTTTATAGATTTTTTTACTCTCAAAAGTTGAATTTATAGATTGTCTACCTTGTTGTAATTTTCCAGATAACTTAGTAAATATGTTTTTATTATAATGTTTTGATATTGAATTGATTATAATTTGGTTAATTGAATAAAAATAATTACTTTTATAGAGAACTAAAAATGATAATCATGAAGAAATATTTACTATTAAGTGCCTTTTTAGGTTTATATTCTTTAAATGCACAAACTACAATTTTTGAAGACAGTTTTGAAACGTATACTAATTTTGCAATTAGTAATGTGGGAAATTGGACCCTAACGGACGCTGATTTGAAAACTACATACGGGTTCACAGGGATTTCTTTTTTAAACTCAGGAGTAGCAAAGTCATTCCAGGTTTTCAATTCAACGGCAACAACCCCTCCGATGACTTCAACAGCAACATCAAACTGGACGGCTAGAACAGGTTCTAAAATGATGGTTGCTTTTGCTTCTTCCTCTATTCCGTGGAATAATGACTGGATGATCTCACCACAAATACAACTTGGATCTTCAGGAAATGTGCTTACTTTTTGGGCTAAGTCTTGTGATTCTACCTATGGAAATGAAAAATTTAAAGTTCTGGTGTCTACAACCAATACAGCAACAGGTAGTTTTACTTTAGTCAGCGCCAATCCGGTATCTTCACCTGCAGATTCGGCATGGCATCAATATACTTATAATCTGGATACCTATAGTGGACAAAATGTTTATATTGCTATTCAGTGCATCTCTCAGGATCAGTTCGGATTTGCAGTGGATGATTTCAAGGTAACAACAACAGGAACACTGGCTACTTCTGAAGTTTCGAAGAAGGTTTCTGCAGCTGCCGTTTATCCTAACCCTGTGTCGGATATTCTTACGATTTACGCTAAAGAAAAAATAAACAATATAGAGATTTTTGATATAAGCGGAAGAAAAATCAATGCTATTCTGAATAATGAAAAAGTAGATGTAAAAAATCTTAATCCGGGAAGTTATATCATTAATATTGAAACAAAAGAAGGAAAAATAACTGAGAAGTTTATAAAAAAATAAGTACTGATAAATCTTAGTATCACAATAGCGCTCCAATTGGAGCGTTTTTGTTATTTTAGAGAATTAAAATTTTACCTATGTCTGAAAAGAAAGTAGCTTATATAACAGGCGGAACCAAAGGAATAGGTTTCGGAATTGCGAAAGTATTGCTTGGAAATGGAATATCAGTGGCATTTTCAGGGCGAAGAAGAGAAGATGTACTGAAAGCAGAGCAGGACCTCAGAAAATATTCAGCAGATGTGCTGGGAATTGTTTCTGATGTAAGAAGCCTTGAAAGCGAACAGGAAGCCGTACAATATATACGGGAAAAATTCGGAAGGTTGGATTATGTTATAGCTAATGCTGGATTAGGCATATTTAAGCCTGTGGATGAACTGAGTGCTGCAGAATGGAATGACATGATAGAAACAAACCTTACCGGTGTTTTTTACACCTTAAAAGCTTCTGTGGAAGAATTAAAAAAGACACAGGGATACTATATTACCATTTCCAGTCTGGCAGGAGCCAATTTTTTTGAAAACGGGACCGGCTATAATGCATCAAAATTCGGGGTAGTAGGCTTTACCCAGGCCGCAATGATTGATTTAAGGAAATATAATATCAAATCTACGGTCATTATGCCGGGATCTGTGGCTACCCATTTTAATGGAAATGTTCCTTCAGAAAAAGACAGCTGGAAGATCCAGCCGCAGGATATGGGAGAACTGGTGTTGGATATTTTAAAGATGAATCCGCGTGTTTTGCCTAGTAAAATAGAGTTCAGGGCAATGAAACCTGCTCAGTAAATACATTTAATGTATTGAATAATAATTTAATAAGTATTATGCATGCATAATATATTTTTTATTTATATTAGCAAAAATTAAAACAACCAAAATCTCTGCATGAACCTTATGAATTTTATGCTGAAAGAGAAAAATAAAACAGTACACATGAAACCATAAGGTTACCTATACCAGATAAAAAATTAAGAACAACATATGAAAATATTAGTTTGTATTAGTAGTGTTCCGGACACTACTTCAAAAATTAACTTTACAGCAGATAAATCTGCTTTCGACAAAAACGGAATTCAGTGGGTAATCAATCCGTTAGATGAATTTGCGTTGACAAAAGCGGTTAAACTTCAGGAATCCCAGGGAGCTACTGTGACGGTAATAAACGTAGGGGATGCTGCCACAGAACCGGTAATCAGAAAAGCTTTGGCCATTGGTGCCAATGATGCGGTAAGAGTAAACCTTGATCCGAAAGATAGCTATTCTACAGCAAAAGAAATTGCAGCTGTAGCTCAGAATGGTGGTTATGATCTTATCCTTTGCGGTAAAGAATCAATTGACTATAACGGAGGTTCCGTTCCGGGAATGGTGGCTCAGCTATTGAACCAGCCTTTCGTAAATGCTTCAGTAGGCCTGGATGTTAATGGAAGTGAAGCTACTGCAGTGAGAGAAATTGAAGGAGGAAAAGAGACGATTTCTGTAAAATTACCGGCGGTGATTGCTGGTCAGAAAGGACTGGTAGATGAAAAAGATCTTATCATTCCAAATATGAGAGGAATTATGTCTGCAAGAACAAAACCTTTACAAGTGGTAGAGCCTGCATCTTCCGAAGTGAAAGTTCAGGGAGTATCTTATGACAGCGTTCCACCAAGAGCTGCTGTAAAAATGGTTTCTCCGGACAATCTTGATGAATTGGTAAGATTACTTCACGAAGAAGCAAAAGTAATCTAATCTTTTATTCTTGAATTTTTAATCTTTAAATGTAAAAAAATGGCAGTATTCGTATACGCAGAAAATATAAACGGAGTTTACAAAAAAGCAGCTTTTGAAGCAGTTTCTTATGCTAAAGCTGTTGCAGACAAAGCCGGGGATACCGTTACGGCAATTTCTATAAACCCTACTGATTCTTCAGACTTATTATACAAGTATGGAGCATCAAACGTGATTAATATCAAAGACGAGGGCCTTAAAAACTTTTCAGCAAAAGCATTTGCTCAGGCAGTAAGTGAAGTAGCGGATGGAAATATCATTGTTTTTCCACACACTACCGATGCTTCTTCTATTGCTCCAATGCTTGCCGTAATGAAGAATTACTCATTAATCACCAATGTTCTGGAAGCTCCTGAAAGTCTTTCTCCTTTCCAGGTAAAAAGAAAAGCATTCTCAGGAAAAGGATTTATGCATGCAAAAGCTGAAGGAAACGGAGTTATTATTACTGTTTCTCAAAATGCCTTCGGAGTAAAGGAAAATGCAGTATCCGGCTCAGAAGAAATCAAGAATCTTTCGGTGGCAAATGAAGATACTAAAGTAATCTCGCATGAGCAAAGTTCAGGAAAGTTAGACCTTAAGGAAGCTGAAATTGTGGTTTCCGCAGGAAGAGGTATGAAAGGACCGGAAAACTGGGGAATGATTGAAGAATTGGCCAACGTTTTAGGAGCAGCTACAGCATGTTCCAAGCCTGTTTCCGATATCGGATGGAGACCTCACACAGAACACGTGGGACAAACCGGTAAAGCGATTTCACCTAACCTTTACATTGCAGTAGGGATTTCCGGAGCTATTCAGCACCTTGCCGGTGTGAACTCTTCCAAAACTATTGTAGTGATCAACAACGACGCTGAAGCACCATTCTTCAAGTCTGCCGATTACGGAGTAGTAGGAGATGCCTTCCAGATTATTCCGGCTTTAACGGAGAAAATCAAAGCAATAAAAGGATAAGAACATTGTCAATAATCAGTTACTTTAGCTTATCAATTCTTAATGAATTACTTGCAAAGATAAATTAACTGTTGCTATTGACAAATCATATACAGCACAATAAAAGCTCGGCTTTCCGGGCTTTTATTTTTGTGTGAAAAAGTAAAATCACTATAAAAAATTAATCTATATTTGCAATTATGGATTATAAGCAGCTAATTATTCGCGGAATATCGTACAGCCAGACACAATCAGGAGCGTACGCATTGCTACTGGAGCATGAGGAAACACATATAAAATTACCTGTTGTTATAGGAAATTTCGAAGCTCAGTCTATCTCTCTCGGACTGGAAAAAGATATCCATCCCCCTCGTCCTCTTACTCATGATTTATTTACAAAATTTATAGTTTCTGCTAACTATGAATTGATTTCTGTAATCATTTATCAGATTGTAGACGGTGTTTTCTTTTCAAATATCAATTTTAAAAATAAGATTACGGAAGAAGAGCTTATTCTTGATGCAAGAACTTCCGATGCTGTTGCTATGGCCGTAAGATTTGATGCCCCTATTTTCACTACACAGCAGGTTTTGAATGAAGCAGGAATTTTACTGGAACTGGAAGATGTTTCAAAAGAAGAACAATCTTTCTCAGAAACCATACAAACGGAAGACAGCCTGAAATCCCTTTCCATGGAAGAACTTCAGAAACTGCTTGATGAAGCCGTTAAAGAGGAAGACTACGATACTGCCCTTGAAATTCAGGAAGAAATCAAGAGGAGGAAAAAGAAAATTGACTAAGAGATACTTTTTATATAAACTATGAATTTAAAATTACGACTGACCATCCTCAGTTTTCTCCAGTTTTTTGTGTGGGGAGCATGGCTGATTACGATGGCAAACTTCTGGTTTGGTACTAAACACTGGGAAGGAACACAGTTTGGAGCTGTTTTCGGAACCATGGGAATTGCCTCCATTTTTATGCCAACCATCACTGGAATTATCGCCGACCGTTGGGTAAACGCTGAGCGTATATTTTCAGTTTTACATATCCTTTATGGAGTTATTCTTTTCATATTACCCCATTCTGCAGATCCCAATTCTTTCTTTTCGATAATGCTTGTTGCCATGTGTTTCTATATGCCGACTATTGCTCTTGCCAATTCGATCTCATACACAATCCTGAAAAACAATAATATGGATGTGGTAAAGGATTTTCCGCCAATTCGTGTGTGGGGAACCATAGGCTTTATTGTAGCCATGTGGATTACCAACCTTAGTGGAAACAAGGCAACAGAAGGACAATTTTACATCGGGGGTGCTGTAGCTATATTCCTGGGAATTTACGCCCTCACATTGCCTAAATGTCCTCCACAAAAGTTAATTGATAAAGACGCCCCACTATCAGAACAATTAGGATTAAACGCGTTCAAGCTTTTTGGAAACTATAAGATGGCGTTATTCTTCTTATTTTCGATGCTTTTAGGAGCAGCACTTCAGCTGACCAATGCTTATGGTGACGTCTTTTTAAGTGAATTTGCACAGTTTCCCAAATATGCTGATTCATTTGTAGTACAGAGATCTACGATCATTATGTCTATTTCCCAGGTATCTGAAACCCTGTTTATTCTGGCAATCCCTTTCTTCCTGAAAAAATTCGGAATAAAAAAAGTAATGCTGATGTCTATGCTGGCATGGGTATTAAGATTTGGATTTTTTGCTTATGGTGTCCCGGAAGGATTTGGTCTGTCTTTAATCATTCTTTCGTGTATTGTATATGGGATGGCTTTTGACTTCTTTAATATTTCCGGATCGCTTTTCGTAGAGACAACAACAGATAAAAATATCCGTTCTTCCGCACAAGGGTTATTTATGATGATGACCAATGGATTCGGGGCGGTTTTCGGAAGCTATATAGCAGGTTGGGCTATTGATAAATTCTTTACCCATAAATTTACTACTGCTTCAGATTTATCCGCTTATTTAGAAACTACACCAGATAACCCTACATTCCTGGAAATCCTGAAAACAAGCTTTAATGCTATGGTAAATTCCGATGGAACACTTTCTTCGGTGGTGATGGTAAAAGACTGGCATCAGATATGGCTTTCCTTTGCCATTTATGCATTGGTGCTGGCCCTCTTTTTTGCAGTATTATTCAGGCATAAACATAATCCGGAAGATGTTTCTTCGGTAAAACATTAATGTACTCCGGTATTATTTAAATATTAAATTGCACTTTTGAAAAAAAGTGCAATTTTTTTATGTCTAAGCTAATCTTTTCAAAAAATACGGGGCAGTTCATCTGGTAATCTGTTTATTCAAAGATTTTTACCCTGCCCTAATAATGTGTCTTTGCTCAATAAAAATATGGACTTAATACCGGGGTAAAAGGATTAATTCTGATTTTCAATTAAGTAATAATTTGCCATTTTTTTTATTTATTAGATAAATTTATAGTATTTTTTTTATGGCTAACAAGCGTTTGGGTAGAAAAATTTCTTTTTAAAATACACGGATTAAAAGTGTGTTTTTTTTTGTATTTTGGCACTTTAGTAAATATGAAGAATATTCAGTTATTAGGATTGATATTAGTAGTTGCAGGCAGTTTTTTGCCTCTGGTGCATATACCTGTTATCGGAAACTGGAACTACTGGAAACTGGACCATTATTTAGCAATAACATGCTGGATTCTTGCAGCATGTGCAGTTTTTGGAATTGTAAACGGAAATGTCAGAATGGTGAGACTCTTCGGTTTCCTGCTTGTCTTTTTATTCGGGTTCACATTGGTGGCGGTTAAAGTACAATCATTAGACTATTTCAGCTTTTTGCCTTTTAAATCCTGGAGAGAAAGCATGGCAGGAATTGTTAAACTAAAATGGGGATGGGGCGTAGAATTTTTAGGTGCTTTCCTGATGATTGTAGCTGCTAAAGGAAATGATAAAAATAAATAAAAAAGGATGTAAAGATATATGAATTTTTTAAAAATCTTTTCAATAGGAATACTGGTGATGACCGCCTCCCAAGTGAAGGCTCAGCAAACCGAAATGAAAAAACCTGATAATCCGGCTAAGTGTGCCAACATAAGGGAAGGTAAATTCTTGCGTGCCAATTATCCTGAAGGAATATGGTATATGACCATCAAAGATAACGTTCAAACGGAATATTTTAATAACGGGAAAGATTATATCAAATCTACATTGGTTTTTGTGGATGACTGCAATTATAAATCAATTGTTATGGAAAAATCCGATAAAAATGATCCTGCACAGATAGGAGATGTTTTCAATAATAAAGTGATTGAAACCCAGGATAATTTTCTGAAAATACAATCTAAAATTGAAAATACCCAATTTGATGTGGTATATGTAAAGGTAAAATAAATCTAAAATTGAAGATGAAACCCCGGTTTCATTTTGACTAAAATAAAAATTATACACATGAAAGAAGTATTCATTGTTTCCGCAGTAAGAACCCCAATGGGGAGTTTTATGGGAAGCTTGTCAACAGTTCCGGCTACTAAACTTGGGTCTGTTGCTGTAAAAGGAGCATTAGATAAAATTGGTCTTGATCCTGAGAAGGTTCAGGAAATCTATATGGGAAATGTACTGCAGGCAGGAGAAGGCCAGGCACCGGCACGTCAGGTGGCTTTAGGAGCAGGCCTTTCAATCAATACACCGTCTACTACCGTAAATAAAGTTTGTGCTTCAGGTATGAAAGCCGTAACAATGGCAGCCCAGGCAATTAAAGCAGGTGATGCCGAAATAATCGTAGCAGGAGGTATGGAAAATATGTCTATGGTTCCACACTATTATAATGCAAGAGTAGCTACAAAGCTGGGCGATATCAAAATGCAGGACGGAATGGTACTGGACGGCCTTACCGATGTTTACAATAAAGTCCACATGGGGGTATGTGCAGAAAAATGTGCTGTCGACTATACTATTACAAGGGAAGACCAGGATAATTTTGCCATAGAATCTTATAAGAGGTCTGCAAAGGCCTGGAGCGAAGGTAAATTTGCCGAAGAAGTGGTTCCTGTTTCTATTCCACAAAGAAAAGGAGAACCTGTAATTTTTGCAGAAGATGAAGAGTATAAAGCGGTAAACTTTGACAGGATTGCAACTCTTCCTACAGTTTTCAAAAAAGAAGAAGGAACAGTAACGGCAGCTAATGCCTCTACTTTAAATGATGGAGCATCTGCCCTGATCCTTGTTTCCAAAGAAAAAATGGAAGAATTAGGATTGAAGCCTTTAGCCAAAATCATTTCCTATGCTGATGCAGCTCAGGAATCTGAAAACTTTACAACGGCTCCTGCAAAGGCATTGCCTATTGCCCTTAAAAAAGCAGGCCTGGAGATTTCTGATATCGACTTTTTTGAATTTAATGAAGCTTTCTCTGTAGTAGGCCTGGCAAACAACAAAATCTTAGGATTAGACGCTTCTAAAGTAAATGTAAACGGAGGGGCAGTTGCATTAGGACATCCTCTGGGAAGTTCAGGCTCGAGAATCATCGTTACATTGATCAATGTATTAAAGCAAAACAATGCCAAATATGGTGCAGCAGCAATCTGCAACGGTGGTGGAGGAGCTTCCGCTATCGTGATTGAGAATATGTAATACATTGTTTAATAATATATTGCCATTAAGGAATAGATAATTTTTTTAAAAACTTATCCATTTCTTAATGGTTTTTTTATTTTTGTGCTACTAATATTTATTTGAAATGTCTGAAACTGAGAATCGACAGCCTAAAAACATAAAAAATAATCCGAAGATTATGAAGGCCTGGGCTGTATATGACTGGGCAAACTCCGTGTATTCCCTGGTCATTACCTCTACTATTTTCCCTATTTATTATTCCATCCTTACCACAGCGTATGAAAAGAAAGAATATGTAGCGGAAACCAAAACATGGATTGACGTTCCGGTGAGGCATATGATCAGAATCTTTGGTGAAGAATACCAGCCGGATGCTGTATATGGATATTCATTAACCATTTCATTCTTTATCGTGGTATTGCTTTCTCCGTTTTTATCCTCTCTGGCCGATACCATAGGAAACAAAAAATCATTCTTGCAGTTCTTTTGTTATCTGGGTGCTACCTCATGCATGGGATTAGCAATGTTTACAGGAATGCATAACGTATTTTTAGGGCTTCTTTTCAGTATTACGGCAAGTGTAGGATTTTGGGGAAGTCTGGTTTTTTACAATTCATTTTTACCTGATATTGCCACGCCGGATAAACAGGATGCATTGTCTGCAAAAGGCTATGTATACGGATATATCGGCTCTGTGGTGTTGGTGGTAATCTGTCTGGTGCTAATCCAGGTTTTTGCCAAAGGAGCAGCACAGCAATTGTTATTCACCAGGATTAGTTTTTTACTGACCGGGGCATGGTGGTTCGGTTTCTCACAATATACTTTTAAACATCTGCCACAATTTGGTAATGTAAAAGATAAATTACCTAAAGACCTGGTTCTCCTGAACTATAAGAATATCTTCAAGAAGCATGAAGAACAGGGGGGCTTTTTTGAAGTGTTAAAAGATAATATGAGCTTTTATCTGGATATTGCTAAAGAAAGCTTTCATGAACTCTTCAAGGTAGGTAATTTACTTTTCAGGGATAGGAACCTGAAATTCTTTTTATCGAGTTTCTTCTTTTACAGTGTGGGGATGCAGACTATTTTCCTGATGGCCACTTTATTCGGGAAAAGCGAAATCAATCTTGCCCAGGATAAGCTGATCGGAACACTTTTGGTCATTCAGATTGAAGCCATTATAGGAGCAGTTATCTTCTCAAGACTATCTAAAAGGATTGGCAACAGGAATGTGATTTCAATTGCCATTGTATTATGGATAATAGCTTGTTTATGGGCCTATTTCCTGAACAAGGAAAACCCTACGGTGGAATACCAGTTTTATGGGGTGGCTGCAGTAGTAGGTTTGGTAATGGGAGGGCTTCAGGCTATGTCAAGATCCACGTATTCAAAATTACTTCCGGAAGACTCCATGGAGAATACCACTTATTTCAGTTTTTATGATGTACTGGAGAAGATAGCCATCATTATCGGTACATTTATTTTTGCTACATTGATTGAGCATTTCAATAATATGAGAATTGCAGCCTTATCAATGACTGTATTTTTCGGTGCAGGATTGATATTGATCCGGTTCCTGAAGGTAAAAATGAGAAAAGATAGGGAAACCTTATAAAAATTAAAGACGTTATTTTTAACGTCTTTTTTTATTTCTGCGAATCAATTTTTTTATTTTCAGGTTTTACCTTATTTAATTAATATACATTTTAATAATTACTTTAATTAATATCTGTTTTTCATTATATTGTGATTTTTTTTGTTTATTTATAAAAAAAATATACTATGAAAAAAATTATACTGCTTTTCATGCTGCAATGTTTTGTCTTAGGATTTTCACAAAAACTAAGACCGGTTGCTCAGAAAGTTTCTGAATATCATAATGGTAAAATAGAACTTAAAGGCTATCAGTTATTTGAAGTCAATAAAGACGCAAATAAGCTGACTGAATACAAACGTGCAGCAACAGATATCACAGTCATGTCCCTGCAAGCTGCTGAACTGAAAAGGTTGATCAATGAAAAACCTGATTTCCTCGAAATTACTTTTCCTTATGACGGAGGACGGAAGATCACTGTTGAAATGTACAAAAATCAGTTTTTTACTAAAGATTTTAAAGTGGTTACAGACAAAGGGAACACTGTAAACTACACACCAGGTGTTTATTATCAGGGAATTGTAAAAGGAGATAATACTTCTATCGTAGCCTTCAGCTTCTTTAATAATGATATCATAGGAGTGGCTTCTACCTTGGAACTAGGCAATATCGTCATCGGAAAGGTTAAAGATACTGAAGATTTTGTCAGTTATTCGGACGCCAAATTGACAGGTACCAATCCATTTGTTTGTGGTGCAGACGGACTTAAAGAGAATCAGGTTCAAAGATCCTCTTTTAATCCCAACAATGTAAATAAGAAGAAAACAGATAACTGTGTCAGGATTTTTTATGAAGCAGGCTTTGGTCCTTATACACAAAATGGAAGCAATGTAACCACTACCACCAATTGGGTTACCGCTATGCATAATAATGTATCAACACTGTATACCAATGATGATATTAATGTAGCACTAAGTGAAGTTTTTGTATGGACGACTACCGATCCTTATTCGGGATCACCAAGCGCTATTCTTAATCAGTATAAAAATACCCGTACTAACTTTAATGGTGATTTGGCACAATTATTAAGGAATCCTGCCACAACAAGTATTGCCTTTGTCAATAGCTTATGTACTAATTCGAGATACTCGTATTGCGGAGTTAACTTCACCTATCAGAATGTCCCTACATACTCCTGGAATATTGAAGCTATGACACACGAGATTGGACATAATTTAGGTTCACCCCATACCCACGCTTGTTTCTGGAACGGAAACAATACAGCAATTGATGGCTGTGGGCCTGCCGCAGGAAATAATGAAGGATGTACTGCGCCACTTCCTCCTGCCGGTGGTGGTACCATTATGAGCTACTGCCACCTTGTAAGCAGTGTAGGGATTAACTTTGCCAATGGATTTGGAATACAACCGGGGACATTGATCAGAAATACAGTTGATTCTAAAGGATGCCTGGGTACTAATTGCACCACATCATGTCCGACTTCAATTACCAATATCAATATTTCAGATATCACCCAGACTGCGGCCAATGTTACTTTCACAGATGCCATTTCAACATCCTGGAAATACAGACTTTCCAGCCCTGGAGGAACCGTAATATCTTCAGGGAATACCAGCACACAGGCTTTCAGTTTTACCAATCTCCAGCCTGCTACTTATTATATTCTAAATCTTGGAACTAATTGTAGTGGCCCGAATGCTTTTCAGCTATCGAGACTCTTTCTGACGGATGGTGCCTGGTGTGATGGAATTCCGTTTACAGATACAGGCGGACCAACCGGTGAATATAAGGATAATGAAGAACTTATTAAGACATTTTATCCCGCTTCCGGCTCTTCCATGACCATGGCATTTACAGCATTTGATCTGGAACAAGATTATGATTTCATGTCTGTATATAATGGCCCCTCTACAGCATCACCTGTATTTGCCAATGGAAATAACCTGACAGGAACCACAATTCCTGGTCCGTTCACATCGACAAATCCTTCAGGAGCTATAACTGTGAAATTTACTTCAGATGGAGGCGTAACTGCTAATGGATGGAATGCCAGTTTCTCCTGCAGTGTTTTGGCAGTGGAAGATCTTAATGTAAAAAACAGTTCCATTAATATCTATCCCAATCCTGCGAAAAACCTGATGGTTATCACAGCCGGTGATCCATTGAAGTCCTATAAAATCTATGATGAATCGGGAAGACTGGTAATGGCAAACCCTTCTCTGAAAGGGAAAAAAGAAGAAATCAATCTTTCATCTATTCAGACCGGAAACTATGTCATCACTATAGAAACGGTAAAGCAGACAGTCCATAAAAAGCTGATCAAACAATAACTTAAAATTGATAAAAAAGCCTGATATTTTTCAGGTTTTTTTGTTTTTTAACAGTAGTTAGAAGAAATATGGCAAACAGATACTAATTCGGTCTGAATTTTGCTTATATTCAGCGGAATAATTTTAACTTTGCAAAAAGATTTATTGTCGATATGACCAATCCTTTATTTTATGCAAAAATAATCCTGTTTGGAGAATACGGAATGATTGAAGATTCCCAGGGGCTTGTAGTACCTTACAGCTTCTATAAGGGAACTTTAAAATTTTCAGATTTGAGCTCAGAGTTTGAGCTTACATCCAACAGGCACCTGCAGAAATATTCAGATTTTCTCATGACGCTTAATCTTTCCGATGATTTTACATTGGATATTGAGAGCTTCAAAAAAGATATTGCAAACGGACTTTTCTTTGATTCCAATATTCCCCAGGGATATGGAGTAGGAAGCTCCGGGGCTCTGGTTGCAGCAATTTTTGAAAAATATTCGGTCAGCAAACTAAATCCTGAGAATATATCCAAAGATAATCTTAAAAAATTAAAAGCCGTTTTCGGAGAAATGGAAAGCTATTTCCATGGTAAAAGTTCCGGAATGGATCCTTTGATTTGCTATATGAACCTGCCTATTCTTATCGAAAATAAAGAAAACCTCGACAGGGTTTCTATTCCGGACGGAGAAGAAGGAAAAGGCGCTATTTTCCTGATTGATTCCGGAATGACGGGAGAGACAGGACCAATGATTCAGATTTTCTTTGAAAAAATGAAGACAGAAGGGTTCCGGAAAACATTGAAAGAAGAATTTATCCGTTACAATAACGCATGTATAGAATCTTTCCTGAAAAAAGATATGAATCCTTTCTTCAGAAACTTAAAAAAGCTTTCTCATTGGGCTTATGAACACTTCCGTCCTATGATTCCAGAGAGTATTTTCAATATCTGGAAAAAAGGACTGGATTCCAATGCTTACTATTTAAAACTCTGCGGAAGCGGTGGAGGCGGCTATATCCTGGGTTTCACCAAAGATTATGAAAAAGCAGAAAAAATGCTTGAGGGCTTCCAAAAAGAGGTGATTTACAGATTTTAAACAGACTGGAATGAATTCTGAAAAAGAAACTTTCCAATCAAAAAATGATATCTCTAAATCTCTATATTACAGATTTTCACAATTCGTGGGCTTTCTGCTCGGAGCACGCTTTTTTGTAGCAGCTTTATTAACGTTTGCCCTTTATGTTTCCACTTTTTTCCTGTTTAATCAGGATGAATCATTCAGGAACTTTGTCTTTGATTTTAAAGTACACGGCATTATTTTCTGTACGGTTCTCACCATTTTAGCCGGAGGAATTATCAACCAGTTTTACGATCTGGAAAAAGATCATGTTGTGAAACCGTTCAGGACAAGAATCCAAAGCTTTATCAAACAAAAATATTTTTTATATGCCTATCTTGGGCTGAGCTTTATTTCCCTGGGAGTGGCATGGCTGATTTCTCATAATGTTTTCATTTTTTTCGTTGTGTACCAGTTTTTTATGTGGTTATACAGTCATAAGCTGAGCAGGGTTTTAATTGTCAATAATCTTACATTCGTTAGTCTTACCCTATATCCTTTCTTCGGAATGATGGTCTATTATGAAACCTTTTCTAAAAAAGTATTCCTGATGGCCGTTTTTCTTTTCCTGATTCTCCTATGTATTGATATTGTAAAAGATACCCTTACAAAAAGCGTAGACAAAGCTTTCGGATATACAACCATTCCGAACTATTTTAAAACAAAGAATACGAAAATTATCCTTACCGCCCTGTTGATTATAACAATGATTGTTTCTATGAAGATTATTACCAGGACAGGTGTTTCCGGTTTTATGGCCTACTATTTTGCAGGAGGGTTATTTGTTATGATTTTCTGTATATATCTTCTTTTCAATTCTTCCAGGAAAAGTAATTTCCTGACACTGAATATATTACGCATCTGGGTTTTTATAGGAATTATTGCCATGCTTTTGAACGGAATTGAAAGTAAATTCTAAAAAAAAAATCTTTAAAAAAACTCAGGTTATTAGTACCTTTGTCAAACTAAATTTAATAAATAGGAATGCCCATTTTTAATGATACCAAAGTTGCATTTGCAGACAAGACAGATGCACAATTGAGAAAGGCGTACTGGATGTTTAAGATGATTGAACAGCCTGCACTTACCAGCCTTGGAACATCTATCCTTAATTTTACAGTACACAATAACTTTCCTTTCGTTACAGGAATTGTGAAGAATACTTTATTTGAACAATTCTGCGGAGGAGAAACCCGCGAAGAAAGTATGAAAGTCGTAAAACAGCTTTTCAAAAGAGGTGTTGGAAGTATTTTCGACTATTCTATTGAAGGGAAGGAAGATGAAGAAACTTTTGATGCAGTGTGCAAGGAGATTAAGGATATTGTAAGATTCTCAGTAGGAAATCCGGCAATTCCTTTTATTGTATTTAAACCTACTGCATTTGGAAGAATTGATCTGTATGAAGCGGTTGGAAAAGGAGCAGAGCTCACAACGAGCCAGAAGGAGGAATGGGAAAGAGTGGTAAGAAGATTTGATGAGGTATGCAGCCTGTGCCATGAAAATGATAAAAAAGTAATGGTAGATGCAGAAGAAACATGGATGCAGGACGCAGCTGACCGTCTTTGTGAAGAAATGATGGAGAAATATAACCAGCAGAAACCTATCGTCTGGAATACCATTCAGATGTACAGAACCAAGAGACTGGAATATATGGAAGAACACCTTCAGAGGGCGAGGGAAAAAAATTATTTTATCGGTTACAAAATCGTTCGGGGTGCTTATATGGAAAAGGAAAGAGCCAGAGCAGCAGAAAAAGGATATGAAGATCCGATTCAGCCCAACAAAGAAGCTTCCGATAAAAATTATAATGCAGGAATTGATTTTGTAATGAATCACCTGGATAAAGTTTCGGCTTTCTTCGGTACCCATAATGAGGTTTCTTCAGAATTGATTATGGATAAAATGAAGGCCAAATCTCTGGAAAATGGAAATTCTCACGTTTATTTCGGGCAGCTTTACGGGATGAGTGACAATATTACTTTCTATTTGTCCGATAAAGGCTATAACGTGGCCAAATACCTTCCCTATGGTCCTGTAAAGGATGTTGTACCATATCTTACAAGAAGAGCCCAGGAAAATACCTCTGTAGCCGGACAAACCGGAAGAGAACTGGGGCTTATTAAAAAAGAACTGGAAAGAAGAAAAAAACAATAATATAGGTATTATATTATTAATTGTAAAAACCATGTATTGCAGATAAATTAACTTTTATGATGTATTACATGGTTTTTTTGGAAATTGCAATATTTGCTGCAATTACAAATAGTTGATAATCAATCTATTATATATTAGTTAAATTCTGAAATCCTAATAACAAGTATTTTGTAGCAAAAAAGATTAATACTTATTTCAAATATTTGGGATATAATTTAACCAACATATTCTTTTTATGTTTAAATTTGTTTAAAATTAAACATATCTTAAAAAACACATGAAAACGAATCTATTACCAGGAAAACCTTTTCCCAAAGGCCATTTTCCATAAGAATTTTCAGCCTCCCATTATCGCGGGATGGACTTTGCTCCATCATTACCGAATGCGGATATCACATCATAATCCGGGAAAAATAATATTATCCACTTTATCGAAAGGTTTTGTGATTGATTACAGGTATAAATGATTTATATCCGGATTATTCCGAAGTAAAAATAAATGCCATAACAATATGTCGTTCTTTAACGATGTTTACCCTCTGCAATATATATAGAACCAAATTAAATTTATATACTATGAAAATTAATTTATTATCAGTCGGGCACAGCCACTTAAAAGTGGTATTTGCCATCATCTTTGTGCTGTTAAGTACAATGTCGTATGCGCAGGATAAAGTGTATGTAAGCAGCCAAACCAATCAAATCACTGGATTTTGTGCATTATGCTTTATGCAAAATGGGCAAAACGTGGTGGGCAGTAATGAGAATGATTATGCTACTATGATACTCCCCTTAGGCGTGTCCGGAAGGATTAGCCAAACATTGTTTTTCCCGGCAACTACTAAAAAAATAACAAAAGTAGTTATTGGTATTGGTTCCGGAAATACAGTGTTATCCCTTCAGTTATTAGGAGGTGTGTCCATAGAGACATTTATGGGGAATACTTCTAACAATGATGCTACCCAGGTTGACAGCAGTATGCTGAAGCTGGCACAAGGCTCCAATAGGGGGACTGTTGAGCTTGTGCCCAAGAAACCTTTTGACCGTGTTAAAATAACATTAGCAAGTGGAATTCTTGGTCTGAATGATGGATTGAGGATATACTACGGCTACTATCTTACCGCATGTGGGATTCCTCCCTTTGATCCTGTGTATTATTATTCTTTTAACGGAAATACAGAGGAGGCAGTGTCCGGGTTAGATCTTAATTCTGATCCGGTACACCCGGGATATCCGGATGTTACTCCTGTATATCAGGATAATATGATTTGTAACCAGGGGCTTGGTACAGCATCTCTTACCAAAGAGATAAAGTTATTTAGCCCACCAGTATTTCCGGCACTTAATACGGGTGATTACACGATATCTTTTTGGGCACTTCCTGATAGGATTCAGCCAACTCCTCCTGGTGAACGTATACCCATGATAAATATTCTGGCTTTTGGAGGAAACCTTAAAATAAGTTCTAATTTTATAGCAGTAAATAACTCTACAAACTCTTATCCCAATAACCATATATCAAATGGACTTGAACATTATGTTTTTGTTTATAGCAATAATAAAACATGTTTGTACTTAAACGGAATACCAACTGATTATTGTCAAGAATGGAACTCGGTAAGCATGAATATTCTTAATAATATCCGTATTAACATTTACCGGGGTAAATTAGATGAATTGGCTATTTATAATAAAAAGCTCACTGATCAGGAAATTATGGAATTAACCTGCTCTTATGGAATTGCTGAATTTTGCCATCCTTATCCTAAGAATTTGCCTTTAAAAACAGCTGTGCCTGAAGAAGTATTCACTGTTTCACCCAATCCAACAACAGGAAGGATTAACCTTGATGGGAATATCCTTTTAGAACAGTCGGAAATTTCTATCAGCAACATCAGCGGAAAAGAGGTGTACCATTCAAAATTCAGATCAAAAACAATTGATTTACCGGCTACGCTGCCGGGAGGGGTTTATATAGTAACCCTGAAAACCCAGGCAGGGAAGACGTATTCCCGTAAGGTGATTCTTTCGCAATAACGTATTATTGATAAGCTACTTATTTATTGTTAGACTATTTAAGTTTATTAATGATAATTGCATGGATTTACTCATTATATTAATTAATTATTAAAAAAAAATAAATTCTATTGCTGATTTAACTTTAAATTTTTATATTTGATATAATCATAAAAATGACAAGGATATATTACTATTCAGATAGCTTAAAGCTGTTGTAAGAGTGAATAGATGTAAATAAAAACAAAGTAAAGCAATAGCTTTAGTTTTCTTCTTCAAATATTTTTTAACCTGACTGTTTCTTGGTCAGGTTTTTTTAGGGCTCAAAACTCTCAAATTTTCCGTTTTCATAAAATAAAACGATGCGTTTAATTTTATTTTCCTGATTTCCAATGGCTTGGCTGATTATCTGGTCAGCAGTATTTTCTAATCGCTGAGAATCGGATATTTTTTCCTGGGCTGTATTTTGGTGCGGTATAAACGATTCTCCGGAACTTTGCTTGGGAGCTTCATCTTCTGTTTCATCAGCCCCAAATTCATCATCTTCATTGATCATGGTAAACAAATCGGGGAGAGGAGTAGCAGATTTTGTTTTTTCTTCTTCTTCAATATTCTGTACCGGAATGACGGCAGGCTCAGGAAGTTCAGATTTCAGCATTACCCCTTCTCCTGTAACAAGCCAGTCCCATAGAAGCTCCGGGAACCGGGATTTTATTTTTATGATAAACTCCAGCGACGGTTTATTTCTTCCCGAAGTAATGTGTGAGATGGACGAACGCTGTACATCAATTTCATCTGCAAATTCAGAAGGAGTCAGATTGGAATACTCTATAACTTTTGAAATTCTTTCATTTAAACTCATAAAAATAAGCCATTGATTATTTTACAAATGTAAAAATTAAAATTTACAACTGCAAAACACAAATGTAAATAAATGAAATAAATATTTGTATACAAATGTAACATGAATATAACTTATTGATTTATATGATATTGATGAATAATTACAATTGTGTTTTGTAAAAAGAAGAAACTGCTTGGCGGAAATTACTATATTAAATACTATTGACTTCTATAATCTAAAATATAACCACGAAAAGCTTATGTAAACATGCTCATAGAGCTATTTACAGTACTGATTCCCTGTTGTGCACATAAAGCTCTTTTAAAACCCTTTTTTAAAGGTAAAAATATTGCCTGAAGATGTATACAAAAGTAAATTAAATGTGTAATGCGCTAATAAACAGAATTATATAATCTTATAATTGAGTAAATATCTATATTTTCACAATAAATCTTCAGGTAAGGCAATATTTTATAAAAATTAAAAGAAAATTGGATTTTTATCGGATTTTATTCGTTTTACATTTGTATATAGAAGATAGAATACAAGGTTTTCCACATTTCTAATGTTTAATAAAATAATGAATATATAGATAAAATCTAGTTTTAATGTACTTCAAGTAGAGTTCTTATTGTAATTGAGTTAAATTTTATAACTTGCTCATAAACATATATTTATATATTTTATATTAAATTATTCGCAATCCACAATTTTATCCACAGACAAAATGTCAGTCCAGGATGTTTAATAAAATTACAAATGTTATCTATTTGTTTTCAATTGAAGATTAAGCAATAGTCTCTTGTAAATACCAATTTAACTTTGTAAAAACGAAGAAATTTCGCTTTTTTGCTCTTATTTACAAATGTTAATCGATATTTTATGCTTTAAAATGGCTAAATTTGATTCTTGTAAAATTTGTAAAATGAATTTTGAACAGATCTATTCTCAAAACCCTAATTTCTCTAATCGCTATATTTCTCCTGAAAAATTATTTTCTTACCTACGGCAGAATCTCAGCGATTATATTCAGGAAATCGGAACATCATACTTGAATAAGCCAATTTATAAGTTAAGTATCGGAACCGGAACAATTCAGGTATTAGCCTGGTCGCAAATGCACGGAAATGAATCCAACGCTACCCATGCAATGCTGGATTTATTAATAAGCCTGGATAAAGCTCTTGAAATAAAAGAGGATTTGTTCAGCAAAATCAGCCTAGACTTTATTTTTATGCTGAATCCCGACGGATCGGAAAAATGGACGAGACTGAATGCAGCTGATATAGACCTGAACAGAGATTTTCATAATGAAGCCAGCAAGGAGATTAAATTCCTCAAACAAACCGCCGCTGCCAAAAAATATGACTATGCTCTGAACCTGCATGAGCAAAGAACCATTTTTACCACTGACGGGATTCATCCGGCTACGCTTTCTTTCCTGGCCCCTTCAGAAAATGTGGAACGTACCATTACTGAAAACAGGAAAAAATGTATGGCAGTTATCGGAAGGGTATATAACCATTTAAAAGAAATAATTCCTGATCAGATCGGAAGGTATTCTGATGAATTTTATCCGACTTCCACCGGAGATAATTTTATAAAAGCAGGCATACCAACTATCTTATTTGAAGGCGGGCATTTTGTAGATGATTATACAAGAAAAGGAACCAGAAAATATTACACTATTGCACTTTATTATGCTTTAAAAGCCATCGGTGATCTGAATTCTGATACTACAGGCTGGGAAAACTATCTTGAAATACCGGAAAATAAAGAAACCCATTATGATATCATTTACAGGAATGTAAAACTGAATACAGACCATGAATGTATCCTGGATATTGCAGTTCAGTACAGGGAAGTAATAGAAGAAGGTAAAGATGAGATTTCTTTTGTCCCTTTCGTAATGGAAGTAGGAGACGTTAAAAAAAGAAAAGGCTGGAAAGAAATAGACTGTACCGGGAAAAAATTTGTTTCTGCCTCGAAATATCCGAAACTGGATGCGGTAATGGATTTTACGATAGAAGACTAAAAATGCGGCAATCTCCGATTGCCGCATTTGCTTTTATACTATTCTGCTCTTAAAACAGGTCTGTTTTTATAATTATTCAGATGTTTACTGAACCACCTTTATCCCGTTGGCTACGAATCGTACTTCTTCCTTAGGCTGGGTGATAGCATCAATCTCAGACTGAGGTTTTTTAGCATCCTCTGCATAATGTTTTTGCTCATTTACAGAAATCACTTTTCTTTCAGCATTTCCTTCCAGTACTACATTTTTACCTTTTAAAGCTGTTGGTACGAAGAATGCATAGTCTTTCATTTTTACAAAAAACCTGGAGTTATCTTCCGTCTGAATCGTAAGCCAGCAGCCTTTTTTCTCGCATACATCCGTAACTTTTCCTTTAACGACAATATTTTCAGCCTTTTTGTTGTCTGCTTTAAGCTTTTTACTTAATTGGTTAACGGTAATTGCTTTAGACTCTGCCGATGAGGCGATTCCCCCTCCATAAGTATCACCTGCCAGGGCTTTTCCTTCAGGAGGGCCAACTGTTGATGTCTCCTGAGCAAATGCTACAGTAGAAATACTTACAGCTGCTGCAAATAATAGAGCTTTGAATTTCATTTTTAATATTTTTTTCAAAAGTACTAATTAAAATTGAATCATAAATCGTTAATATGTTAATAAAAACGATATACTTTGGCAAACTTGTAATAAAATTCAAAATCAATAGCATATTTGTTTATATTTGATGCCTATACTTGACTATGCAAAAAAAACTGAAACTTTGGGACGCTATTATGCTGGTAATGGGGTCTATGATCGGAAGCGGGATCTTTATTGTAAGCGCTGATATGATGCGTAACCTGGGATCAGGATACTGGCTTATCGTGGTGTGGGTGATCACGGGAATAATGACGGTAGCAGCAGCCATAAGTTATGGGGAATTGTCTGCGTTGTTTCCTAAAGCCGGCGGGCAATATACCTATCTCAAAGAGATTTTTGGAAGAAGGATGGGCTTTCTGTACGGGTGGGGGCTGTTTACAGTGATACAAACAGGAACAATTGCGGCAGTAGCAATGGCATTTGGAAAATTTACAGCCTATTTAGTTCCTTCTTTGAATGATGCCGCGCCTATTTTTCAAAGCGGAGAATTCAAAATTACCTGGATTCAGATCCTGGCGATTGCAGTTATCCTTTTGCTGACCTATATTAATACAAGAGGGGTGGAAAGTGGTAAACTCCTTCAGAATATTTTCACAGGATCTAAAATTGTGGCATTGCTAGGGCTTATTGCTGCAGGATTTATCCTGGTAGATGTTTCACATTTATCCGAAAACTTTAGCTTAGGCACTGATTCATTCAATAACCTTAAAAAAGATTTACATGGAAATTTCCTTACAGAAGGTTGGGAACCTATCGGGGGAATGACTCTATTGGGAGGTATTGCAGCCGCAATGGTAGGGTCTGTTTTCAGTTCTGTTGCGTGGGAAAGTGTAACCTTTGTGTCAGGAGAAATAGATAATCCGAAGAGAAATGTCGTAAAATCAATGATTTATGGTACTTCCGCTGTGATGCTTTTATATATTGCAGTGAATTTTATCTATCTCAATGCCTTAGACAGGGACGGGATTGCCTTTGCTGCCAATGACAGAGTTGCAGTAGCTGCCTCCCAGAATATTTTCGGAAGTGCCGGAACCATTATCATTGCTTTATTGGTTATGATATCTACATTTGGATGTGACAATGGGCTTATCCTTGCAGGGGCAAGGGTTTTCCAGACAATGGCAAAAGATGGGATGTTCTTTGCTTCGGCAATCAGGAATAATAAAAATGATGTACCTGAAAATGCTTTATGGATGCAGGGGATCTGGGCTTCTGTTTTATGTCTGAGCGGGCAATATGGCAATCTTTTGGATATGATCTCTTTTGTAATCGTTTTGTTTTATATGATTACCGTTTTCGGAGTGATTCATTTAAGAAGGAAACAGCCTGAGCTGGAGAGACCTTATAAAACATGGCTGTATCCCGTGACGCCCATTGTTTATCTGGTTATAGGAACGGGTTTTTGTATTTTACTTTTAATTTATAAGCAACAATATACATGGCCGGGATTTTTAATGGTTTTGCTGGGACTTCCGGTGTATTATCTTATCAACAGGAAAACTGCGGACTAACGTACAGATACATATAATAATAGGGCTTTCAATGTATATTGGAAAGCCCTGTTTTTTGAATATTATTTAAGGTATTATAACAATTATTTAGTGAAAATGCGTATTTTGGTATTTCGTTTTTAAGTAAACATGACCATGAAGTAAAAATTAGAAGTTGACTATGGATACACCAAATTACAGAATGCCCTTCGTACCATCTACTCTGATGACAGAAGGCGGAAGTATCGATACCTGCGATATGGGGGAAAGCATCGCTCACAATATCATGCTGCTGATCACCACCAAAAAAGGTGAAAACAGATACGATGAAAACTACGGAAATGATGTCTGGAACCTGGAATTCGATAACGGGGTGACAAGCGCCATCTGGGAAAGTGTTTTTATTAAAAGCCTTAAAAGACAAATTCAGGAATATGAGCCACGGATTATCAATCCCCAGATTGATGCCCATATACAATTTGTAGAACATAGCTACGATACTAAAGAACACACCGAAATCAAAAAGAAAGTAAGAATTGCCATCAATGCTAAGATGGAGGCAACCGGAGAGCGTTTCAGTTTTTCAACTGAACTGTTCCTCAGTCCGATGTCTATTGATTAATATGTCAAACAGCACCAAAACTTATGAATTTAGATCAGAATATTTATTCCAAAGAATCTGTAAAAGCCAGAATGCTCCAGAATGCGACCAAGGTTTGGGGATTAAAAAGTCCACAATCTCTGGATCCTTTTGTAAAGCTATTGATTGATGCATTCAGTACGGAAGTTTTTAAAGCGAATAATGAAATACAAACAGTAAATGCCCGGATTTTAGAAAAGCTGGCCAAACTTCTTACGCCATCCATCTATACCCATCCTATTCCTGCTCATGCCGTTGCTTTTACGCAGCCTTATGAGTCTTCTGAAATTTTATTGGAGCACACGGAATTTTTCTTCCGGAAGCAAATGACATCAACGATCAAATCAGAATCTGACAAGCAGGTAAACATTCCTTTTACTCCCATAGGGAACGTAAGGATCAATAAAGTGCATACTTCCATCATGTTCGTAGGAAATACCTGCTATAGCATAGATGACAGGTTTAATAAAATTCCTATTGCCAGATTTCAAGGAAGACCTGAAGATTACAGGAAGATTACCGTGGGAATTGATGTCAGTAAATATATAAGTGAAAATTTCCCAAAATATATAAGTATTTTCTGTTCTAACCCTGCATTTGAACACCTGGATTTTGTGTATAAGCTCCTGCCTTACATTACGGTTACCAGCAATGGGAATCCTTTATTTGTGAGAGAAGGATTAAGCTACCTTACCGAAAATCACGCGGAGGGATATGAGCAGATGTTCCGGGAACAGTCTATCCGGAACAAAGTGATTGAAGATATTAAAAGTATATACCGTCATAAATTTATCGAAATTACAGGAATTTCCAGTTCTTTATTTTCTGAACCCGGACAACTGCCGCAGAATCTTGACTTCCTTGCCGAAAAAGAAGAAATTGTAAGGTATTTAGATAATAAAAAATATTTATGGCTTACATTTGAGTTTCCGCCTCAGTTTTCTGCAGAAATTCTCGATAACTTTTCATTTGTATTGAATGCTTTTCCAATTTACAACAGGGGATGGAAGAAAACTGAATACAGCCTGGATATTATGGGAAATAATATTCCTTTAGTAACAGATGAAGGGGAACATTTCCTTTATGTAGATGAGGTTCAGGATGGTGACGGAAGAAAATATTCAGAAATCCCTTTTACTCCTGCAGACGACCTTAAAAAAGGGTTGTTTACGGTAAGGAAAGGCGGCATGGAACGTTTTACCAACAGGAATGCCGTAGATATGATTGCCAATGTCCTGGAACTGACAAGGGATGAAATTGCAGCATTTTCTTTACTCAACAGAGATAATGTAAAAGGAGTTCTCAGCGAAATGTCAGATAAGATGAAATCGATGGTACAAAAAGTCAATAATGCCAAAAGAAACATCCGGCAGGAGCTGAACTATGTCATCATGGAACCGGTAGAAAAAACGGATCATACATATGCTTCATTCTGGGTTACCCATTGTACACTGGCCAACCACATGCGTCCGGGGACAGAGCTTTCCAATCAGTTGAAATCACAGACTGTAGTACTGCTTACCGAAACCTTAGGCGGAGCAGAAGAGCAGAAAGGTACAGACAGTATTCAGGCTTATAAATATGCCCTGACTACCAGAGATAAAATTATTTCCCTGGAGGATGTCAAAAACTATTGCCGTATGGTTCTGAAAGATGAAATGCGGGAGGTAAGGGTAAGGAGAGGGACCATGATCAGCAATAAACCGAAAGAAGGTTTTGTAAGAACGGTAGAAGTGGAGATTATTCCGCAAAATTACTCTTTTTACGGAAGGGCCTATTGGGAAAACATGGCCAACATCCTCAGAAACCAGATCATTGCAAAAGCGATAGATGGTATTGAATATGTGGTAAAGATCACTAATGAAGATGTTGAATTTCAGGATATGTAATAAAACAAAAAAGATATGAAGAAGATTATAGTATTGGCAATGGCTTTGTCTCTGACAGCTACTGCTATAAGTTGTAAAAAAGGGGCCGGCAAGATGGGCAATACCGTTTTAAATCTTGGCGGAGAAGCAGAAGCAAATTCTGTCATTGATTTCAATAATAATTTTGTAGACTCCTATAAAAATACGTCCAGGCAGATTGAAAGCATCTTAAAATACACGGAAGAGGCAGTCGTTAAATCCAAAGGAGGAAATGTACTAATTATGCCTATTATTACCAGTTCAATGGATTATACGCTTTCTAAGATTAAAGAAATTCCTTCAGGGTTTGGAAAAGACAAAGCTGCTATTGAAGCAGATTTTAATACCTACAAAACCAGGAAGGAGAATATAGAGAAAAAGTTTGAAGAACTTAAATCCTATATGAATTCTGAAGACTATAAAGACGATAAGGGAGCTAAGGCAGAGGCTATCAAAAAAGAAATAGAAACTGATGCTGATGCTTTATATACTGCAGGAGAAAATGTGATAGCAAAAATAAAACCTGCTACAGATGCTGCAGAAGAAGTGGTTTTGAAAGACCATCCGATGAAAGAGTATATTATCTCATCTAAAAATGTGATGAATTCCCTGGACTCGGTTATTGAACTTTTAGGAAAGCAATATGCAGGGAAGTTTAATGAAGCAGAAGCCCAGAAAAAATATGACGAATTTGCCAGGTTGGTGGAAGCCAATTCAAAAATGGATTTTAATGTTAAAGGCCAGCAGTATGCTTATAAAAAAACTCAGTTTGAAAACTTCAATAAAGCAGCTGCCAACTTTGTAGATCATTACAGGAAACTGATCAGAGATTCAAAAGAAGCGGGTAAAATTCCCGATAATGATATCCAGCAGATGGATTCTTCTTATGAATCGGTACTCAATTCGTATAATTCTTTTGTGAAGTAAGACTTTATTTTTCTGATAAAAAAGACTGGTATAATGTATATCAGTCTTTTTTGTTTCTAAAAAAATACAATGTGTTATTAATTTTTTGAAATTTTTTTACTTGTTATCTGTTTTTTGAATAATAAAATAAATTAATAGCTTTTTTTTATGGTTTATTTTTAATATATCACTTTTATGGGAATTATGAAATTTAAAAATATTAAATTATAATAATGTAATAGACAATTCATTGTAGCTTTACAATGTTCAATAAAAAGCATATAAAATTATTATTAGTTTAATCATAGTTTGTTAATAATGGTATTATCTCATCTATAATGTTGTTTAATTTTAATTATAATAATGTGTAAATATTAGATGGTAACCATTTTTTCTGAGTATAAAGTCATTATCATTAACTATAAATTATCAAACCATAAAATAAAAAACATCCAAGTTCTAAAAAAAGAAGTGGCCCTTGAATGAAGAAAGAATGAACATAAGCCTGTGTGGACTGTAAAGAAAAATCTCTTTTCAATATAACTTAAGACAATCACAAACCCATAAAATTATTACATATGAAAACAAAAACATTAAAATTCTCAAAAGAAACAGTAATCCTTTTGGATGAAGCAACTAAAAAATCAAGTCAGCAACAGGCAGGGAAGTTTTCTATTGTTGCGGCAACCTGCAATGCTCAGTGTATATAATAACAGCAGTATCTGTTCTATTTATTACACTTATATCAGAAACCTATAACAACTCACATAAAATTATTTATTATGAAAACCAGAAAAACATTAAAATTTTCAAAGGAAACAGTGATTCTTTTGGATAAAACAGTAAAGAAATCGATTAATGGAGGTGCTAAACAGTTGAACGCGGGTGCAAGTAGCCCCCCAGTCTGCGCAACAGGACGTTGGTCTGATTGCTGGTGCTAAATATGAAGAATTATCTCAAAATAAACAATACCATTAACCCATAAAATATTACATTATGAAAACCAGAAAAACATTAAAATTCTCAAAAGAAACAGTAGTTCTTTTAGATAACGCAGTTGATCAAAGGGGAGCATTTCAGCCTGTAGGAGAAACCCGTTCCTGTTATAAAATATGTAGTGTTTATGCTGTACATGGATCTATCGCGTGCAAGTAAAATAAATTATTCAAATCAACCAAAATTATTTATTATGAAAACCAGAAAAACATTAAAATTCTCCAAAGAAACAGTAATCCTTTTGGATAAAACAGCGAAGAAATCGATTAACGGAGGGGCTAAACAGTTGAACGCGGGTGCGAGTAGCCCCCCAGTCTGCGCAACAGGACGTTGGTCTGATTGCTGGTGCTAAATATGAAGAATTATCTCAAAATAAACAATACCATTAACCCATAAAATATTACATTATGAAAACCAAAAAAACATTAAAATTCTCAAAAGAAACGGTAATTCTTTTGGATAACGTATCTCAATCATCAGTTGATCACAGAGGAGCATTTCAACCTGTAGCAGAAACCCGCTCCTGGAATAAAATATGTTCTTAACCGACACTATATAGATTCTGCACTATATAAATACAATAAATTACTAAAACCAACCAAATTATTATAATATGAAAACTAAAAAAAGTTTAAAATTCTCCAAAGAAACAGTAATCCTTCTTGATAACACAGCTAAGAAACTGATCAACGGAGGGAATCAGGCGTTTGCAAGTAACACCAGACCTCAATGTACCAGTCGTATCTCCGACTGTTTCTGTTAATTATTAATTATTCCAATTGTGCCTGCTTCATGCAGGCACAATATCTCCAACCAATCCATAAAATTATTTAGTATGAAAACCAGGAAAATTTTAAAATTCTCTAAAGAGACAGTAATCCTTTTGGATAAAACAGCAAAACAATCGATTAACGGAGGAAATGTATATAAGCAGGAAAAGGCTTCTGAACTTCTGAATTGTAGTTTTATAATTTGCGATATCAATATAAAATAAGAAACATTGGTAGTTTATATTTTGAAAGCTCATAAAGGAAATAGTGAGTTTGAAAGAACAGCCAATTAGCTACAAGAGGCTTTTTATCATAAGAAAGCTCAGTTCCCAACTATCACTTGTGCTTTTTGCCTGTAATAATCTGCCAGCCATTATATTTCTGTATTTAAAAGATAAATACAGGTAACGCAAATGTCAATTATAAACCAGATGAGGCTGTTTCGGGCAGCCTCTTTTCATTGATTAATTATAGGAAAAATGGAAAAAACAATCAGCATTATTGGTGGAAAACAAAATGAAATAAACGAAATATTATCATCTATTGCCCAAACAATAATCAATAAAAGTAAGAGTCCTGGTCCTGATCTTGGCTTGCTGTCAGGAACAATGGGAGAGATCTTATTTTTACATGAATATTCAAAAATAAACAATAAGTATAAACAATATATCCCTGAAAACCTTGACTGTCTCTTTGAGTCTATAGAATACGGCAATGTATATCATACCTATTGTAGCGGGCTGGCAGGTATTTGCCTTGGGATCGATTATATAGAATCTGAAAAAAATACAGCGTATGAACACTTTGACTTTATAGACGATCAGATTGATGCATGGCTGGCCGGGCAGCTCAATAAGTGTATCAACGAAGGTAATTACGATTTTCTACATGGCGCAATCGGAATCGGTTTTTATTTTCTTGAGAGGTTTAAAGCAGGGAATGACCGGTCAGAAAAAGCTTTACATCATCTGTTACAGTTTCTGAATGATACTGCAATAAAGGAAAAAGATCTTATAAAATGGAAGAATCATAAGCAGAAAGTTAATATATCCTTATCCCATGGGATGTCAAGTATTATCATTTTTTTATTGGAACTGTATATATCAGGCTTCAGATCGGAATACGATGTTAAAAGGCTTATTGAAGGAGGAATCAGCTTTATTTTAAAACAGGAAATAAATCCGGACGTTTATCATTCCTACTTTCCTTATACCTCTGTTGAAGAAGAAACAGATGAAATCAAAGGAAGCAGGCTGGCCTGGTGCTATGGAGATCTTGGAGTGGCTGTAATGTTGGGAAAAGCTTCCGGAATCTTTAATAACTCAATATGGAAGAGAAAATCAGCTGAAATAATGGAGTTTTCTGCCGCAAGAAGAACAGATGATAAAATCAGGATCCTGGATGCGGGAATATGCCATGGAAGTGCCGGAGTAAGTTTGATATTTTATAATGAATTTCTGAAAACCGGAAACGAAAAGTACGCGGTAGCTGCTAAGTTCTGGCTCAATAAAACATTGGAATATTATAAAGAAGATCCTGACCATTTTTCAAGAGTATCGTATAACCCTGTCACTGAAGAATATTATCCCAATAACAGTCTGCTTGAAGGAAGCGCCGGAGTGGGATTGGCCTTATTGACAATTATGGAAGATACATCAGATTGGTCAAAATTTTTATTAATATAAATCATATGAAGAAAGAATATTCCGCTTCAGATCAGTTTATCATACGTTATCCATTTTTTCCTTTTGCCTATGATAGCGGATGGAGCCTCAACGATATGTACGAATCAGAAGAGTTTTTACATCCTTTATTTATTGCTTCTCCCATCCTTTATGATGAATTCAAAAAGTGTAAAGAGGGGAAAATTAAAGACAGGAAAACCATAGATAAAATTAATACTTCACTTTATAAATATTGGAGCAGGATAAAATCAAGGTCTACTCCCTTTGGACTGTTTGCAGGAGTATCCATTGGTAAAATTGATTACCGCAACGAAATGGTATTTAGTGAAAACGCTTATTCCAAAATAAGAATGGATATGAAATACCTGTACAATGTTTTCCTGTTTCTTAAAGATCTTCCTGAAGTAAAAAGGAAGACCCTTTTTTATCCCAATGACAGCATTTATTCTTTTTATGGTAAATACCGTTTCATAGAAAGAAAGTACAGCAAGGATAGTATCAGGTATGAGATTTCAGTTACAGACAAAAGCGCAGCGTTGAAAAAGATCCTGGTATTGGCCAGAAAGGGGATTAGCTATAAGGAAGTACTGGATTTCCTTGTATCAGAAGGATATGAGGAAGATGAAGGATTGTATGAATATATTGATCAGATTATTGATTCCCAGGTTTTAATCAATGAGCTGGAGCCTACATTGATCGGGGAAGATTATTTGGAAAAAATAATAATGACGTTGGAAAAACGGGGTATTAACCATGATATGGTAAAGCAGCTACAGGAGCTGAAATCGGGGCTGGACCGGCTTAATCATCAGGGGGCGACCATAAAAACCGGAGATATCCTGCCAATAGAAAAAAAAGTACAAAATATGGGAATCCCTTTTGAATCTCAACACCTTATCCAGGTTGACTCTTCAAGGCAATTCCGGTCATTATCTCTTAGTAAAGATTATACGGATGAATTGTCAGAAGCTATTTCTTTCCTGTCGAAAATAGGAGCCGTTAAAAATGAAAATACTGACTTAAAAGCTTTTATTCATGATTATTCGGAAAAATATGAAACAGAAGAGCTTCCCCTTCTTCATGCATTGGATCCGGAGATAGGTATCGGATATCCTCCCGGGAAAAATATGGGGAACGGGTACACCAATTCATTGATCCATAATTTTCAGACCTATTCAGAAGATGCTGCACAGGAAAAAAAAGGATGGAACCCGGTACAGGATGTTTTAATAGAGAAAATTATGAAGGCCAAAGAGAACCGGCAAAATGAAATCATCCTGTCTCAGGAAGATTTTCCTTCCTGGGATACAATGAAACCCATCAATATGCCTCCCGTAATCCATTCCATGTTTGAAGTGATCAATGACTCTGCTGATAATACCTTATTGCATATTCACTTTGTAGGCACAGGATCAGGAGCTAATCTCATGGGAAGGTTTTCACGTCTTGACCAAAGTATGGAAGGCTATATAAAGAACCTGGTAAAAACAGAACAGGTAAACAGCGATGCCGAACTTGTTGAAATTTCCCACTTATCAGACTCTCCAAGGATTGGAAATATTTCCATAAGGCCTAAGCTGACTCAATATGAAATCACCTGCCTGTCAAATTCTAATCTGGATCAGCAATTTGTAATTCCGTTATCGGATATTATGATATCGGTAAAGCATGATAAAATTGTTTTGAGATCTGAAAAATTGAAAAAAGAAATCCTGCCGGTCCTTACTACTGCACATAACTTCAAAAATTCCTCATTGGATATTTACAGGTTTCTGTGTGATATACAACACCAGCATTCCCTTTTCAAAGGGTTTATGGTAAATCTTAATCTTGCCCTCAATCATATTCCGAGGATAAAATATAAAAATACGGTCTTACGCCTTGCAAGCTGGAAGGTTACGAAAAATGAACTTAACCATATCCTGGAAAAAGAGGTGGATGAGGAAGTGAAAAAAGAATATGTTGCAGAATGGACAAAAAAAAGAAATATACCACAATACGTCCTGATTGCTGAAGATGACAATGAGATGTTTGTTGACTTTTACAATATTCACAGCATCAATGTATTTTTATCCTTACTAAAGAGGAATAGCACACTTGCTTTAATTGAGTTCCTGTTCAATGATAAAACGGCTGTTGTAAAAGATCATTTGGGAAACTCTTATAGAAACCAGATTATTTTACCATTATTTAAAAACAATGAAAACTAGAAAATACGCTCCCGGCTCAGAATGGCTGTATTTTAAAATCTATACAGGCTATAAAACTGCAGACACATTATTATTGAATACGATCTACCCTTTGATTACAGATTTGAAACGTAAACAATATATCAGACAATTCTTTTTTATCCGATATTCAGACCCTCATCATCATATAAGAGTGAGGTTGAATATCACAGATCCCCAATATTTAGGCGAAATAATGATATCGTTGAACCGGATTTTTTCCAGATTACTCAATAGCAACACCATATGGAAAATCCAGATGGATACTTATAACCGGGAAATAGAAAGGTACAACATTCATTTAATAGAACAGGCAGAGCATTTTTTCCATATTGACAGTGATTCTGTTATTAAAATTCTAAAAACAATCGGTACCCGGTATAAAAACAGTGAAGATGTAAAATGGATTATCGGTTTAAAACTGATCGACGATACCTTAGACTTGTTTTATACTGAAGATGAAGATAAAATGAACATCATAAGCAGGATGAGCGACTCATTTAAAACGGAGTTCGGATTTAATCAATTCAACTCAAAACAATTGAATGAAAAATACAGGGAAAATAAGATAAAAATAGAAAGTGTGTTTTCGCAGGTTGAGATTATTGAAGATCAGAACTATAACAGCTTATATACACTTTGTAAAAAAAGATATAAAGAGTTGTCACCCATTGTAGCCTCAATGAAACAAATACAAATAGAAAAGAAACTATCATCGGGCACAATCGCTTTTGATTTGATACACATGTTGCTCAACAGGCTTATTCCTGCCCAGAATAGGTTGCATGAGCTCATCCTGTATGATTTTGTAAAAAGACATTATGCCAGTACAATAGCCAGGAAAAAGAATGCTGCAGTTAAAGTGTAAATCTTTAACAACAGACCGGGTAAAAGTGATGGCGTATAAGATAAAACCGGAAATATTTCAGACAACATACAAGTATCTCATTGACAAGAAACTTTTATCCTGTTTACAATTAAAAAATTCCATAAAATTCCGTAATTTTGCACGTTGTGATTTTCAGGCAAAATCACTCTGAATTATGAGCAAATCAACAGAATATATAGAAGTTTACGGAGCTCGTGAACACAATCTTAAGAATATTAATGTTAAAATTCCGCGCAATGAGCTGGTTGTTATTACCGGTCTTTCGGGAAGCGGAAAATCTTCACTGGCTTTTGATACCATCTTTGCGGAAGGACAGCGCCGTTATATAGAAACATTCTCTGCGTATGCACGTCAGTTTCTCGGAGGATTGGAGCGTCCAGATGTAGATAAAATTGAAGGACTTTCACCCGTTATTGCAATTGAGCAAAAAACAACCAACAAAAACCCGCGTTCCACAGTAGGAACGGTCACAGAATTATATGACTTTCTCCGTCTTTTATATGCCAGGGTTTCTGATGCCTATTCTTTGGCTACAGGAAAAAAACTGGTGAGCTATACCGAGGATCAGATCCTGGAAGCCATCAAAGAGAATTATACCGGAGAAAAAATTATGCTTCTGGCCCCCGTTGTACGTTCCAGAAAAGGTCATTATCATGAGCTTTTCGTTCAGATGGCGAAAAAGGGCTATGGACAGGCAAGAATTGATGGTGAGCTTCAGGATATCGAATACGATCTGAAACTTGACCGTTATAAAACCCACGATATCGATATTGTTATCGATCGTTGGATTATAGGGGAAAGCGCTTCAGAAAGCAGAATGGAAAAATCACTGCGAACTGCCATGGAAATGGGGGAAGGAATTATCGGGATCCAGAAACTGGGAAGTACGGAAATCGAATATTTCTCCAAAAATCTGATGGATGCAGAAACCGGACATTCCTTAGCATTACCGGAGCCTAACACCTTCTCGTTCAATTCACCGAAGGGAAGCTGTCCGAACTGTAAGGGATTGGGAACCATTAAAAAGATAAATACAGATTACTTTATAGACAATCCTAAACTATCAATCAATCAGGGGGGATTGCTGCCGTTGGAAGATATTAAATCCAATAAATGGATTCTGTCACAGATTAAAAATATTCTTGAAATCTTTGGCCTTGGAATGGCGACTCCATTACAGGACATTCCTGAAGAAGCATTGGACTATATTTATAACGGCTGTCATAAAGAATTTAATAAAGACCTGAAATACGCGGGAATTACCAAGAAAATAAAGATCAGTTTTGATGGGTTGATCGCCTTCATGGAAGAAATTATTGATGAAAGGGAATCTTATGAAGCCATTGTATTGGAAAGACACTTCACCACAGAAGAAACCTGTCCGGAATGTCATGGAACCCGTCTTCAGCCGTCGAGCCTGAGTTTTAAAATAGACGGGAAAAATATTGCTGAGGTGAATGCATTAAGTCTGGCTGATTTAAAAGAATGGCTGGCTGATGTTAAAGATAAATTCTCAGAGAAAAATAAAATCATTGCCCATGAGATTTTAAAAGAGATTGAAACCAGGCTTCAGTTCCTGCTGGATGTAGGCTTGGACTACCTGAGTTTAAGCAGGAGCTCTAAAACCTTATCAGGAGGGGAATCCCAAAGGATCCGTTTGGCAACACAGATCGGGTCCCAGCTGGTGAATGTATTGTATATTCTGGATGAACCCAGTATCGGGCTTCACCAGAGGGATAATGAAAGACTGATCCATTCATTGAAAAACCTCAGGGATATCGGAAATTCAGTATTGGTGGTAGAACATGATAAAGACATGATCCTGGAGGCTGATGAGGTGCTGGATATTGGTCCGAAGGCCGGAAAATTCGGAGGTGAGATCCTTTGGCAGGGAAAACCGGAAGATTTAATAAAAGCCGATACGATTACCGCTCAGTACATCAACGGGAAAAGAAAAATTGAAGTTCCTGCAGAAAGAAGAGCAGGCAGCGGAAAGAGCATAGTATTAAAAGGGGCCACAGGAAACAACCTTAAAAATGTAACCCTCGATATTCCTCTGGGAAAACTGGTAGTGGTAACCGGAATTTCGGGAAGTGGAAAATCTTCACTGATCAATGGAACCTTATATCCGATTCTTAATAAACATTTTTATAGGGCCGTTCAGGAACCTTTACCATACAAAAAAATTGAAGGCCTTGATAATATCGACAAAATTGTAGATGTAGACCAGACGCCGATCGGAAGAACACCCCGTTCAAATCCGGCGACTTACACAGGAATGTTTACAGATATCAGAAACCTGTTTGCAGAGTTACCCGAAAGTAAAATCCGGGGGTATAAACCGGGAAGATTCTCTTTCAATGTAAAAGGGGGAAGATGTGAAACCTGCCAGGGCGGGGGACTGAAAGTGATCGAGATGAATTTCCTTCCCGATGTATATGTACATTGTGAAACCTGTAACGGAAAACGCTTCAACAGGGAAACCCTTGAAGTACGTTACAAAGGAAAGTCTATTTCCGATGTATTGGATATGACCATCGATGAAGCAGTGGAATTTTTCCAGCCGATTCCTAAAATTTTTGCAAAAGTGAAAACATTACAGGATGTGGGGTTGGGATATATTACTCTTGGGCAGCAGTCTACAACACTTTCCGGAGGAGAGGCGCAACGTATCAAGCTGGCCACGGAATTATCCAAAAGGCAAACCGGAAATACCCTGTATATCCTGGATGAACCTACAACGGGACTTCACTTTGAAGACGTAAAAATCCTGATGGATGCCATCAATCAATTGGTGGAGTTAGGGAACTCTTTCATTATCATTGAGCATAATATGGATGTGATAAAATTGGCAGATCATATTATTGATGTAGGCCCCGAAGGAGGGAAACATGGAGGGCAAATTGTAGCACAGGGTACCCCTGAAGAGATTGTGAAATCTAAAAAGAGCCTGACAGGGAAGTTTTTGAAAAGAGAGCTGGAGTAAAATTAATCAGTTCAACTACAGGAACTCTGAAAATTATTTTTGGTACCTCTGGAATCTGAAAAATATCAAAATTCCATATCTTGCTTGATTTCTTTGAGTTATATATTTGTATTCGTTCTAATTTTATATTATAGATGAAAATTTTGTAAAATTTTAAAATGAATTTGTAATATATCAAAAATAAATTCGTTATAATTTTACAAAACCATAAAATTAAAACTATATGAAAAATTTAAAGAAACTGTCTAAATCAGATTTGAAGTCAGTGTACGGAGGAGAACCTAAACAATATTGTACCTACTGTGAATGGGCTGGCAAAGTAATTTGCAGCGAAATTCCAATCGTTCAATGTCCTTAAAAAAAAACCGCTTTTTAGCGGTTTTTTTTATTGATGGGTGCTCTTTGCAAAATCAGTCAATGTTGCTTTAAGATCTTTGGAGTTGCCTATCGTGTCAAAGATGATATTATCAATCCTCCATCCTTTATCTGTATTGATGAGGTGTACCTTATCTGTCCACAATAGTTTTGGGGTTGTCTGGTTGTATTCGAACTGAACAAATGCACTCGCTGTTTTATTATGCATGTCTATAGAACGGATTTTATATCCGGTATATCCTTCATACAAACTTGAAAAAATTGCTCCTTCAAATATCAGAGGTTTTTCATCAGGATGGGTACTGTTTTTTACTTTCTCAATATCCGCTTTGGAAGCATTTATGGCATTCTCTACTATTTTTTTGAGATCGGGGGTGAACAGATCATCCGCAATTGGTTGGTTGTAGATAGCTTCATTGGATTTTCCGTATAAGCTGTAAAGTTCATTTATCTTTTTCGTAATGGAGATATTGTCGTTTGGTACAGCAATTGAGGATTCTTTTTTCTGACAAGCTATAACGCTCAGAAGGAAGCCTAAATATAGAAAAAACAGTCTTTTCATCATTATAATATAATATCCTCATATAGCTTCAAAATGTATACCAGATACATATGTAAAAACAGGGCGACACGGAAATAAAATAATAAAAGATGCGAATAACAATAAGCTTTAAAATACTCCTGTTTCTATCATTACTAAATTGGTATGAAATACATTAATACAATAATAAAAAATCAATACATTTGAATTGATAAAAAAATGATGGACCCTATTCTTAACGTTGCTGTTCGCTCCCTTTGTGTTTACCTTTTTATGGTAATTGCAATTCGGTTATTTGGTAAAAATCAATTATCTCAGCTGAATGCAGGAGATGTGGTTTTATTGCTTTTAATTTCCAATGCTGTTCAGAATGCGATGGTAGGGCAGAATACTTCGCTGGAGGGAGGTCTTGTAGCCGCATTGGTTTTGTTTGTGGCTAATTTTATTTTAAAAAGAATTATGTTTTCCAGCCGCTCGTTTGAGACATTTATGGAAGATGACCCTGTGATCCTTATAAAAGATGGGGTAGTAGATCAGGCGGCATTGAATAGGGTGAAAATTACCAGGGGAGAACTTGAAGAAGCTATAAGAGAACATGGTATTGAAACAATAGATCATGTAAAACTATCAGTACTTGAAGTGGATGGTAATATCAGTGTGGTTTCCGAAGATGAAAAGACAAAACAAACCCACTATTCAAGAATCAAAAGAAAAATGAAAAGAAAATATCATTAATACAATGAATTACGAATTAAGAGAAATGGTTCCCGGGGATGAACCCAGAGTATTGGAAATCTTCAGGCAGGGAATCGATAGTGGTATGGCCACATTTGAAACGGAAGTGCCTACTGCAGAAGCCTGGGATATGGAATACTTTAATACCTGCCGCTGGGTGCTGGAAAATGAAAATAACGAAGTGGTGGGATGGTGTGCTTTAAAACCTGTAAGCAAGAGAGAATGTTTTAAAGGGGTTGCAGAAGTAAGTATTTACTTTGACAATGATTACCAAGGGAAAGGATTAGGATCGGTTTTGTTAAAAAAACTGATTTTAGATAGCGAGGATCACGGTTTCTGGACTTTGCAGACCAATATCTTTGCCGATAATGAAGCTTCTGTTAAGTTTCATCAGAAAAATGGTTTCAGAATAGTAGGGGTTCGCAAAAAGCTTGGAAAACTTAATGGAGAATGGAAAGACGTTATTATGTTTGAAAAAAGAAGCGGAATGATGTAATGAAACCGGAATGGGGGACCGGATATTCATTCTCCCTCAATTCATTTTCAGCCACTGCGTGTGAAGGATTGGCACTAACCTTGATATATTTCACAACTAAGATTTAAAAAATGAAAAGTATAATCAAAATGACGGGTGTTCTTATTGTAACACTCATGTTAACCTCTTGCGTTGTCCATGATTATGGTCATCGTCCGAAACCACTTCCACCGGGACAGGCCAAAAAAATATATGGAGGAAGCGCAAAAGATTATGCCCCGGGGCAGGTTAAAAAAAGACATGGCCGCTATTAAACTATAAATTTTGCAGTTAATTTTTCAGCTGCAATATCTTGTTTCAGCATTTTTGGCATTAAGCTTGATATATTTCGCTACTAAGTTTGAAAAAGTGAAAATAATGAAAAGTATGTTTAAGATTATCGGGGCCGGTGTGGTGATGCTGATGCTGTCCTCTTGTATTGTACATGAGCCTCACGGAAGGAGAATGCCTCCCGGTCATGCAAAAAGATTTTATGGTGGAAGCGCAAGGTATTATGCACCCGGACATGTTAAAAAAGTGTATATTTATGAGGATCGTGGTCACCACCACAGGGGACGTGGTCGTGGACATCACAGATAAAAAAAGAAAAGCACCGAATCCAACCGGTGCTTTTCTTTTTTTATCTTATAATCTTGATTTTTTCGGATTCAGGAAAGTATTAAAGATCATGACTTCCTGACCAAATTTCTTTTCGATCCTCTCGGAAATATTTAAAAGCTCACTTTTAACGAAATCTTCCCGGAGCTCATCATTATCAAACATTAAAAGGAGGTTGTAATTTTTACCTTCTTCAATATAATCACTATGTACGTCAGAAAGGATATATTTGTTGACATCCATTAAGTTTTCAGTCATTAAAACCAGGGTTTCATCAATATAATTTTCCCATTCTTCAAGGTTATCTTTTGTACAATGGAAAGTTATACTTAATACGCTCATATTTTATGAATTTTTAAGATTTTTTGGATAAATTCTACAGCAAAAATCGGCAATTTTTTCGTAAATTAGCCCGTTAATAAAAATTGGAAATAAATAATTTTCAGACACACAGCTAAAGGTCTGACTATCATTATAATAAATTTGTTTATGCAAAAAGAAGGAGAAAGACTGATTCCTATCAACATTGTTGATGAAATGAAGTCGTCTTATATCGATTATTCGATGTCGGTTATCGTTTCAAGAGCGTTACCCGATGTAAGAGACGGCTTGAAACCCGTTCATAGAAGAGTGCTATATGGTATGTATGGATTAGGGGTTTTTTCTAATAGAAAATATTTAAAATCTGCGAGAATTGTTGGGGATGTTTTGGGTAAATATCACCCACACGGAGATTCCTCTGTATATGATGCAATGGTAAGAATGGCTCAGGAATGGAGCTTGCGTTATCCACAGGTAGACGGACAAGGAAACTTCGGTTCCATGGATGGCGATCCACCGGCAGCAATGCGTTATACTGAAGCAAGATTGAAAAAAATCTCTGATGAGGTTCTTTCAGACCTGGACAAAGAAACCGTTGATTTCCAGAATAACTTTGACGACAGTTTGCAGGAGCCAACCGTGATGCCTACGAAAATTCCAAACCTTTTGGTGAACGGAGCTTCAGGTATTGCAGTAGGGATGGCGACGAATATGGCACCTCACAACTTATCGGAATCTGTAGACGCTATCTGTGCTTATATCGATAACAAAGAAATTACCATCGATGAATTGATGCAGCATATTATCGCTCCGGATTTCCCTACAGGGGGTATCATCTACGGTTATGATGGTGTAAGAGACGCTTTCCACACCGGTAGAGGAAGAGTAGTGCTAAGAGCAAAAGTTAACTTTGAGGAAATCGGTAACAGAAATGCAATTATTGTAACGGAGGTTCCTTATCAGGTGAACAAAGCTGAGATGATTGCCAGGACCGCAGAATTGGTGAAAGATGAAAAAATTCCCGGTATCCATGAAATCAGAGATGAATCTGATAGAAAAGGACTTCGTATCGTTTATGAATTAAAAAATGATGCTATCCCGAATGTGGTTCTGAATCTTCTATATAAATATACAGCCCTGCAGACTTCTTTCAGCGTAAATAATATTGCGCTGGTACACGGAAGACCGGAGCAGTTAAACTTAAAAGATATCATCAGTCATTTCGTAGAGCACAGACATGAGATCATCATAAGAAGAACTCAGTTTGAACTTAAAAAAGCAAAAGAAAGAGCACATATCCTGGAAGGATTCATGAAGGTGATCGGAACCCAGGACGCCTTGGATAAAGCCATTTCTATCATCCGTCATAGTGCTAACCCTCAGGCTGCAAAAGAAGGTTTGATTGAGGCATTTGAGCTTTCAGAAATTCAGGCCCAGGCGATTCTTGATCTGAGATTAGCTCGTCTTACAGGAATGGAGCTTGATAAGATCCGTGATGAATATGATGCGATCATGAAAGAAATTGCAAATTTGGAAGATATTTTAGCTAATGAGCCTAGAAGATTCCAGATCATTAAAGATGAATTGATCGAAATTAAAGAAAAATATGGTGACGAGAGAAGAACTGAAATTGATTATTCAGGAGGAGAAATGTCTATTGAAGACATCATTCCGAACGAATCTGTAGTTCTTACCATTTCTCACGCAGGATATATTAAGAGAACTTCCCTTTCAGAATATAAAATCCAAAGTAGAGGCGGTGTAGGAAATAAAGCTGCTACCACAAGAGATTCTGACTTCCTTGAATATATTGTTTCTGCAACCAATCACCAATATATGCTGTTCTTCACAGAAAAAGGAAGATGTTACTGGCTTAGGGTGTTTGAAATTCCTGAAGGTTCAAAAACAGCAAAAGGAAGAGCGGTACAGAACCTTATCAACATTGAACCGGATGATAAGATTAAAGCATATATCAGAACCAATAACCTTAAAGATTCTGAATATGTAAACCAGATGAGTGTTGTAATGGTAACAAAGAACGGAACCATTAAGAAAACATCACTTGAAGCGTATTCCAGACCAAGGGTAAATGGGGTAAATGCTATTGAAATCAGAGATAATGACCAATTGTTAGGAGCTTATCTTACCAATGGCTCTTCTCAGATCATGATCGCTACGAAAAACGGTAAGTGTATCCGTTTCCCTGAAGAAAAAGTAAGGGAAGTAGGTAGAGGATCTATCGGGGTAAGAGGTATTCTTCTTGAAGACGGAGACGAAGCTATTGGTATGATTGTTGTGAATGATGTAGAAAATGAAACAGTTCTTGTGGTATCTGAAAAAGGATATGGTAAGAGAACTGCAGTAGAAGATTACAGGATTACGAACAGAGGAGGAAAAGGAGTTATTACCCTGAACATTACCGAAAAAACAGGAAACCTGATTGCTATTCAGAATGTGACAGACGAAGATGGATTGATGATCATCAATAAATCCGGTGTTGCCATCAGAATGGGAATGGATGAAATGAGGGTAATGGGAAGAAATACCCAGGGAGTAAGAGTGATCAATCTTAAGAAGAATGACGAAATTGCAGCCATCGCAAAAGTAGCAATGGATAAAGATGTAGAAGATGAAGAGGTGGAAGCTGAAGAAAATGAAGAAGGAACAGGAACTTTATTTGACAACCTTGAAGACGAAAATATAGCACCTCAGGCTGAAAATGACCCGGCAGAGGATGAGGGGAATTCTGATTCTGAAGAATAAATTGTACAATTAATATAAAATAGTTATTATGAAGAAACTAATTTTAGGAATGGCTATCGTAGCTTCTGCCTTTGTTTTCGGACAGAAAGGAGATGTAAATGCTAAGCTTCAGGAAGCTAATAAGGCAGCTATGGATGCATATAATGCAAAAAATTATGCAGCTGCAGCACCTAAGTTTGTAGAAGTTTACGACTTATTGAAGGCAAACGGTCAGGACAATAAAATATATATGTATTATGCAGGACTTAGTCAGGCGTTAGCAAACAACGCTGATGCTGCAATTAAAATATATACAGATCTGATCAACTCCGGATTTACAGGAGTGGAGACTACCTATACTGCAAAAGAAAAAAAGACAGGTCAGGTAGTAAACCTTGATAAAACAACCTGGGAGCTTATGAAAAAGAATTCTGATTATTCAGATTTCAAAACAGAGCAATCTAAAAGTATTGAACCGGATCTGTATGAAACATTAGCTTCTTTGCTTCTTAACCAGAAGAAAGGAACTGAAGCTCTTGCTATTATAGAAAAAGGATTAGCTAAATTTCCAAACAATGCTAAACTTAAAGAGGCTCAAACTACAGCTTATCTGCAATCAGGAAATACGGATAAATTCGTTGCAGGTTTAAGAGAGCAGTTGGCTAAAAACCCTAATGATGCTACCAACTGGTATAATCTTGGGGTAATGCAGGCTAAGAATCCTGCTACTACAAATGATGCTATTGAATCGTTCAAAAAAGCAATAGAGCTTAAGCCTGGCTTTGCAGATGCTTATCAGAACCTGGTATATACAACTATCGGAGATGATGCAAAAACGGTATCTGATATCAATGCTTTGAGAAAAGATAAGCCGGACGAAGCTTCCAAGCTGATTGACGCAAGAAGAGATAGGTTTGCCAAAGCTTTACCTTTTGCAGAAGCATGGTATAAATCGGCTCCTGAAAGTCTTGATGCAGTTACTACTTTGAAAGAAATTTATGTAGTGACTAAAAATATGGATAAAGTTAAAGAAATGAAAGCTAAAGAAGCTGAGCTTAGCGCTAAAGCAAAGTAATCATCAATAACTCAATTTATAAAAGCCGGAATGTTCACGTTCCGGTTTTTGTTTTTTAGGAAATAAAAGCGGCTATTACAGCTTTATTATCTTCAGGTAAAATTAATGATGTCATTGACTTTCAGTAATGACGGCCGAAGCTTCGGGCTTCTTTTCTTCCAGCTTCCAGCCTTTGTCAATGACAATGCGGGAGTGCTAAATTTCAGCCCGGAAATTCTTTGTAATTCCGTATCTTTGAGAAAAATTTTTATACGATGATCGAGTGGAAAACCGCCAAAGAATACGAAGATATTACCTACAAAAAATGTAATGGGGTTGCAAGAATTGCTTTCAACAGACCGGAAGTCCGTAATGCCTTCAGACCTAAAACGACTTCAGAATTATACGATGCTTTTTATGATGCCTATGAAGATCCTTCAATAGGGGTGGTTTTACTTTCAGGAGAAGGACCGAGCCCTAAAGACGGAGGCTGGGCTTTCTGTAGTGGAGGAGATCAGAAAGCAAGAGGTCATCAGGGATACGTAGGAGAAGACGGAAGACACCGTTTGAATATTCTTGAAGTGCAGCGTTTGATCCGTTTTATGCCTAAAGTAGTCATTGCGGTGGTTCCCGGATGGGCTGTAGGAGGTGGTCACTCCCTTCATGTTGTTTGTGACCTGACATTGGCAAGTGAAGAGCATGCAATTTTCAAACAAACCGATGCAGATGTAACAAGTTTTGACGGAGGATACGGATCGGCTTACCTTGCAAAAATGGTAGGACAGAAAAAAGCCCGTGAGATCTTCTTTTTAGGAAGAAACTACTCTGCTCAGGAAGCGTTTGAAATGGGAATGGTAAACAAAGTGGTTCCTCATGCCGAGCTGGAAGATACCGCTTATGAATGGGCCCAGGAGATATTAGCAAAATCCCCAACTTCTATCAGAATGCTGAAGTTCGCTATGAACCTTACAGACGATGGTATGGTAGGACAGCAGGTGTTCGCAGGAGAGGCAACCCGTTTAGCTTATATGACAGAAGAAGCCAAAGAAGGAAGAAACGCATTCCTGGAAAAAAGAAAACCGAACTTCGGAGAAGATCAATGGATATCGTAGATTGGTAAACTATTTTTGTAGGCCATGAGAATTCGTCGGGAAGATCTTGAGAGAAATATAGCAAGTAAAGAAAGAAGAAAGGAAAGTGAATTTCTTCTCTATACTGATTTTGAACAATATTTATCAGATCGGTATTTCTATGATAATCCTGATAGGGATTTCTCTGGGAAAGATTGTTTTCCACTAATTGAATTCAAATCTGAATATAGTGAGCATATCTGGTATCGTTTCCATATGAATGACCGTGAGTTTGAAGTAGGCAAAATGCCTTCTGAAGACTGCAGTTCAAGATTTAGAAATATTTATCTGACAGATACAAAGGCTATAAATCCATGGAAATACGGAACCTGTTATGGTATTTGTTCCGAAGAGAATAATAGCATACTCATATTGCCTTATTTTAATTCAGTCCGGTTTTATGAGCTGTTTAATGTTTTTGTTTGTACCACTTCTTTTGAAGATACAGTAGATCCGGAAACTTTCTTAGAACAAATGTATTATTTTGATGAAAAAGGCAGATTTATCAAACAGGAAAAAAGAGGTAATATAGGTTTGTTTCCGGATATCGCGGTGATCGATAATGAGGTAATAGAAATAAAACTGGATGGTTTCAATGTGGATGAAGTTTATAGATATAATCTGTTTGTGGTCTGTATAATAGACTATGATAATGTTGTAAGAAAGCAAGTTATAGATAATACAGGAAATTATATTCTAGATAAAGCTTATCTTGATGTTATTGTGAGAACTGCTGAAGAGACCATCTTTGCTGTAGATGAAAATGAAATAATCTGTTTTGATACCGAAGGCAATAAGAAAAGAACCTATCCTGGTTTCAATCATATTGATGAGGTAGTTGAAAACGGTCTCAGAATTGGGAAAAAGTCGGAGAAAAAAACAGATTTTAGCATTATCAATTTTAATGGAGAGCAACTCTTGAAGCAGACTTATGATTTTGTTGAAAAATGCTCAATGAATAAAAACTTTAAGATTTTTCAAGGCAACTGGTATTCATCTACAGGATATACGGACGAAATTGATCCTGAAACAGAAATTGTCCAGGCTAAGCTGAATAAAATCCGCACAGATATATCAGTTCATCGTTTTCATCCCAATGGCAAATGGGGAATAATAAATGAAAATGAAGAAATTATCCTTCCGGGCATCTACAGCTGGATTGAGGAGATAGGCGAAAATACTTTTCTGTTGAATGAAGGGGGAAGACTGTTGCGCTGTTCAAAATGTATAGATGAATGGGATCTGGACAATGTAGATAAATTGATTATTCATGGAGGTAAATGGTTTACTTATAATGTTTTGAATACAAAATTTGAAGCTACAGAAATAGAATACGATTCAAATAATTTTATAAATTCAGTATATAAAATAGAATGATTGATTGGATAAAAGCCGCAAGGCTACGAACTTTACCGCTTTCATTAAGCGGGATTATTATGGGAGCTTTCATTGCCAAATGGAGATTATACAGGGAAGGCGGAATATGGGACTGGAGAATTTTTGCACTCGCACTTTTGGTAACGCTTTTGTATCAGATTTTATCAAACTATGCCAATGATTATGGCGATGGAGTAAAAGGAACGGATGCCAAAAGAATCAATGAAGCGGAAGCAAGGGCAGTGGCATCAGGAAAAATTACAGCAAAACAAATGAAAAATGCTGTGATTCTTTTCTCTGCATTATCTTTTATGGCGACAATTGCGTTGCTATATGTAGCTTTTATTCCGGAACATATGAATGAATTTTATATCTTCATCGGATTGGGAGTGGCAAGTATTTTAGCAGCTATCGGATATACGGTAGGGAAGAAGCCTTATGGGTATATGGGGCTTGGAGATATTTTCGTATTTATCTTCTTTGGATTGGTTTCCGTATGCGGCAGCTATTTCCTGTTTACAAAAACTTTCAGCTGGGATATGTTATTGCCGGGAACAGCAGTGGGTATGATGAGTATGGCGGTCCTTAACCTTAACAATATGAGGGATATTGAAAGTGATAAATTATCTGGAAAGAACAGTTTTGCATTGAGAATCGGATTCAAAAATGCCATGATTTATGAAATGATCCTGTTACAGCTTCCTTTGATCCTTATCCTTATCTTTTTAGGAGTAAACGGATTTATACAGCAGCAAAATTATTATGTTTTTATTGTAATGATCCTGTTGTTCCCGTTAGCAAAACTGAGAAGAAATATCATGTCGGTAAAAGAGCCGAAAGAATTAGATCAATATTTGAAGCAGGTGGGAATCATGACGTTTGTAATGGCTATTCTTACGGCGGCCGGGCTTAATTTATTTAATTAAATCTAAAATAGTATATCATGAGTTCCAATGTCTACGTCGAAGCACAAATGCTTATCAGAAAACCGATTGAAGATGTTTTTGAAGCATTCATCAATCCTGAAGTAACGACTAATTTCTGGTTTACCAAATCTACCGGAAAATTAGAAGAGGGTAAAACGGTTACCTGGGAATGGGAAATGTATGGAGTAAAAAACGTAGTGAAAGTTCATCAGATCATCCCGAACCAACTCATTAAAACAGAGTGGGGTGAACCTTCCGTGAATGTAGACTATGAGTTTAAAACCATGGAAAACGGAACCCTTGTTGTGATTAAAAGCTATGGATTCAGCCAGACCGGGGAAAACCTTTTAAGACAGGTTAATGACAATACAGGTGGTTTCACAACAGTTTTAGATGGTTGTAAAGCCTATTTGGAGCATAGAATCAAACTGAATTTGATTGAAGATAAATTTCCGCCGAAATAATAGATAAAATTTATCCATCATCGAAGCCCTTTAGCTTATGCCACCAGGAGTAGAATACGATGTAAAAAAAACTATAAAAAGAAAGCTCCTCTCCATGTACTTTGTAAGAGGTTGGTGGACGAATAAAGATGATTGTTCTATAAAGGAAGCCGGTATAGGAGGCACCATCCGCTTTCATATAGAAACCGAACATGTGGATGACGGCGATGAAATTATTTTTACGGTATATGATTCTGATGGGATAGAATTTCTGGATGATAGGCTTAGTCTTACTGTGCAAGGGACCACAACAGCTTATAATAAAGTGAAAATAACTGGCAATATAGGCTTTATAGAATGGACAACCGGAGAAGGTAGTCTTGCCCTTTTGCAGGAAAACTTTGAAGGGGATGAACTGGAACTGTATGTAAAATGTGAATACAAAGGTAATATCGTAAACTTACCTCATGACAGCGATGACTATCTGATGCTGTATGAAAAAGAGGTGCTTATTACGGTTTTGATAGAATTGCCGCATTCGTCTTATACATTACTAAATAATCCTCTTAGTGCCTTAGGTTTAGCAGGACACTCAGCTATGGCAATTGGAGATAGATACTTTGATTATGGACCAGACTATGCACAGACAATTGTAAGTGAAAAAAGATATGATTATGATTTTAATGAAGATGGAGATAAGGATGATAATATTGATCTAACAGCACTGGATAAAGATGGTCAGCCTGTTTATACCATTAATGAAAAATTTGCACCGGGGAGACCTTGGTGGGGCGAGAGTATAGCAGAGAGAAAAAAAATTAAAGCAGAAGAAGTGACATTAAAAATGGCTCTTGAACATATTGCATTTCCATGGAATGGAATAAAGGATAGTAATGGTAATTATATAGTAAGACCAACTAATATTTATGGAGAAGTTCACAAAGTGGAATTTTATGTAAAAGAAAGAGAAGCTAAAAAAATGATAGAATGGTGGGAAGAAAGATATGAGCATTTAAAAGTTTATAGTGTTTGGCCTTGGGCAGGAGAGCAATGTACTACAGCCGTGAAAACTGCTATACAACAGGCATTTCCGTTTAACATTACAAAACCTCTAATGAGTAATTATATTCCAGACACAACTCAAATGCCAAGCGGTTTACTAGAGGATTTAAAATCTTTTATTAGCACCTCTAGACAACATTCAAACCAATTTGCAAAGCAAAATATTATTAAAAATGAAAGTAAAAACTTTCCATAAAATGAAAAAATACATTATTATGTCTTTTTTAACGTCAGTTTTTACATTATTAGGGTGTAAAAATTCTAACAGTAAAATTTATTCTGGCTCACCTGAGTTTTCTGCTTTTGAAAGATCGTCCAAAGTAAATTTAGAGAAGCTTAATCAAATTTATGAAGGTAATTTTGAAAGAATATTTAAGATGAAAATATCTTCGACAAACGATGTTTTTCATAAAACAGTATTTGTACAAAAAAAAATATATAATATTGGCTTTTTTCATCAAGACGATAAGCTTGGAAAAGAAGGCAGAATATGGTATCTCATGAAGATTGATCCTAATACTGGAGAAATATTAGAGTTTAAAGAATAATAATGAAAAAGAGTTTAAAGACTTAAAACCAATTTTTTATTATTTTGAGGATGGATACTACTACTTTGGATATGAGACTGATTCTACAAATGATAAATTAATGTAGAAAAAAGTCCCTATGACATAGATTCGTTTTATCAAGTTATGTATATATATGAGTTTTATTACATTGGCTTTGCAAATAAAAACGATAAGAGAAATAAAGAAGAAGCTCCATTATATTTTTTAGCAAAAGTAAATTCCAAAACAGGGGAGATTTCAGTTGAAAAATAGAATTGATATAAAATAAAAAGAATAAACCACGGATGTCACAAACACTTTCACGAATGTCACTACCTCATTGTGTATTTGTGAAATTATTTGAGCCATTGGTGTTTCATAATAATTGAAAAATTAAACGTACAATGAAAATACAATTTTTAGGGCAAAATTGTTTCTTGTTTACTTACAAAGACAAGACTATTTTAAGTGACCCTTTTTACAATTACAAAAAAGCAGAGTCGGGATTTAATATTGCCGCTCAGAAAATCGATTACATTTTGTTGACCCATGCGCATGGTGATCATATTGCAGATGTTGCGGAAGTTTTGCAGCATTATCCGGAGGCTACTGTAATCGGGGTACCTGAAGTATGCGGGTATTTTAAACAGGCAAAAAATACAGACGATGTAAACTTGGGAGGATCAGCAAAAATCGACGATCTTAAAATTTCCATGGTTCCGGCTCACCATACAAGCTCTTTCCCGGATGGAAGCTACGGAGGGGTTCCTGTAGGGTATATTTTCAGGCTTCCTGAAGGTAAAAACATCTATTTGGCAGGAGACACAGGGGTAATGGCAGATATGGAACTATTCCCAAGATTATACGGGAATATCGACCTTTCTATTCTTCCTATCGGTAGTCACTACACCATGTGCCCGAGAAAAGCATCTTTTGCGGCTGCGGAACTTTTAAAAACGCCAAAAGTAATCGGGTGTCATTTTGATACATTCCCTGCAATCGAGATCAACCACGAAAGTGCATTAAAGCATTTTGCAGATAAAAATGTAGAACTTGTTTTACCGAAACTGGGCGAGACATTCGAATTTTAATCAATAAAAGAAAGGAGGTAATTTTAAAAATCAACAATGAAAATAGTGCGTAAGGTATTAAAAACAAAAAAAGATAATTATCCAATTACCTCTCTTCTCACTTTAAACCAAAAAAAAATGGCAAGCTACCTAAATCACACCGCTACGACCGATTACCTTTGCTGCGTTCCCACCCTGGAGGATTCTCAGGAGCTGGTTGTTTAGGACTTGCCGTTGCAAAGGTAGGAAATATTTGTAAACTTCAAAACATTATTAAAGAAAATTTGTCGAAAAAATGCAGTGGTAGAGCTAAGCAGCTGACATTTAGAGGAATAATTTTTCACTTTTTTCTAAAAATTTAAACATGACGAAAAGTCCATCAACACTAGGAATTATACTATTTATCGCTACAATGATCGTTTTTTTTGTAGTATACACTTTTTTTTCAGGAATCAATTATTTTGATATCTCACTGAAAGCCAATGCTTTTATTTTACCTGTTTTATATGCGGGTGCTGCTTTCTGGTCTGTTAAATCATATTGGAATAACCATAGAGTTGTAAAGTTTAAAGAAGCTTTCAAGAGGGCATTTATTCCGATGTTCATAGGGGGAATTCTTTCCATTTTCAGTATTTATGCTTTTCTAAACTTTGTGGATCCGGCTGCCAAAAGCCTATTGAACTATCAATATGTTCAAAGACAAAAATCAGAACTGGATACAGAATATACTTCGGCAAGAAAAATTTTAAAACATCAGAAAGATATTGATGAGCTGGATCAAAAATACAAAGAAAGGTTGCAAAGCTTTACTCCTGAAGCTGTGAAAGGAAAAGATATGCTTACGGCAAGTCATTTTTCAGGATATTTTGCAGCAATTCTTATATTTTACGTAGTTTTGTCGGTGTTTTTCGGAGCATTTTTCAGAACGAGAAGTGTTTATCAGCCCGAAGAAGCCAATCAAGCCTAATTTTATTAAAAATTAAATGAATTTATCTATAGTTATTCCGTTACTGAACGAGGAAGACTCTTTGGAAGAGCTTTTTTCAAGAATTGATAACGTTTGCAAAACCAATAATTTATCTTATGAAATCTGGTTTGTAGATGATGGAAGTACGGATTTGTCGTGGAGTATTATTGAGAATATGAAAGTACAGTATCCTCAGATCCACGCTATTAAATTTTCCAGAAATTACGGGAAATCACAGGCACTTCACGCCGCTTTTGCAAGAACGAACGGAGATGTGGTAATCACCATGGATGCAGATTTACAGGACTTCCCGGAAGAGATTCCTGAACTCTACAATATGGTTGTTAATGAAAATTACGATATCGTTTCCGGTTGGAAAAAGAAGCGTTTTGATAATGTGATGACAAAAAATATACCGTCAAAATTATTCAACGCTGCTGCCAGAAAAGTTTCGGGAGTATATCTTCACGATTTCAATTGTGGTTTGAAAGCCTACAAAAAACAAGTCGTAAAATCCGTTGATGTATACGGGGATATGCACCGTTATATCCCGGTATTGGCTGCCAATGCAGGATTCAGAAGAATTACTGAAAAAGAAGTACAGCATCAGGCAAGGCCTTACGGAACTTCAAAATTCGGAACAGAAAGATTTATCAGAGGTTTTTTAGATCTGGTAACGCTTTGGTTTGTAAGCCGGTTTGGAGGAAGGCCCATGCATTTTTTTGGAGCAGTAGGAACCTTAATGTTTATCTTCGGTTTTCTTTCAGCCCTTTGGTTGGGAGTATCCAAACTGATTGATGTAGCCAGAGGGATTTATGGACACTTGATTACCAATAACCCTTGGTTCTATATTGCTTTAACGATGATGATCATGGGAACCTTATTATTTGTTGCCGGATTCTTAGGAGAAATGATTATCAGAACCAACCGTGAGCATAAGAACTATAATATTGATGAAGTGATATAATGGAAGAAAAATTACCCAAAATTTATTCTAAAAAATCAATTTTAGGATTTTCTATTTTTCTTTCTACGCTTTTCGGAGGTGTTTTATTGTTTCAAAACCTATTGGATGTCGATAAGAAGAAAGAAGCTTATACTGTTTTAGGAGTTTCTATTGTAATAACCATATTGACAGGTATTATAGTTAATATTCCGGATAAACCCATCAGTGCTCTGGCTTATGTTTGCGGGTTTGCAGGAGGGATATTATTATCCGATTATTTTGTTCCGAAATATTTTCCCAACGAACCGGAATATCCAAAGAAACCCATATGGAAACCTTTAATTATTGGAATTATTATTGTTGTTATTTTGGTAGCACTAGCAATTTATTCTGCTTCGGCGGAAAATAGTTATTAAATGATATCAATATATATTATAAAACATCTCAAAAAGTAATGCTTTTTGAGATGTTTTTTCTTTTATGGAATGCCTGTAAGTAGAAATTACTGGCTTTTATTTTTAATGGGTTAAAATTTCAACCTCTGATTTTATAAGAATAGGACAAAAAAGAAAATTAACTTCTCCCTGAAAAGTAAAAAAATTGAAAATTATCAGGTATTTTATTGTCAAAAGACAAAGTTTTTTAAAAATTTTAATCCTATTTTTGTTACATAATAGAGTTGGGAATTCTCTGGATCAGATGTAAAATGGCTTTGAGGATTTTCGATACGAATGATTATGTTTAATCATCAGAATGATAATAGAATATTTAAAATTAAATATGAAAAAAATAGTATACACATTAATGCTGGTGGCGGTTATTTCCTGTGGTAAGGTTTCTCCAAAAGGAAATATTGAAAAGAAAGATGTGGATGTTTCAGAGTTTGTTAATCTGGATCTGAATGGTAAATTCCGTGTATTTTATGCCAGGGGCCCGAAAAATTTTGTGGAAATTGAGACGTATCCCAACATAGCAAATAACCTTGACGTTGATGTAAAAGATAAAACACTTTTCATTAAAGAAAAGAGAGGAACAAAAGGAGTGGATTTTTATAACGTGACCATTTATTCAAAATATAACCTAGAAAAAGTAGCAGTTTCCGATTCCGTGGAAATGAATATTTCGAGTGAAATTAAAACAGATAATTTCAGACTCAATATGAAAAACAATGCAAGTTTCATGGGATCTGTAAACACCAGAAGAGCAGAAGTGGAGATGCAGAACAGAAGTAGAGCCAATTTTTTGGGATTAACGAAAGAAGCCGTAATAAAGATTTCAGACACAGCAAGTTTAATTGCTCCCTACTGGAAAATCACCAACCTGAATATTGATTCTAAAAACGGAAATTATGCAGAGGTCAATGTTAAAGATTCTTTGAAAGGAAATATTCAGAATACTGCCAAATTTATCTATTATAACGATCCGATCAGAGCGTTTAAGGTAGAGAAAACGGCAAAAGTTGAAAATAAGAAACTGGATTAGTAGGCTGGAAGAAGGAAGCCAGAAGTCGGGAGAACTTTTAGTTTACCATACTTTTTCCTCTTTTAACCTAAAAACAAAATATAAAAACAAAGGCAGAAAGCTTGAAACTGGGAAAAGAGAAAACTTCCATCTCCCAGCTTCGATCTTCCAGCTTAAAAACAAAACAGAATAATAAAAAAAAGCAGAATTCTGAAGCTCGGCACAGAAACATCTTCCAGCCTCCAGCTTCCTTCTTCCAGCTTAAAAAACAAACATAAATATGACAACATTAGAAAAAGCAAAACTTTGGCTACATGAAACATTCGATAAAGAAACAAGAGATGCCGTACAATTATTAATTGACAGCAATTCACCTGACCTCGAAGATTCTTTTTACAGAGAACTTGAGTTCGGAACAGGAGGAATGCGCGGTATCATGGGAGTAGGAACCAATCGCTTAAACAAATATACATTGGGACAGGCCACCCAGGGACTTGCCAATTATATGCTGCAGCAGTTCAAGGGAGAAGAAATCAAAGTCGCTATCGCTTATGATGTTCGTAATAATTCAAAAGAATTCGGAAAATTGGTTGCCGATGTTTTGACAGCAAACGGAATTAAAGTATTGCTTTTCAAAGACCACAGACCCACTCCGGAACTGTCTTTCACTGTTCGTGATAAAAAATGTAACGGAGGAATTGTATTAACAGCCTCTCACAACCCACCTGAATATAACGGTTACAAAGTTTATTGGAATGACGGGGCACAGATCGTACCACCCAACGATGAAGCGATCATCAAGGAAGTATATTCTGTAAAATTCGATGAAATTAAGTTTAACGGAAATGATGATCTGATCGAATGGATCGGAGAGGAGCAGGATGATGTGTACATCGATGCCTGCATTGAAAATTCTACCTATCAGAATGTAGGAAAAGAAAACTTAAATATTGTTTTCACATCCATCCACGGAACTACCTATACAACCATTCCAAAAGCTTTAGAAAAAGCCGGGTTTAAAAAGATTGATCTGGTAAAAGAGCAAATGATCCCAAGTGGAAACTTCCCAACGGTAGATTCTCCAAATCCGGAAGAACCGGCAGCGTTGGAAATGGCGTTGGATCTTGCAAGAATAACCAATGCTGATATCGTGATTGGAACAGATCCGGATGGTGACAGATTGGGAATTGCTGTAAGAAACCTTGAAGGTGAAATGCAGTTACTGAACGGTAACCAAACCAATACCATCCTTACTTATTACATTTTGAACGAATGGAGAAAGCAGGGAAGAATTACAGGAAAAGAGTTTATTGGTTCTACGATTGTAACATCTGATATCTTCTATGATATTGCTCAAAAATTCGGAGTAGAATGTAAGGTAGGTCTTACAGGATTCAAATGGATTGGGAAAATGATCCGTGAAGCAGAAGGAACACAAAAATTCGTATGCGGTGGAGAAGAAAGTTTCGGATTTATGACAGGAGATTTTGTTCGTGATAAAGACTCTTGCGGAAGTATTCTCTTGGCTTGTGAAATTGCTGCATGGTGCAAGGCTAACGGAAAAACAATGTATCAGTACATGATTGAGATCTACAAAGATCTTGGAATGTATTATGAAGGATTAATCAATATTGTAAGAAAAGGAAGAGAAGGAGCAGAAGAAATCCAGAGTATGATGAAAAACTTCCGCGAAAATCCTCCAAAAGAATTGGCAGGTTCTCCGGTAGAAGAAATCAAGGATTTTAAAGAGCAGACAAGCTTTACCGTTTCTACGAATGAGAAAAAGATAATGGCTGATATTCCAAAGTCTAATGTATTGATATACTATACTCAGGATGGAACAAAAGTATGTGTAAGACCTTCAGGAACAGAGCCCAAAATTAAGTTTTATGTTTCCGTAAAAGATGCCATCACTTCTGAAGCTGACTTTAAGGATAAATTGAAATCATTGGAAGCTAAAATTGGAGCGGTTAAAACAGATTTAAAACTGGATTAATCACCGGATAGCAGATGATAAAAAATATTATAACAGTTTGTATACTGTTTGCAGCTGTAGTTTCCTGTAAAAAGGAAGTTACAGTTTCTGATGTAAAACCAGCAAATGACTCAATTGCCAAAAACGAAACCAAAGAAGATCTGTATAAACCAATTGATACAGCCTGTTCTCCTGCCAATAAAACGGAGGATTATATAAACTCCCTTCAATGGTATCGTACTAAAACAGATAAGGAGATTGCAGGAAACAGTCTGGAACAGAATGATAAAACGTATGAAGACTTTCTAAAAATAAGAGAAAAATATACAGAATGCCTAAGTTCTTTGCATGCTGACATTTTAGACAAATATGTCAATTATTATGATGCAGAAAAAGAACGATACAATCTTCCGGATAATGTGAAAAAACTCGCAGCCGAATTTAAAAAAGCAGGTCTCGAATTCAGGGAAGTAGGAGAAGGGATGACTGAAATCTGGACGGTTCCGGGATATTATTCATCTGTTTTTAAGAATAAAGTGACACCGGATTATGAGGCTTATATTATGCAGAATGACAAAGAAAGCGAGACCAATTATGCAGCAGATGCCGGTTTGATGATCTCTTGGGAAGAATTGGGAAATAGGTTGATGTTCTGGGAAAATTTCATCAACAAATATCCTAAAAGTAAGTTGATGAAAACGGTAAAGGAAGGGTATAATATGTACCTGATCGATTATCTTCTGGGAATGGATAATACGCCAACCTACCAAATAGATTTCGACAAAGGGACCGGAAAACTATACGATGAAAACAGGGCGGAATTCAATAGGATTATCAAAAAATATCCGAATTCCAATACGGCAAAAAAAGCAAAAGAACTAATAGCCCTTTTTGATGCACAGATGCCGGTAGATCAAATACATGAGAGAATCCGTGTAGAGTAATAATAGTAAATTTTAAATAAGAAATAAAGTGAAAGTTTCAAAATTAGCGGCGAACCTGATTGGTTCTGAAATTGTAAAAATTGGTAACGAAGTAAACGATCTAAAAGCAAAGGGTGCAGAAATTGCCAATCTTACTATTGGTGACCTGAATTCTAATATCTATCCTATCCCGGCATTGCTGAAGGAAGAGATTCAGAAAGCCTATCAGAATAATCTGACAAATTACCCACCTGCCAACGGACTTTTATCTTTAAGAAAAGAGGTTTCCAAAGATCTGAAAAACAGATGGAACCTGGATTATGCTCCTAATGATATTTTAATTACCGCAGGATCAAGACCTTTGATCTATGCTGTATACAAAACTATCGTAGATGAAGGAGATAAAGTTGTATACCCAACTCCATCCTGGAACAATAATCATTATGCTTACCTTACTTCTGCGAATGCTGTAGAGGTAAAAACAAAGCCGGAAACCAATTTCCTTCCAACAGCAGATGATTTAAAACCTCATTTGGATGGAGCCGTTCTATTGGCTTTGTGTTCTCCACTAAACCCAACAGGAACAATGTTCACCAAAGAGCAGCTTTCAGAAATCTGTGAATTGGTAATTGCTGAAAACAAAAAAAGAAGAGCGGATGAAAAACCGTTATACTTAATGTATGACCAGATTTATTCTAACCTTACTTTTGGTGCAGAGCACGTAGATCCGGTTTCCCTTTTCCCTGAAATGAAAGAATATACCATCTACATCGATGGTATCTCAAAATGTCTTGCAGCAACAGGAGTACGTGTAGGATGGGGATTCGGGCCGGCCCACATTATCGATAAAATGAAAGCGCTTCTTACCCACGTAGGAGCCTGGGCACCGAAGCCTGAACAAGAAGCTACTGCAAAATTCTATGAGAATCCTGAAAATGTAAATACATTCGTAGCTGATTTTAAAGCTAAACTGGAAGAAAGCTTAAAAGTTCTTCACGGAGGCATTCAGGATTTGAAAGGAAAAGGATTATCCATAGACAGTATCGAACCGATGGGAGCACTTTATCTTACCATCAAACTGGATTATATCGGAAAAACTAAACCTGACGGAGCTGTAATTGAAAACTCATCAGACCTGGTATTTTATCTGATTAATGAAGCTGGGGTTGCCTTGGTTCCTTTCTCTGCATTCGGAGAAGAAAAATCAGAGCCTTGGTTCCGTGCGTCAGTAGGAGGTCTTGCCATCGACGAGATCAAAGTGATGCTTCCGAAACTGGAAAACGCTTTGAATAATTTAAAATAATTTGAATAAATACATGTTTCGACTTCGCTCAGCATGACAGCGCTAAAATCATAATGAATTAGCATTGTTGCGCAGAGTGAAGTCGAACTTTATATAGTAGACAAATGTTATGAAACTTCCAGGAAAACCACCTATCTATACTAAATTTCTATTCTATTCAACATTAGTCATTATTGGTTTAGTAATTCTGAGTGTATGGTTATCGGGAATAGATTCTCACCGATCTTTATTTCAAAATTCTATTGTATCAACATCTATTCTAGCAATAGTATTCTTTTTATTTATCAGTCTAAGCCTTTACAACGGATTAAAATTGAAAGATAATTTAGGAAATATTGTAACGGCAGAAAGGATGAAAAAAGCGCCGGGATTTTCAGGAACTTTGGATAATTTTGACTTGGGCTTACCAGATGTTGGAGAAGGAATAGGAGGTATAATAATTTCTATTGTTTTATGGATTATATTTTCCTTTCTGCTTGCGTTTCTATTATCTTTTCTTGGACTTTTTTTCTGGTCTGCAGTTTTGTTTTTAGCTGCTATGCTGTATTGGATTTTCTTCAGAGCTTTGAGGTTGGTATTTAAAAACTCCGGAAAATGTAAAGGAAATATATTAAAAAGCTTCTCATATGGCTTTTTATATTCTTTTTTATACGTTTCTTGGATTTACGGAATTATTCTTTTCGTTAAATATATAGACCAGTAACAAGTTAACTTTTATAAGAAAATTAAATAAAAATTAAAATTAAATAAATATTTGTAGTATAATCTGACAGGAATTACCTTTGGGATTTCATAAGTTAAGATAAACAGGGTTGAAAATAACAAAGATGAAAAAATTGAAATTTCTGCTTTTACCAGTATCTCTATGGCTCTCCGCACAGGAGCAGGATACATTAAAGGTGAAAGAATTACAAAAAGAAGTCCTTAAAGTACAAACTTATACACTTAAAGACGGCTCTGTCCGGACCTATCCTAAGCCCAGACTATTGGATTTTGTCACCAAATTACCCAGAAATTTTATTGATACCAATAAAGATTTTGTAGCGAAAGACCATGCTTATTATTTAGGGGGAGCAGTAGTTTCTACGTTAATTCTTTTGCCTTTTGATCAAAAACTGATAGATAATTCAAGAGAATTGGGGGAAAGATGGGGTATGGACAAGGATAATAATTATACAAAGCTCGGTGGAGTTTTTAAAATACCCAAAGATATCGGTTCAACCTTATATTTGATAGGAAACGGTTCCACACTGGTATTGCTTGGAATCGGTTTTGGTACTTACGGATTGATCAAAAATGATTACAGGGCACAGGCTACAGCAAGCGGATTGATGGAAAGCTTAATTCTCTCAGGAGTTTTTACTCAAACCATTAAACGAATTACCGGAAGAGAAAGCCCGTTTATTGCAGAAGAATATGGACATAAAGGCGGAGCCTGGAATCCTTTCCCAAGTTTTTCCGCATTCAGTAAAAATACGTCGAATTATGATGCAATGCCGTCAGGACATTTAACAACCTTTATGGCCGGTATCACCGTTATTGCAGACAATTACCCGGATGCCAAATGGATAAAACCTGTGGGATATACCTTGGCCGGGGCATTGTGTTTTCAAATGATGCAAAGTAAAGTACACTGGGCTTCAGACTATCCATTGGCTTTATTGATGGGATATTTTATCGGGAAAACCATCTCAAAAAGCAGGTATACATCTTCAGAAGGTACTATAGGAAAAACAAAATATAAATTTGACCTTACAGCTTCCCGGCAATGGGAGTACAATATGGTAGGCGTAAAGCTTTCTTTTTAATTTTCACTCATTTAAAATTTATACAATTCTCACATTTGCATTAAAAGTGTGGGAGTTTTTCTTTTTGAAGACAGAAAAGATTGCTGGACGCCTGGACAGAATACTATATTTTATAGAACAAAGTAAATAGTTTTCACTATTTTTGGTCTGAGATAAGCCTTATTATTCCTTGCAAAACGGAATGGCGATTTTAAAAAAAACTTAATTAACATTTTACTGAATGAAAATAATTGCTGTGATCCCTGCCCGTTATGAAGCGAGCCGTTTTCCGGGGAAATTAATGCAGACTCTGGGAGAGAAGACCGTTATTACCACTACCTATCAGAATGTGGTGGAAACAGGTTTGTTTGATGAAGTGTTTGTAGCTACAGATTCCGGAATTATTTTTGAAGAAATCGAAAAAAATGGAGGGAAAGCTGTTATGACAGGACAACATGAGACCGGAAGTGACCGTATTGCTGAAGCCGTACAAAATATCGACTGTGATATCGTGATCAACGTTCAGGGAGATGAACCGTTCCTTAAACTGGAACCTCTGCAACAATTGATCGACGTTTTCAAAGCAGATGATCAACAGGAAATTTCCCTGGCTTCCCTAAAAATAAAGCTGTCTGAAAAAGAAGAAATAGAAAATCCCAATAATGTAAAAGTCATTACGGACAATAATGGTTTTGCCCTGTATTTCAGTCGTTCCGTGATTCCTTTTCACAGGGAGGTATCTTACGATATAAGCTATTTCAAACATATCGGGGTGTATGCTTTCAGAAAAGAAGCCTTGCTGCAGTTCTCCAAGTTGGAAATGAAACCATTGGAAATTTCTGAAAAAATAGAATGTATCCGTTATCTCGAATATGGCATGAAAATTAAAATGATAGAAACCAACTTTGTAGGAGTAGGTATTGATACTCCTGAAGACCTTGAAAAAGCCAGAAAGTTGATTTGAAAATGAAAGCAAAAAGTGAATCGCTGATTTACAGGTTTGTCTTTCCGCTTTCTCTGCTTTCTTAACCTTTTGTTATTTCGCTTAAATCCCCTTATATTTGAATTTATAAATAAAATTAATGAAGAAGTTACTTTTAGTATTTAGCCTGATATTTTCGCATTATGCTTTTGCCCAGACGGCAAAAGAGATCATAGACAAAAACATTGAGCTATCCGGAGGATTAACGAATTGGAAGCTTTTAAATTCAGTATTGCTGCAGGGAAAAGTAGTGTTGGGAATCAAAGATGAATATCCTATAAAAATTTACCAGCAACGCCCGAACTTCACCAAAACGATCATTACGATCAACGGGAAAGATACTGCTATTGAAGGTTTTGACGGAACTAAAGGGTATGCAATGAACTACGCTGCCAATAAACTTCAGGAATATCCGGAGTATGTACCGGAAAGCTTTGATAATGATTTTATCGACTGGGAAAACAAGGGATTTGATGCCAGATATCTCGGAAAAGAAAAAGTAGGAGAGATCTATTGCCATAAAGTGGAACTTACCAAAAACGTCAATAAGAACATGTATTATTTTGATGCAAAAACGTATATGTTGCTAAAGGAAGTGAAAAAAGACGAAACGGTAATTTACTCAGACTATAAAAAAGTGGGTAACCTTACAATGCCTTTCAGGATAGAATCTTCAAGCTCCAAAAAGGACGGTGACTATGTCATGCTGCTCAATAAAATAGAGGTGAATAAAGTTTTTCCGGCCAATATTTTTAAGTTTTAATCCAACTGCTGTAACCGGCAAATAAATTAATAAGAAATGAAAAAGATTTTTTTACTGCTGCTCTCCTTTATGGCATTTTTGCAGAGCTGCACCAATCAAAAAAGCGAAATTTCTAAAGCTAAAACCAAAGAACTTATGGGAAAAACGATATACGACTTCAAAGTGGAAAGCCTGGATGGTAAAGAAATCAACTTTGCAGACTTTAAAGGGAAGAAAATCCTTATTGTCAACACTGCTTCAGAATGTGGTTTTACTCCACAGTATGCAGATCTTGAAAAAGTATATGAGCAGTATAAAGATAAACTGGTAGTGGTAGGATTTCCAGCCAATAATTTTGGAGGGCAGGAGCCGGGAACCAATACTGAAATCGGAGCATTCTGCCAGAAAAATTATGGAGTCACATTTCCAATGGCCGCAAAAGTTTCTGTAAAAGGGGATGATATGGCACCTATCTTTAAATATTTAACAGAACAGGAATTAAACGGAGTAAAAAATACCACGATCCTTTGGAACTTTACGAAATTCCTGATCGATGAAAACGGAAAACTGATTGATACGTATGTAAGTACTACCAAGCCGACAAGCGAGGCAATTACAAAACATCTGAAATAACATCACAAGAAATTTATAAGTTCGAAGTGGATTCCCCTGGATCCACTTTTTTATTTTTTGAAAACAAGCTGCAAGGAAAAACTCTAGAATCAGAATAGGTTAGCCGTGACTTACTTAACTATTGCTCAATGACTTTATCTGCAAAGCAGAAAATATTTCCCAGCTTAATACTGGAATAGCCGTTGCTTTTTATTTTGGAAGAATTGATCATTGCTTTAGCCAGAACATCAGTAGGCAAGGGTTTTTGGCTCTCCAGCAAGCCGAATTTGTTGGCAAACTTTATAATCCGGCTGCCTAATACTTCACCGGTTCTTTCAGAATTTCTTCGTTCCAGCATCCCCGGTTTGAAAATGGTAATTTTATTAAAATGAAGTTGTTTTACCGCTTCCTCCAGCTCTCCTTTCATTTTTGAATAGAAAATTTTGGATTTCGGATTGGCCCCATAGGCGGAAACAAGAATATAATCTTCAACATTATTTTCTTTGGCGGCCTTTGCAAACTCATATTGATAATCAAAGTCCACCTTTTTCTGGGCTTCTTTACTTCCGGCATCCTTTAAAGTCGTTCCCAAACAGGAAAATGCAACATCACCTTTTACCATATTCTTCCATTCTTCAGGTTTTTCAAAATTAACAATATGAACCTTAAGTCTTTCGTTTTCAATGTCAACAGGTCTTCTGACAAAAATATCAACTTCGTCAAAATCTTTATCATTCAATAACTGATTAACCAGGTCTTTTCCTGTGGCACCTGTAGCGCCGATTACCAAAGCTTTCATAATATTGTAATTGGTGAAACTATTTTTCTCTTCTAAATTTACTAAATTTGAATTAAAGGATTAAATATTTTTATTCAATATCATTTATCGTTACAAATATTACTTACAATCACTTACTTACCCTTATTGTCATGAATGCTAACGAAATTTTAGATTATTGTCTGACCAAAAAAGGAGTTACGGAAAGTTTCCCCTTCGATAATGAGACACTGGTATTAAAAGTAGATACGAAAATGTTTTTACTGATGGGGCTTGAAAAACAACCGTTATCAATTAATGTGAAAACAGATCCGGAATGGAGTGCTGAACTCCGGGAACAATACCCTCAGATTACTGGTGCCTATCATATGAATAAAACTCATTGGAACTCTGTAATGGTAGATGGATTAAAAAAAGATTTGATCCTTAAACTTATTGATCAGTCCTATGAGCTGGTTTTTCAATCTTTGACAAAAAAAGCCCAGAATGCTGTTAATGATTCTTTATAATCCAATGAAATCTGCTCTTTAGGTATGGATTTTGTTATCAATAATTAGTGAAATAGATGAACAATATTAATAAAATAAGAACAAATGAAAAATCACCTTTTAGTATTTATAGCAGCCGGTACATTGATGCTATCAAGCTGCAGCAAGCCCCCGCAAAAACCTGGCCCTGATGAAAAGGCTCCGGCTCCAACAGTGGCTCATCCTGAAACCTCAAACAATCTGAAAATTGAATTTTCGGGAACAGAAAATTTTACGATTAAAAATCCTAAGCTTAAGGTAAGTTTGTATGGTGCTGATGAAAGGCTGGCAGATGCTCCTGCTACATTGATTACAGAAATGGAATACGAGCAAAAATCAGTTCCTTTTACTATTGATTTGCCGGTACCTGAGAATGCAGAAAATAAAATCAATCCCAAACCGGCAGGCCCTGTTAAATATTATGTGACAATAAGCTGGGATTCCGATGGAAATGGAAAAGCAGGAGAAAAGGGAGATATATTTATTGACTATGATAAGCAGTTTCCTAATGTAAAATTAAATAATGAAACACAGAAGGTTTACCTAAAAGTTTTGAAATAAATAAAAAGAGCTATTCATCATTGTTGAATAGCTCTTTTCATTTAGAAATTAAATCCTTCTGTTAATCGTTTATCTTCATCTAACCTTTCAATTAGTTTTTCAATTCCTTCAAATTTGATTTCATCATGAAGGAAATCCCTGAATCTCACGGTAATTTTTTCATCATAAATATCATTGTCAAAATCAAGGATATAGACTTCTACCGTAAGTTTTTCACCATTTACCGTAGGGTTGGTTCCAATACTCAGCATTCCTTTGTAGAATTGTCCCTTTATATCAACTTCTACGATATAAGCTCCCTTTTTAGGCAAAAGTTTAATTGATTCTGTATCAATATTGGCTGTAGGATACCCAATAGTCCTTCCGATTTTCTTACCATGAACTACCGTTCCTGAAACAGAGTAGGAGTATCCCAGCATTTCATTGGCCTCCCGGATCTTTCCTGCTAAAAGGGCATTCCGGATCTTTGTTGAGCTGATATTATTTTCATGAATATTGATAGCTTCCATCTGTTCCACTTCAAAATCAAGTTCTTTGGATAACTTTTGGAGGAGTTCAAAATTTCCGCTTTTGTTTTTGCCGAAAGAATGGTCATACCCGATAATAAGGTATTTTACATTCAGCTTGTCAATTAAAATCTGACGTACAAATTCTTCTCCGGTTAAATTTCTGAACTCTTCATCGAATTCTTTCAGAAAAAGATTATCAATGCCGTATCTTTCAACCAGTTGCTTTTTTTCCTCCAGTGTATTCAGAAGTTTTAAATCTTCATTAGGATTAAAAACAAATCTTGGATGAGGCCAGAATGTAAGGATAGCAGTCTCCAGATTGTTTTCTGTACCTCTTTTAATAAGTTCGTCGATGATGCTTTTGTGTCCGAGATGCACCCCGTCAAACATACCTAAAGATAGTGCCAGAGGCTTTTGGGAGGAGTAATCTGTAAAATTCTTGAAAACTTTCAAAACGGAAAAATTTTGATTGCAAATATAGATATAATGTAACAATCTATCAATATAACGATGTATCAATATTTTTGCAGGTAAACAGGCTGGACAGATAGTAAACTGCTGCATAGGTAAATTTGTAAAAAAGCATGATAAAAATCTTTTTTTTACCAATTGCGGGTTTATGAAGAATCACTATATTTGCACCAAGAAAAAATTTAGCAATGGCAAACCAAATTAAAGGTAAAATTTCTCAAATTATTGGTCCGGTAATCGACGTTGTCTTTACAGATGTGGAAGCTGTTCCAGCAATCTATGACGCGTTAGAAATTACAAAAGAAAACGGTGAAAAAGTAGTTTTAGAGGTAGAACAACATATTGGCGAAGATACAGTAAGATGTATTGCAATGGACGCTACTGACGGTCTTAAGAGAGGTCAAGAGGTAATCGGATTTGGAAATCCTATTACTATGCCAATCGGTGAGGCAGTAAACGGAAGACTATTCAACGTTGTTGGTGATGCTATCGATGGACTTCAAGATATTTCTAAGGAAGGTGGTCTTCCAATTCACAGACCAGCTCCAAAATTTGATCAATTATCAACTTCAGCAGAAGTTTTATTTACAGGTATTAAAGTAATCGACCTAGTTGAGCCTTACGCAAAAGGAGGTAAAATTGGTTTGTTCGGTGGTGCCGGTGTAGGTAAAACAGTATTGATTCAGGAGTTGATTAACAATATTGCAAAAGGGCACGGAGGTCTTTCTGTATTCGCCGGAGTAGGTGAAAGAACGAGAGAAGGAAATGACCTGTTAAGAGAGATGCTGGAATCTGGAATTATCAAATATGGTGATGATTTCATGCACTCTATGGAAAATGGAGGTTGGGATCTTTCTAAAGTAGACTTGGAAGCTATGAAAGATTCAAAAGCAGCATTCGTTTTCGGACAGATGAACGAGCCGCCAGGTGCAAGAGCGAGAGTAGCCCTTTCTGGTCTTACATTAGCTGAATACTACAGAGATGGTGGTGAAACCGGACAAGGTAGAGATGTACTTTTCTTCGTAGACAATATCTTCCGTTTTACACAGGCTGGTTCTGAGGTGTCTGCACTTCTTGGTCGTATGCCATCAGCGGTAGGTTACCAACCGACTCTTGCTTCTGAGATGGGTGCGATGCAGGAGAGAATTACTTCAACTAAAAATGGTTCCATTACTTCAGTACAGGCGGTATATGTACCTGCGGATGACTTAACTGACCCGGCTCCCGCAACTACGTTTGCCCACCTGGATGCAACTACAGTACTTGACAGAAAGATTGCTTCATTGGGTATTTATCCAGCGGTAGATCCACTGGCTTCTACTTCAAGAATCCTTGCTCCGGAAGTTATTGGTCACGATCACTACAACTGTGCTCAAAGGGTAAAAGAAATCCTTCAAAGATATAAAGCACTTCAGGATATCATCGCAATCCTTGGTATGGAAGAACTTTCTGAAGAAGATAAATCAGTTGTTTACCGTGCAAGAAAAGTTCAGAGATTCTTATCTCAGCCTTTCCACGTAGCAGAGCAGTTTACAGGTATCCCGGGATCATTGGTTGATATCAAAGATACAATCAAAGGATTCAATATGATTATGGATGGTGAATTGGATCACTTACCAGAAGCAGCTTTCAACCTGAAAGGAACTATCGAAGAAGCTATCGAAGCCGGACAAAAAATGCTAGCTGAAAACGCTTAATATAATTAGACATAAAGATAGCAGATAACAGACATGAGACTTTAAGGTTGTCTGAAATCTGAAATCTGAAATCTTCAAATCTAAATTAAAATGAATATAAAAATTTTAACACCAGAATACGTAGTTTTTGAAGGAGACGTAGATTCGGTATTATTGCCTGGAAAAAATGGTGAGTTTCACATCATGAAAAACCACGCAGGAATCGTTTCTTCTTTAATCGGAGGTGATGTAAAGCTTTTTGCTAATTCTATTGATGAAGCTTATGCTAAAAACTTCACTAAAGAATCCGGAAAAGACTCTGTTTTTGCTTATGCAATCAAAAGCGGTGTTGTAGAATTTAATCATAATAAAGGAATTATCCTTTGTGAATAATTAAATGAAAAGCTAAATATATTTTCAAGAAAGTGTAACTTTGTGTTACACTTTTTTTATGCATGTAAAAATCTGATTCTATGAAGAAAAGTATAATCATATTCTTTACAGTTCTGGGAATATTCCTCAATGCCCAGAATATCAAAACCAAAAGAGGAATTATCAATGTAGACGGTATCCCGGTAGCCAAGATTTCCGGCAAATCCAATGAGTATACTTTTATGGATTTAAAGGAAACTCCTTTATATACTATGAAGTTTATTGATAAAAGTATCGTAGATTCTGTCAGGGACAGCTACATACAGCTCAATAGAGTATATAACAGGGATAAGGTAATAGAACTGGATTATATTTCACCTTCAGCATTTTCAGGTGAAGAGAAATCTGCCGTTTATACTTCTGTAAAAGGACTTAAAATCATAGATAATAAAGGAATTAATATCAAATCCCTGGACGAACTTTTTTCTAATGTTCCTAAAAGAAAACTGGATACCAAAACCAAAGAAGCCTATACAATCAGAACCAAGATTGATAAACTGAATATTGAAGTAAATAAAGTAGGAGAAATTTTAAGCAACGGTGTCCCTGTAGGGTATTTTACCAATTTGCCGGTGAGCTTCGGGTCAGATGATACAATTATGGACAAAACTTTTGTAGATATTGAGATTTACGATGCCAAAAGTAAATATATCGGAAAATACATCACAACTACAAAACAGCTTAAAACAGCAGGAGGAAAAAGCTTTACTCTTTACAGGGAAATGTCCGGAAGAGCATCTATATTGAAATATCCCACCTATAAAGCTATTGCAGAAAGAATGGCTATTATGGATCCCAATTTTATTAAAATACAGGAAAAAGTTTCCGTAGGTCCTGTTGTAAAAGAAGGAACCCATTAGTAAAAAAAACTTACGGGAATTTTAACATCAACAATAAGTGCCATCAACAGAAGCTGTCATATATTATAAAATTAATAATAAACATCAATAGGAACGGACTTTAGTCCGTTCTTAATAATATGATAATTCCAAACTGGCTTCAGCCAAAACCGAAAATCACAATATTAAAATTGGGAAAAATCTATAAACTTAAAATTACCCCATTTTCTTTCAATTGCTGTATGGGCTTGGAAAACCAGAACAATTCAAAATCCTCAAAACTCTCTTCAAACTGGGTTTTAAGCTGCTGTAACGTAGATTTTTTATTATTTTCTATAGCATTTTCTTTCAGAATGGCCATCAGCCATTCCGCTTTTTCCTGTTCCACTTCCACTTTTACGATATTGGTTTTTAAATGGAACGTGAGCAGAGTATAGCTACCGGGATATTTCTTTTTATTTTTTATACGATTCTCAGCGATTACGTTTTTGGTTAAAAAGATAATTTTTGAATTTCCTTTAAAATTGAACTGTTCGTCATCCAGAAGACAATCGTGGATATAATCCGGATGAATAGTTGTTTTCGGAATTTTAAAATCGAACCATTCCTGAAGCGGTAATTCAAAATTAATTCCGTGCATATAATTGAAGAGAGATTTTTTTAAACCAAAGCTGAATTTATTGTGATCGATTCCGGTTTTATCTTTAAAATCTATATCGTTGTTGGCAAATTGAATTTCCTGCTTTACCGGAATAACTCCAAAATCATCGGGGCTGATACCGACAGGAGAGTGAGCCGTCATAGCAAACTGATGCCAGAATCCACTCTGAAGAATTCCCATTTCAAACATCTGGCGTACCATTTCCAGAGAATCTACAGTTTCCTGAATGGTTTGAGTCGGGTAGCCGTACATCAGATAGGCATGGACCATAATTCCTGCTTCCGTAAAGTTTCTTGTTACTTTAGCCACTTGTTCTACGGAAACTCCCTTATCGATTAGCTTCAACAACCGGTCACTGGCAACTTCCAATCCTCCTGAAACCGCCACACATCCGGAAAGTTTAAGCAGATAGCATACATCCCGGGTAAAGCTTTTTTCAAAACGAATATTAGTCCACCAGGTAACCACCAGATTCCGGCGAAGGATTTCCAGAGCCACCTCTCTCATTAATGCCGGTGGAGCGGCCTCGTCTACAAAATGAAACCCGGTTTCTCCGGTGGTTCTGATCAGGTTCTCCATTCTGTCTACCAGAATTTTGGCGGAAATAGGCTCATAAATCCTAATGTAATCCAAAGAAATATCACAGAAAGTACATTTTCCCCAATAGCAGCCGTGAGCCATAGTTAACTTATTCCATCTTCCGTCACTCCATAAACTGTGCATAGGATTGGCAATTTCAATGACGGAGATATATTGATCCAGCTTTAAATCTGTATAATCCGGAGTACCAATTTCAGCTTGCTTGTAATCGTGCTTCTTAGAATTGTTTTTATAAACAACTTCCTGATTTTCAATTAAAAATGTTCTTTTGTATTGGGGCTCATCACTTTGTTTGAAATGGCAGACATTTTCATAAAGAAGCTCAAGGGGAACTTCACCATCATCTAAGGTAATAAAATCAAAAAATTCAAAAACTCTCTGGTCTTTTACTTCTCTTAATTCAGTATTGGGGAAGCCTCCGCCCATAGCGGTTTTAATGTGAGGGTAATTCTTTTTTATAAATTGAGCACATTTGAACCCTGAGTATAAATTCCCCGGAAACGGTACAGAAAAACAAACCAGTTTTGGCTGCACAGTTTCTATTTTCTCACGAAGGATTTTCAGTGTAAAATCATCAATAAATGTTTGTTCTCCGGATAATTTTGAATATAATTCATCAAAGGAATTGGCGCTTTTACCAAGTCGTTCTGCATATCGGCTGAACCCAAAGTCGGGGTCAATATTTTCAACAATATAATCTGAGATATCTTCTAAATACAGTGTAGCCAAATGCTTGGCTTTATCTTGCAAACCCATGTTTCCGAATGCAAATTCCATATCATCCAATTGGTTGAAACGGGAAGCTTCCGGGAGAAAATTCATGCTGCAGATCTGTCTTGCCAAAGTGGGGGTCTTACCCTGTAAAAAAGGAATAACCTGGTCAATGGTTTTTAAATACTCCTCTTTTAATGCAAATATTCTCTGTGTGTTTTCTGATGCATTTTGAAGGTCAATCTTTTTATCAAAAACTTTTTGAAGGCCTTCTTTGGAAAATAATTCCAAAATAACATCAATCCCCAGATCAATCTGATAGCTGGATATATTTTTGGTATTCAAGAACCCTTTAATATAAGCTGTCGCAGGATAAGGAGTATTAAGTTGGGTAAAAGGTGGAGTAATGAGAAGCAGATCTTTCAACGGAAATTTTTTACAAAGTTATTCCAAAGTTTTTTCAAAAAAAAATATTTTATCCTGTTCGCTTATAAGTAAAATGTAAGAATCATTTTTTAAACATGAGCTGTATTTTTGCGGTCGGAAATAACATTCAGTATAACTCCGAGTAAGATAAGGGTAATCCCAATAAGCAAATTGGTGGTAAACTTTTCATTAAATATAAATACGCTTACCATTACAGCAACTACCGGTTCCAGTGCTCCCAGAATGGCAACCGGTGTAGAGCCTATATGTTTAATGGCATATACCAGGCATAAACTGGAAATAACCGTGGTAAGGAAAGCAAAAATAAGAAAGTTTAAAAAGATAGCCGTAGAGGGAATAGCAAATGATTCATGCCCTATAACAGATTTGGTCATAAAAAATAAAGAATTAAAGAGCATAGAGTAGAAGGTGAGCTTAAACCCCGAAACTTTCAGATTTGATTTGTTGACAATCACCATATAAAGTGCATAAAATAATGAACTGAGCATAACAATTCCAAGGCCTGCAAAATTGATTTCAAAACCGGTTCCTTTCAGGCATAAAACAATTACTCCTGCAAAAGCGAAAAGGAGAGAAATTATCGATAATCTGTTAAGCTTCTCTTTATAAAAGAAAAACATAATCAAAGCTACAATAACAGGATAAATGAACAGAACGGTGGAGGCAATTCCCGGGGTAAGAAAGTCATAGCCTAGAAACAAAAATTCTGAGGAAAGGGCATAGCATATTCCCAGAATAGCCAATATTAAAGCTTCTCTTTTATTAATTCTGAAATTTTGCCGGGAATAAATCAGATATCCGCCTATCATCAGGGCAGAAAAGAAAAACCTGTAAAACAGGGTAATGTCCATTGAAAAATGAGCCTGCTTGATCGGCAGGATGAAGATTGGTATTAATCCGTATGAAACGGCTGACAAGATCCCCAATATATATCCTCTGAGTTTCATTCGTTTTTATAGTTTATAGCTTTTAAAATAAAAAACCACTGATGAATTTTCAGTGGTTTTTTTATTGTTATGATTAAATCGGTTTAAAACTTAATCCTTGTTCCTGCAGTAATTTTTGTTCCTGTTCTTTATAGTAACCACTTACTAATTTATCATGAATAGCTTCAAATGCCGCAAGAGTTTCATTAATCTCAGAATCGGTGTGAGAAGCGGTAGGAATTAATCTTAACAGAATCATTCCTTTTGGAATGACCGGATATACTACAACAGAGGTGAAAATCCCGTAAATTTCTCTGAGATCTTTTACCAGAAGAGTAGCTTCTACAGGAGTTCCCTGCATCATTACCGGCGTTACACAGGTATTGGTATCTCCAATGTTGAATCCTCTTTCTCTTAATCCGTTCTGTAATTTATAAACATTTTCCCAAAGCTTTGCCTTGATTTCAGGTCTCGTTCTTAATAGCTCCAGTCTCTTTAATCCTCCGATTACCATTGGCATGGTAAGAGATTTTGCAAAAATTTGTGATCTAAGATTGAATTTCAGATATCTGATAACCTCTTTATCTCCGGCAAGAAATGCCCCGAAACCAGCCATTGATTTGGCAAAAGTAGAGAAATATACGTCAATCTGATCCTGGCAGCCTTGTTCTTCACCGGCTCCGGCACCTGTTTTTCCAAGTGTTCCGAATCCGTGAGCATCATCTACCAAAAGCCTAAAGCTATATTTTGATTTCAGGTCGCAGATTTCTTTCAGTTTTCCCTGCTGTCCTCTCATTCCGAAAACCCCTTCTGTAATAACCAGGATACCTCCTCCGGTCTCTTCCGCTACTTTAGTGGCCCTTTGCAGGTTTTTTTCAAGACTTGCCATATCATTATGCTTGTAGGTAAATCTTTTTCCGGAATGAAGCCTTACTCCATCCACGATACAGGCATGAGAGTCCATATCATAAACGATTACATCATTTCTGTTGACCAGGGCATCGATAGTAGATACCATTCCCTGGTAACCAAAATTTAATAAGTAGGCCGATTCTTTTTGTACAAAGTCTGCCAACTCTCTTTCCAGCTGAAGGTGCTGGTCTGTTTCACCTGACATTGCTCTGGCACCCATAGGATAAAACATTCCGTATTCTGCGGCAGCTTGCGCATCGGCTTCTTTTACTTCAGGGTGGTTACAAAGTCCCAAATAATCATTGGCACTCCAGAAAATTACTTCTCTACCTTGAAACTGCATTCTGGGACCGATAGGGCCCTCTAGTCTTGGGAAAATAAAATATCCTTCTCCATAATCTGCAAATTGTCCAAGTGGTCCTGGATTTTCTTTTATTCTTTCAAAAATATCCAACATTGTATCGTAATTTTTAAGTAAAAAAGCCTTTTTTGTAGAACACGCAAAAGGCTTTATTTATATCGTGATTTTATTTGTTCTTATTTGATAAACTCTGTTTTGAAAACTTCGTCATAATTGTGAACGCAGTTATTGACAAATCCTTGTTCAGCCATCCATTTATCGCTATACACTTTGGTAATGTATCTTGAGCCATGGTCAGGGTATATTAAAACGATCACATCATCTTGAGTAAGTTCATGAGATTGTGCATATTGTATTAATCCCTGGGTAACGGCTCCGGTTGTGTAGCCTCCCATAATGGCTTCTTTCAAAGCGATTTCGCGGGTTCTGTAAGCGGACATTTCATCATTTACCCTTACAAATTCGTCTACTTTATCAAAAAGAAGAGCGGAAGGAATTAAATTTTTCCCCATTCCTTCAATCTGATAAGGATGTACATCTTCCTTGTGGATTTCTCCTGTTTCGTGAAAGCTTTTCAATATGGATCCGTCTGCATCTACTCCGATGATTTTGATATCCGGATTTTTTTCTTTCAAAAACTTGGCGGAGCCTGATAGGGTACCTCCTGTCCCGGTACAGGCAAAAAGGTGAGTAATCTTACCTTCAGTTTGTTCCCAGATCTCAGGGCCGGTGGTTTGATAGTGTGCATCAATATTCAATTCGTTAAAGTATTGATTGATGTAAATAGAGTTGGGCGTTTCCAGAGCGATTCTTTTAGCCACTTCATAATATGATCTCGGATCATCTGCTGCTACATTGGCTGGACATATGTATACGGTAGCTCCCAATGCCTTTAAGTAAGCGATTTTTTCAGGTTTTGTTTTATCGCTTACCGCAAGAATGCACTTATATCCTTTAATAATACAGACCATTGCGATAGAAAAACCTGTGTTTCCGGAGGTAGTCTCTACCACTACGGAATCTTCTTTTAATAAGCCTTTTCTTTCTGCATTTTCTATAATGTGAAGTGCAATTCTATCTTTTGTGGAATGTCCAGGATTATATGATTCTAACTTGGCATAAACGGTTGCTGGTATATCTTTTGTCACAGTGTTTAGCTTCACCATAGGGGTGTGTCCTATTAGGCCAAGGATATTATCGTAAACATTACTCATTATTTGTTATTTTCAATAAAAATCTGACTGCAAAAATACAAAAAAATAAATAATTACTAAACTTTTGTTTGATTTCTAGAGGGTCGTTTCTTAATTTTTTTTTCTTGTTTACAGTTTAGATAGGACTATGATCACAAATTCTGCGCCAAATTTTTAAATTTTGTTAAAAGCTCCCTAAAATAATATAAAAGCCTTATTTTCGCATAATTGATTTAATACTATGAAAAATTGGACTTTTAGGCAATGGAACACCGTTTTAGGATGGGTGATTTTCGTCATTGCGTTTTTCACGTACTTGTCCACAATAGAACCCAATTTCAGTTTCTGGGATTGTGGTGAGTACATTTCTTCTGCAGTAAAACTTGAAGTAACGCATGCTCCGGGAGCAGCTTTATTCCAGATCGTGGGTGCCGTGGCAGCCATTTTTGCATTAGGGAAAGGCGAAAATTATTCCATCATAATTAATGCGATGTCTGCATTGTTCAGCGCGTTGACTATTTTATTTTTGTTTTGGACGATTACTCATCTTGTAAGAAGGCTACTCAACAAAGATTTTGAAGAAATTACAAAACATCAGGAAATTTCTATTTTATTTGCCGGAGCAGTGGGAGCATTGTGCTTCACTTTCTCTGATACCTTCTGGTTCTCGGCGGTAGAAGGAGAGGTTTATTCGATGGCTTCAATGTTTATCGCTCTTTTGGTCTGGTTGATCACGAAATGGGAAAATGAGTATCAGGCGGCAGACAGTGAAAGATGGATTATCCTTATTTTCTTTATTTTAGGACTTTCCGTTGGGGTACACATGATGTGTATGCTGGCAACTCCTATGGTATGTCTCATATATTACGCACGAAACTACAAGTTTACCTGGAAGAACTTTATCTGGGCTAACCTTATTACATTGGGAATTTTAATTGTTGTTTTCAAAATTATTTTCCCTCTGATTATGACGATGTTCGGAAGACTGGAAATTTTCTTCGTGAACGGGCTGGGACTTCCTTTCCACTCAGGAACAATTGCTGCATTTATTTTAATGGCTCTGATTTGCTATCTTATGATCAAATATGCCAGAAAAACAAAAAGAAACCTATATCAGACTATAGCTTTATCTGTAGTATATATGATCATCGGTTTCTCTTGCTGGATGGTAATTCCGATCAGGGCAAATGCCAATCCGCCAATGAACCTTAATGATCCGGATACGGCGATCGGGATGCTGGATTATTATAACAGGGAGCAGTATGGTGACTGGCCAACGATCTACGGACAAAACTATACAGCATTTCTTGATGCAAACGGAATCGAGAAGAATGAGGACGGTAGTTTTAAAACGAAGAAAACCGGAGAAATTTATGAAAAAGATGAAAAAACCGGAACTTACAGAAAGACAGGAGACCGATTCAATTATGTATTCAATAAATCTCATATAAGCTTAATGCCAAGAATGTTTAATGAAGATAAAGATGTCATGGCCAATTATATTTCGATGTATGGGGCTCCTGATTTTACCTTCAATTATGCCAATGAAGATGTGGCAGACAATCCACAGGCTAAGCAAATCTTTGATGAACTAAGAACAAAATATGAAGATAAAACAATCACGGCTTCGGATTATTTAAAAGTGAAACCTTATAACCTGATCAATGTTCAGAAGCCTTCATTGCTTCAGAATATGGATTATTTCATCTCCTTCCAGAATGGATATTATTTTGTAAGATATCTGATGTGGAATTTTGTAGGAAGACAAAATGACCTTGAAGGAAATATGGAAAGCACAAAAGGAAACTGGATCTCAGGAATTCCGTTTATAGACAATCTTTTGGTAGGAAATCAGGATAAATTGCCTGCTAAATTCAAAAATGAAAGCACCGTAAAGTTTTTCTTCCTTCCATTAATTTTAGGTTTAATCGGATTCTTTTTCCAGTTGAACAGAGATTTCGGAAGATTCTATGCACTATTATCTCTGTTTATTATAACGAGTGTGGGAATTATTTTCTATACGGGGGTAAAACCTTTTGAACCAAGAGAAAGAGACTACGCTATGGTAGGATCTTTTTATGCATTTGCTATTTGGATCGGATTGGGAGCAGGAGCTATTTTATGGTTCTTACAATCCAAAATAAAATCTAACGGAGCCAATATCGCTTTAGGCGTGGTATTACTGGGAGTGCCTTTTATGATGGGATTCCAGAATTACAATGTACATGACAGAAGCAACAGGTATACAGCTTATGATTATGCATATTCGGTATTAAAATCATTGCCGAAAAACGACATTTTGTTTGTTTACGGGGATAATGATACGTATCCGGTTTGGGCAATCCAGGAAACGGAAAGATTCAGAGATGATGTGAAAGTGGTTAACTTTACCCTTGCTTCAACACCTTGGAACTTAGATCAGGTGAAAAGAAGAACCTACAATGCGATGGGAATCCCAAGTGAACTGACACATGAAGATTACCGAGACGGGGTAAATGACCAGATCTATATGATGAAGAAGGAAGATTGGGAAGGTGTTTTCTCTATGTTGAAAGAACAGGGAGCTCCTGATACGCAATTCCAGGCTTTCAGAAAATATCTTACACAGGATTCATTAACATTGAAGGAAGCTATTGATTTTATTAAATTCAAATCCCCGGAAAAAGATGAATTATTAAAAATGTATTTCGGAGAAGAGAAATACGAAAAGTATAATATTCTTCCGGTAAACAAATTCGTCCTTCCTGTCAATAAAGAAAATGCTTTAAAAGCTGGAATTATCAATCAGGCAGACCTTCCAAATGTTGCCAATCAGATTATGATTACTTATAAAGGAAATACCCTTTATAAAAACAATTTGATTTTATTGGATCTATTGGCCAATTTCGATTGGAAGCGTCCTATCAACTTTTCATCGGGAGGTATTTATGACAGCGAAAATATATTTTATCTGAACGAATATCTTCAGTTTGATGGTTTCAGTTATAGATTAGTACCAATTCATACACCTCCGACTCCTGACGGAGATATGGGTAGAGTGGATGCTAACTCTCTTTACAATGTGGTGAAAAATTTCAGATGGGGGAATTTTAAAGATTTAAGTGCTCACTTTGATGAAACTGCGACATCCAATATTATGAGTTACAGAATGTCTGCAAGCAGAGCTGCTTCAGCACTTGCCTTAAGTGGACAAAAAGCGAAAGCAATCGAATTATTGGATCTTGCTGCTAAGGAAATTCCTGCTGAAAAATACAATGATCCACGTTCATTAAGTTCTATCGTATCTGGATATATCATTGCCGGTCAGGAACAAAAAGGTCTTCAATTGGCAGAAGTACTTAAGAAAGGAATTTTTGATGAATATGATTATTATTTGAGCCTTTCAAAAACGGATCAAAGCTATCTGAGAAGACAAATAAGAACAAAACCTATGGAATATTCACTGGTAGTTTCAGCAGTAACAGATGCTTATACCAAGATAGGGCAGAAAGAAAAAGCTTATGCATATCTGATAAAATCCGTTGAGCCAATAGATAAAAAATTCAATGCTTTTGTAAAGGATTTACAGCAGATGGGTAAAGAAAAAGCCATAAAAGAATCTGAAGAAGTTCAAAAGATTACGCCGTTCTATCAGTATTTATTTGATGTGATGGAGCCTTTTGATTCTACCTATTCAAAAGAAAAAGAAAATCAGATTACTTCAGCAATTATTAAAGCAACACAATAAACACTTTAAAACGGAACTTCGGTTCCGTTTTTTTATTATTGGGAATCCTGAATTTTAAGATTATATTTGTGAAACTTAAAAATACAGAATGTCCGAAACAAAAAATAGCAGGTTCCCCATCTATGCTGTAATTTTTACGGTAGCTTTTAAACTTCTTTTTTTATTAACGCATTATATCCAGGAAGATGCTTTTATCACCTGGAGAGTTGCCCAGAATTTACTGGATTACGGGGTTATTGGTTTCAATGGGGAAACAAAAATTTCAGCTTCTACTACTCATTTATATGTTTTTGTATCCTATTTTTTCAACCTGATCTTTGGAAAGGAGCACTTTATTGTACCAATTTTACTCTTCAATTCTATCCTTTTTACCATAGGAACATTATTTCTTTCTCATCTGGTTCTTAAAAAAGGCTGGCAAAAGGCTGTTTTTATATTTTTAATAGGAATTTTGCCTCCGGCGATCAAAATTTCAATCCTGGGTATGGAATACGGAATTTTATTTTTCCTGGAAATGGCATTGCTGTATTACGGTTTTAATAAAGGAAAAAAATGGGCCTTTATTTTTCTTCCTGCTTTGATCATGTTTACAAGGATCGATACGGTTATTTTCCTCGGAATTGTTTTTCTCGTTGACTTATTCTGGAATAAAAAAATCAGATGGAGCTATGTTTTCGGAGGAGTTCTGGGAGTTTCTCTTACAATGGCTTTCAATTGGCTGTACTTCGGTGAACTGGTAAATAATACCATCACAGCTAAGAAATTATTATACGAACAGGCTTTTACTTTTCAGCAAAACCTCCATTACTTTTTAGTAAGTTTTGGAAATTTCTGGGGAATGCTGAAGGTTCCGGGAGAATTTAATCCGGTAACCATTATCGTATTGATCTTTGAACTGCTTTGCTTTATATACCTTGTAAGGCAGGGACAATCCAGAAATTACTTCCTTTGGATCATCTTTGTGTTCGGGTGGACAAAACAGATTATTTTTATTTCCCAGAAAAGCTTGTTCGACTGGTATTATTGGGTGCCTCAACTTTTACTTTTTGTACCCGTAGTTATATTTGTACTGGAACAGAAAGAGAAAAGAAAACTATGGTTATCCCTGTTAATTATTTTTTATATCCTTCCGATGTTTGCCTTTCAAACTATTCATTCTATTGCCACCGGAAATGGAGAATGGAACTACCGCAGAACAATCGGAATATTTCTAAACCAGTATGAAAAGGATAAAAACCAATGGATTTTACTGGAACCCGCCGGTTATGTGCCATATTTTTCAGGATTGAAAACAATAGATGAGGTAGGATTGGTAGACAAACAGATTCAGGCAGAAATTAAAAAAGATAAAGCCAATTATTGGATCAATACTGTAAAGACAAGAAAGCCCAAATATCTGCTTTCCTATAAAAATTTATATGAAGGGAATACCGCTGATGCTTTTTATTACCAGACCCATTATAGACTTTTAAAGGAGTTCAGGGTAAAGGATCATTTGAAAAGTGATAACAAAATCCTTGAAAAAATTTATAAGTTAAAACCTTCCGGAACGGATTATAATCTATATATAAGGATTGATTAATTGTTGAATCTGCTCTTCTTATTAAGCGATCCGGCTGAACTCTGTAACCTGCTTAAACCTAATACCCGAAATATGAAATACTGTGCTTTTCTCCGTGGCGTCAACGTAAAAGGAACCAATATGAAAATGGCAGACGTCTGTCAGGTTTTCAAAGATGCCGGAATGAAAGAAGTAAGTTCCGTACTTGCCTCCGGAAATATTGTTTTCTCATCAGATAAAAAGGCCGGCGATTTAAAAATAATATTGGAAAAAGCAATGTCTGAGCGTTTTGGCTATGAAGCCTTTCTATTTGTGAAATCTCAGGAAGAAACGGAAATGTTCTGGAATAGCATTCCCTTTGAAAAAGATGAAAATTTCCATCTCTATGCTTTTGTAGGGTTGCCTGGAGTAGAACATGTTCTGATGGATGAATTTCAAAAAGCTTCCCGGACAGAAAACGAAAAAGGAATCATTGTGAATGATATATTTTATTGGCGGGTTCCAAAAGGAAATACATTAGATTCTACCTTTGGTAAGGTTTTAGGAAAGAAAAGTCTGAAAGACCGGTTTACCAGCAGGAACGTCAATACGTTTGAAAAAGTATTGAAAAAAATGGGATAGATATTGTGTGCATTCAGAATTTGAGCGTAATAAAAAAAATTATTACATCACCAACAGAAAAATAAACCATATCATCAATAGGGACGGACTTTAGTCCGTTCTTCTTTTATATAAATTCCATTGGCTTCAGCAAAACCTAACATCTGCGATCTTTTTCTGACAACCTGATACAATTTCCTCCGCAGATTTAGCTGATAACGCAGATTCTTTAAAGAAATGCCTCCAAATTTTTGTCATTTCGTCAGGAATCTTCTTTCCTTAAGCCTAAACTGCACTCTCTCCTCAAATAATTTCCAGGTCTGAAACTTTCTCAGTATTTTTACTGAACTTTTAATTACAACAAAATGATTCAGTATTTAGATAATATTCATCACAAAGATTCAAAAAACTTTTTCCTTATTGCCGGTCCCTGTATTATTGAAGGGGAAGATATGGCACTCAGAATAGCCGAGAAAGTGATCAGCATCACAGATAAATACAATATTCCCTATATCTTTAAAGGAAGTTTTAAGAAAGCAAACAGAAGTCGTGTAGACTCATTTACAACAATTGGTGAAGAGAAGTCTCTTGAAATTTTGAAAAAAGTGGGAGAGACGTTCAATATTCCAACCACTACAGATATTCATGAAAATGAACATGCTGCGCTGGCTGCACAATATGTGGATGTCCTTCAGATTCCTGCTTTTCTGGTTCGTCAGACAGACCTTTTGGTAGCGGCTGCAAAAACCGGGAAATGTGTGACATTGAAAAAAGGACAATTCCTTTCGCCGGAAGCTATGAAGTTTGCAGTTCAGAAAGTGACCGATTCCAATAATCAGAAAGTCGCCATTATTGAAAGAGGAAATTCTTTCGGATATACAGACCTGATCGTAGATTACAGAGGAATTCCTACAATGAGGGAATATGCCCCTGTTATTTTGGATGTTACCCATTCTCTTCAGCAGCCTAATCAAAGCTCCGGAGTGACCGGAGGAAGACCTGATCTTATTGAAACAGTAGCTAAAGCAGGAATTGCAGTAGGTGCCGATGGTATTTTTATTGAGACACATCCAACCCCGGAAACAGCATTATCTGATGGTGCCAATATGTTAAGATTAGATTTGTTAGAAGATTTGTTGCAAAAATTAACAAGAATTAGAGAATCAATTTTGTAATTGTTAAAAAAACATTAATTTTAGAAATTCTTAAAACATTTCTTTTGAAAAAACTAGTTTTACCGCTAAGCCTTATGGTTCCCGTCCTTATTTTTTCCCAACATAGAAAAAAAGATACGGTGGCCACTAAAGTTACCGATATTGAGGAAGTTGTATTCCAGAAAAAAGTAACAGGAAGAACCAATGACATTACCAATGTCAAAATTTCAGCTAAAGAAGCCAAATCTGTGGCTTCCATAAGCGGAGGTATTGAAGGATTGATCAAAACACTTCCTTCTGTCAACTCCAATACCGAGCTGTCTTCCCAATATATGGTACGTGGCGGAAACTATGATGAAAACCTTATTTATATTAATGATATCGAGATTTACAGACCTTTCCTGATCCGGAATTCGCAGCAGGAGGGGATGAGTATCATTAATCCGGATATGGTTTCAGCAGTAAACTTTTCAGCAGGAGGATTTGAACCTAAATATGGAGACAAAATGTCTTCTGCCCTTAATATCTATTATCGTGAACCTGAAAAATTTGAAGTCTCCGGAGAAGCCAGTTTAATAGGTGGGAGGCTCACAACAGGGCTGACATCCAAAAATAAAAAGCTGACCGCTTTATTTTCAGGCAGATACAGGAATACCAATCTTGTGTTGAATACCTTAAAAGAAGATACGGATTTCAATCCTACTTACTGGGATTTTCAATCTTATATCAACTATCATGTTAATGATAAGTTTTCCATGTCATTCATAGGATACTATTCCAAGAATGATTATCAGATGATCCCCCGGGAAAAAAGTGTGACTTTCGGGAGTCTTCAGCAACCTATCACTGTGGATATAGGATATGCAGGACAGGAAAATGACCAATATAAAAACATGATGGGGACTTTTTCCATGAACTATAAACCATCTGATCAATGGAAATTTACCCTGGACAGTTTTGCTTACCAGAACAGGGAAAAAGAATATTATACCATAGCATCGGGGTATAGATTACAGACGTTTGATCCAAAGACAAAAGAACCTGTTACCTCCTTTGATCTGGGAGGACAGACAGAGCATGCCAGAAATGACCTGTTTGTAAGAACGTACGGTACCCAATTCAGGGTAAAATTTTCCCCTAATGTGAATACCGATATTGAAGTTGGATTTAAATATGAGAAAGAAAACCTGAAAGACCTTACCAATGAATGGAAGGTGGTAGATTCTGCAGGCTATAGTCTTCCAAGACCTCATGTAATAGATCCGAGAACCGGTACAACAGGAGGCCTTAAACTGTTTTATTATATTGCCGGCCAGAATAATATTGAGCCTACAAGATTATCGGCTTATGCACAATATTCACAGAAATTTTATTGGGGGGCAAGCAAAGTATTTGTAAACGCCGGGGTACGTGTTGCCAACTGGAGCTTCAATAAAGAAACGATCTTCTCACCGAGATTCCAGTTTGCGATAAAACCTGATTGGGACAGTGATATGTTGTTTAAACTTTCCGGAGGAATTTATTACCAGGCCCCTTTTTATAAAGAGATTAAAGACCTGGATGGGAATTTCAACTCAGATATCAAATCACAGCGTTCCATACAGCTTATCCTTGCCAACGATTATGAGTTTTATATGTATGACAGGCCGTTTAAACTTACCACTGAGCTTTATTATAAAAAAATGGATAATCTGATCCCTTACTATATGGATAATGTAAGAATCCGTTATTCAGGGAAAAATAATGCAACAGGATATGCTTATGGAGTAGATGCCCGCTTATTTGGAGAATTTGTGCCGGGAGTTGATTCATGGTTATCTGCGAGTTATGCAAGGGTATATGAAAATATCGATGGAAAAGGAGATATTCCGAGACCTACCGATCAGAGATTCAGATTTGCTATGTTTTATCAGGATTATATGCCTCAGTTTCCTTCCATGAGGGTAAATCTTACGTTGGTATATGCAATGGGACTGCCTACAGGATCCCCTGTATTGTTTGACAGTAATGGCCAACCTGATTTTAATGCTGCCTATACCTATCAAAAAACATTACCTTCCTATAAAAGGGTAGACATCGGCCTCACAAAAGTGTTTATTGATCCGAAAGATAAAAATAAGAGATCCGGCTTCTGGGGTAATTTCCAGGAATTGACTTTGGGAGTACAGGTTTTTAATGCCTTTAATATCAATAACACGGTAGCCAATCAGTGGATTACAGATTATAATACCAATTATATGTACCCGGTTCCGGTACGTCTTACAGGACGCTTCTTTAACGTTAAACTGGAATTCAAATTATAAAAGCCGGGGATTGTATCAGATTTAAATCTGCCTTACCAGTATAAAAATAAAAGCATCTGAACATTACCAGATGCTTTTTTATTGCCGAATTTTATAACAACATTACAGAATTTTATAACAACGATTTCCCGGATATTTCTATCTTTGTCTCATCATGAAAAAGATTCTTGCCATAGTGTTCTCTGTTTTCTACTTCGGATTTTCTTCCGGAGCAGCTTTCAGCGTTCATTACTGTATGCAGGAATTTGTTTCTGTCAGTCAGAAAACCAGTGATATCTGTGGTAAATGCGGGGTTAGAGATAAAAAAGGATGCTGCAAAACAGAAATTAAAGTGGTAAAGGTTGATGATTCTCAGAAATCTGATTTACTAACCATTAATTTTTTAAGCCAGCTTTCAGAAGTCCCGGTAAAATCTTTATTCACGCAGGCAGACCGTTCTTTTTCGGCCTTGAAATTTACCCGGATTCAAATCAATGCACCCCCGGAATACAGTCCGGTACCCATCTATATCAATCATTGTAATTTTAGAATTTAGAATAGGTCAGTCGTTTCCGGTATTCATAAAAATATCGTTACCAGCGACATGCCCTGACGCATACGTTGCGTCTTCAATTATTCTTTACTTAAAATTAATTCTAAAATATAAAACAATGAAAAAGTATATCATTACAGCAGCCTTATCCTTATTCTCAATCATTTCACTTTCAGCACAATCAAAAAAGGATATCCAGGTTTCCAAGCTGTATCAGAATTATATAGCGATCAAAACAGCTTTAGCGTCAGATGATGCTGACAAGACCTCAAAAGCAGCAACAGAATTCATTAAAACTGCTTCCACAATTGATTATAAATTGGTTTCCGAGGGCAACCTTAATATTTTACGAAAAGATGCTTCTGCCATTTCAGAGGCAAGAACAGTTACTGCCCAGAGGGAAACTTTTATGAATCTTTCGGACAATATGATTGCACTGACCAAGCAGTTCAAACTTTCTGAAAAACCGGTTTATGTACAATATTGCCCGATGGCTGACGGAAGCTGGCTAAGCGATGAAAAACAAATTGCCAACCCCTACTATGGAAAAGCCATGTTGTCTTGCGGAAGCGTAAAGTCAGAAATTAAATAATAGTTTTATTATTCTTTAAATTAAATGGTTGCATAGCTTATGGTATAATTTGCTTTAAGTTATGCAGCTTCTAAAAAGTTTCGAAATATTATGAAAAAATTAATAATGTTTCTTGCCTTTTTCTTTTCTGTTTTTACTTTCGCCCAAACAACAAAAACTTATTATACCTGTCCTATGCACCCTGAAGTAGTATCCCAAAAACCGGGAGACTGCCCTAAGTGTAACATGACACTGGTAAAGAAAACAGTGATTATACAACCAAAAGTTGTAGCAAAAGCTCAGGAGAAACAGATACCAAAGGCAGAAACCAAAACAAAACCTGTTGGAAAAAATAAAGCTAATATTGATAAAAAGATTGATGTTCAAAAAGTAAGGAAGCCTAAAGGACCTGAAAAGACGAATGATACCAGGCCTGATAAGCTTAAAAAAGGATCTCAGGTTTTATCCCAATCTCAGATTTCCTATACCTGTCCCATGCACCCCGATGTGGTTTCTGATCAACCGGGAAAATGTCCAAAGTGTGGAATGAATCTGGTGAAAAAAGAAAACCAAACTCATGCAGCAACTGAAAATCAGGTGATTGGAAGTCCGGTTTTAAAAAGGAATTCTGAGAACGGGAGAGTGAGCTTTGGCGGGAAAACTGTCCGTTATGACCTGTATGTAAAAGATACTATTGTTAATTTCACCGGGAAAAACCGAAGAGCACTGGCCATCAATGGTAAGCTCCAGGCACCTACCTTGTACTTTACCGAAGGAGATACCGCTGAAATCTACCTGCACAATATGTTGAAGGAGAATACAGGATTACATTGGCATGGAGTTATTCTTCCCAATGAACATGACGGAGTTCCTTATCTGACCACTAAGCCTGTAAAGCCCGGCGAAACTCATTTGTATAAGTTTAAAATTTCTCAAAACGGAACGTATTGGTATCATTCCCATGAAGCCCTTCAGGAGCAGATTGGGATGAATGGTATTTTGGTCTTTAAAAAAAGAGATGGAGAACCGAAGACAGAATATAATGCTGAAATTCCCGTATTGCTTGGGGACTGGAGCGATGATGACCCTATGCAGATTGCCAGAAGACTTCATATGGCTAATACGGACTGGTATGCAGTGAAAAAAAATGCTGTTCAGAGCTATTGGGAAGCAATCAAATCCGGAAATTTAGGAACCAAAGCATTGAATGAATGGAAAAGAATGGAGGCTATGGATGTAAGCGATGTGTATTACGATAAATTCCTGATAAATGGACTTCCAAGTTCTACCTATTCTAACCTGAAAGCAGGTGATAAAGTGAGATTAAGGGTTGCCAACGGAGGCTCATCCACGTATTTCTGGCTGAATTATGGCGGTGGAAAAATAAAAGTGATAGGAAACGATGGAAATGATGTAGTTCCGGTAGAAGTAGACCGCTTGATTGTAGGAGTTTCTGAAACCTATGACATTGAAGTAACCATCCCTGAAAATAAAAGTTTTGAGTTTCGTGCCACTTCTGAAGACAGGATAGGGCATGCTTCACTCTGGTTGGGCTCAGGTGAAAAGGTAGAAGCTCCCGATCTACCCAGATTGATGCTTTTTGAAGGAATGAAAATGATGAACGGAATGATGGAGATGAGCGGAAATATGAAGCCGATGAATATGACTATGGGAAATCAGATGATGGATATGAATGAAGTGATGTATCCTGAACTTCCGGAGAGCCAAAGAAAAATGACGATGAAACATATGAATGAAATGATGGGGATAAAAACGAAGGAAGAGAAAAATAAGGAAGATCATTCCCAGCATGCCGGAATGGATATGAAAGAAGAAAAAACGATCAAAAGATTATCTTATAATATTTTAAAATCTCCTGAAAAAACAATTCTTCCAACCGATAGTATCCGTGAAATGAAGTTTACACTGGAAGGAAATATGAATCATTATCTATGGACATTGGATAATAAAACAGTTACTGAAACAGACAAAATCCTGGTAAAAAAAGGAGAGATCCTTAGAATTAAAATGTATAATAATTCTATGATGCGTCATCCGATGCACCTTCATGGTCATGATTTCAGACTGATCAATTCGAAAGGAGAATACGCTCCCCTGAAAAATGTGGTTGACATTATGCCGATGGAAACTGTTACGATTGAATTTGCCGCTAACCAGGATGGAGACTGGTTTTTCCACTGTCATATCTTATACCATATGATGGCCGGAATGGGAAGGGTATTCAGCTATGAAAATTCAAAACCCAATCCACAGCTTCCGAATAGAAAACTGGCCTGGAAAAACTTCCTGAAAGATAATAAGATGATCAGTTCTATGGCAATGTTAGATGTAGCAAGCAATAAAATACATGCCGAAACCATGACGATGTTCGGTCCGAGATGGGCTAATTTGAATGAGTTTCATTCTAACTGGGATTTCAATCACTTTGAAGGAAATGTAAAAGTAGGAAGATTCTTAGGAAAGTTCCAGTGGGCTTTGCCTTATGCTGGATTCAGGGTTCAGAAAAATCATGAAATCATGGAAAGGCAAATGGCTGAAGACAGAGGAATGGATTTTCATGGTAAGAAAACCTGGTTTGGACAGCAGAAGGCATCAAAAAGTAAATATGCTTTTATTGTGGGGATGCAGTATGTATTACCTATGTTGATCACCGCTGATGCAAGTATTGATCATAATGGAAAAGTATTATTGGAATTAAGCCGCGAAGACATTCCGCTTTCAAGAAGGTTAAGAGGAAACTTCAGTGTCAATTCTGACGGAGAGTTTTCAACAGGAATACGGTATATCGTGCAGAAATGGTTATCTCTTTCCGGAAACTATGATAATGAAATGGGGTGGGGAGCCGGAGTTACTTTAACCTACTAATTAAAATCTGATATACAACGACTGCTTCATTGAGGTGGTCGTTTTTAATTTGAACTAATTTCATTTAAAATATTCCTTATTCTATTTCAGAATTTCGTCAATCTGTTTAATATGACTATTTAGAAGTTTTTTTGTTTCAGAGTTTTGTACTGTTTAACGAAAAATATTCAAAATGGACTCAAACTTTAAAGGTCGTTTTTTTTCATTCATCATCTTGTTAATAGTATACACTGCCACGGATCTTAATGCTCAGAACAGGATTATGGGATTGATTTTAGATTCCAATCAAAAGAAGCTCATCAATATCCCTGTTATCCTGACATCTATAAAAGACACCCTTTCTTCTCAGCATACTCTAACTGATAGCATCGGAAAGTTCCGTTTTGAGATCAAAGAATCCGGATCTTATTCTATCTATGTTAAGACACAGGATTTTAAAGAGTATAAAGGCCCGGCTTTTTATCTGGATATCAATGGTGGTGTAAAAGAATTACCTTCAATTGTATTACAGGATAAGTTCACCTCTGTAGAGGAAGTAGTCGTTACCGGTAAAAAGCCACTTTTTACTCAGAAAACGGACCGTCTGATTTATCATGTCAATAATTCTCTGGCTTCCCAGGGGGGAGACGCAATAGATGTATTAAAGAATACTCCTTTATTAAAAGTAGATGAGGCTGATATTTCTATGATTGGGAAAAATAAATTGAATGTGCTTATTAATGGAAGGCCGGTTGAGCTTAAAGGAGAATCCTTAATTTCTTATTTAAGTACTATTTCCAGTGATGCAATTTTAAAAATTGAAATTATTACAACACCGCCGGCAAAATATGCAGCGGAAGGAAATGCCGGGCTTATCAATATTATTTTAAAGAAAAATCCAAATTTAGGTTGGAATGCAAGCTGGAATTCTTCTGTTACTCAACGTACTTTCTTTTCAAGTAGAAATAATGTTAATTTAAACTATCAGACCGAAAAGTTCAGCCTTACAGCTAATTTCCTATATAATAATAACAGAACAGCAGCTTATGAAAAAGATCAAAACTCATTTACTGATAATTTTTTCAGTAATAACAGGCAGGATAAAATAACCAACTTACAAGATTTTGCTCCTTCTATTAATTTTAATTATAAATTTAATGACAAAACAGATCTGTCATTAATTTATGAATACAACGGATCTGACTTTGCTTCCGATGATCAGTCCAAAAGCTTATTTTATGATAATTCTGTTTTAAAAAATGAATTATTAAACAAAGGTTATGGCACTATAAAAAATGATTTCCACCGTATTCACGGATATATTACTCATAAGCTGGATCAACAGGGAAAATCTATCGATTGGGGTTTTCAATGGCTGGATAATAAAATTAAAAATGAAAGAAACAACCAGATCAATAATAATCAGGAATTGTCTGCTACAAGTAATTTTTCTTTAAACAATTATAGGCTGGGAATTTCAAATTTAGATTTTGACCTTCCTTTTAATCATATCAATATTAAAACCGGAGCACGTTATACTTTTCTGAATAATAATAGCGATGTTCGTTTTTTTGATATAGCAGACGGTGTATCTGTATTGAATCCTGCACTTACAAACATGTTCAACTATAAGGAGGACATCTGGTCCCTTTATGCTTCTTCAGAGATAAAGTTGGGCAGTAAATGGACTGTTCAGGGAGGGTTAAGGTATGAGAGTACTTATTACAATGGAAAGTCACAGACCAATAATGAAACGACAACCAGAAGGTATAATAATTTTTTTCCAAGTTTTTATATCACCTATGGGCATTCTAAAAAATCGACCTATTCTTTTAAATACTCAAAAAGAATTAACCGCCCTAAACTTGAGCAGCTTAATCCTTTCCAATGGTTCATTAACCCTTTTCAATACGTAGAAGGTAATCCGTTATTAAAGCCTTCATTTTCATATAATTTTGAATTTACCTATTCGGATAATTCAAATTTAAGTCTTACAGTATACCATTCCATTACCAAAGATCAGATCAGCTATATTGCACAATTTTTAGATAATGGTAAAATACAGCGTTACAGCTATTACAACCTGCTAAATGTTTACCAATACGGAGTATATGCGAATTATAGCTTTACTAAGTTAAAAAATTTTGAAAGTCAGTTTAGCGGAAGTTATTATTGGCAAAAAACAAAATCCCAGGATCTTTCATTGGTTCCTTCCACAAGCGGGCAAGGTGCCCGTATTTCATTGAACAATACCTATAAATTCCGGAATAATTCTGTACAACTAAACTATATGCATAACTTTCCAAGCTCTGACGGTACTTTAAATACTAATGCCTTTGGTTTTTTAACATTAGGCTTTAAAAGATCCTTTTTAGATAAAAGATTGGATCTTGGAATGACTCTGTCTACGATCATTAGTAAAAGAAACGAAATTACATACAGCAATGTCAGAAATAATGCTTCATTAAATGGACAGAATGAATATGATTATCAAAGCATCCGTTTCAATTTAACTTATAGGTTTGGTAACAATAAAGTTAAGGGGAGTAAGCAGAAAATTGAATACGAAGAGGCTTCCAGGATTAAATAATATGACTAAGTTTGTAATACCAGATGTAGATTACTAAAATGACCGAATCTTTATGAAAAAAGTATTGCCAATCCTGTTTATTCTGTTTCTTCTGGCTCTATTCAATAGCTTTCAGGTTTACAATTATTATATTGTCAGGATTAATGGGGATATTAATTTCTATGATATTCCGACCCATATTTCCACCTTTTTGTATTCATTAGGTTCTTTTGGGATTACGTTAATGGTCTGGAGATACCTGGGAAGGCTTGTTGCCAGTAAGCTCAAATTTATCTATGTCTTTTTATCAGCCATTCCGTTATTTGGACTTTACGCATCGATTGTCTATCTTATGATAAGGAATTATTACGGAGCTCCAACCTCTTTAGAAATGCTTTGGGGTAATTTTATTTTTACACTATCCTTATCCCATTTTTATATTTCAGGACTTACGATTGCGTATCTTTTTTTTATTGAAACCAATGAACTGAAAGAGAGACTTATGGAATCTAAATATGAGATTGAAAATATGCAGCTTCAGATGCTGAAGAAAAATATAGAACCTCACTTTTTATTTAATAATCTGAGTATTTTATCTTCTTTAGCCCGGAAAGATGTCAGTCATATTGATGAATTTATTGAAAATTTAGCGGATGTCTATCGTTATTTTTTAGTGCATAATGCGGTGGATAGTGTTTCACTGAAGGAAGATTTGAAATTTTTAAAAAAATATATTGCTTTAACAACAGAAAGGTTTGGCAATTCCTATTCAATTGTTCTTAAAATTGATGATCAGGAAGGTGATATTATTCCCTTTGCATTACAGATATGTCTGGAAAATGCAATTAAGCATAATGAAGGTAATGAAGCAGATCCGTTGGTTATTGAATTCATAAGAAACGGAGATATGATCACGGTAAGAAATCAAATCCGTCCTGTTGAAATGTATTCAAATACAGGGCTTGGACTTTCAAATATTGCTAAAAGATATGACCTTATTTATGGAGAAACTTTAACCTACGGACCGTTTGATAATTATTTTATCGTTGAATTACCCGTTATTACAAACAAATAATTTTTAAATATGGATATTGTATTAATTGAAGATGAGAGTCTTAGTGCTGAGCAGCTATTATTTTATATTTCCAGATATGATCCTTCTATCGTTGTGAAAGCTGTATTAAAAAGCAATAAAGAAATCAATGAATGGTTTGCTGTAAACCAGGCCCCATCTTTAGCTTTTTGTGATATTAACTTACTGGATGGCAATATCTTTTCTTCCCTGCATAATAATATGATTACCTGTCCTATTATTTTTACAACTGCTTTTGATAATTTTTATCAGGAAGCTTTTGATAGTAACGGGATTGCTTATTTATTAAAGCCCATTAGTTTCAAGAGTTTTGAATTGGCAATGGATAAATTTAAAAGGCTGACTCCGGCTTCCGTTCCAATCGACTGGTTGACTATTTCCTCAGTAATAAAGAAGCTTAGTATTCCCTATAAAGAACGTATTCCTGTTAAAGTTAATGTGAATACAATACTTTTAGAGGTTAAAACTATTATGTATGTTTCAACTCATCTGGGAATTTGTAAGGCAACCGATAACAAAGGAAAGACCTATGAGTTCCGGCAAAAATTTTCTGAACTGGTTGAATGCTTAAATCCTGATATTTTTTTTCAGATAAACAGGGGAGAAATAGTTAATATTAATTTTATAGAATTAATTGAGCCTTATTTTAATGACCGGCTATCAATTAAAATAACGAATCATCCCGGACGTCTCATTACTTCGGTTGCTTCAACTCCCGGATTTAGAAAATGGATTGACCGTTGAGTCTTGATGAAATTGAGTTTATAGTGTCAGAATATAGCTTTCCGATACTTTTTTAAACCCATATCTGTTGAAAAACTGATGGGCACCATGATTATTCACTCCGCTTTCCAGCAGGATGAAGCTGATATTCCAGTTTTTAGACTCCTCAATAGCTTTTTCCAATAGTTTACTTCCAAGAGATTGTCCTCTTACAGACTGATCTAAAAGCATATCCTCCAGAATTGCATACTTTTTAAACGGACTGTTGATCACATTGAAAACCATCATACCGACAATTTCTGCGTTCTCATTTTCTGCAATCAAAATATTCAGCTTAGAGCTGCCATCGGAATTGAAATCTGTAAGGAGCTGTTCCGTTAAAATTATATCAAGGTCCGGGTTCCAATGCTGAGTGTTTAAAGCTCTGCCAGACATTATTTCGCCATGGGAAATATAGGAGTCTGTTTTATGTGTAATAAAAAAGTCTACAAGTTCCCTGACACGTGCTTTATTTGTAAGCCATTGGGTGGTATATTTCATGAGGTGTTATTTTAAATTTTTAATTTATTCCTTATCCTGTTTATTGATAAAGCTACACTAAATTAATTATTCCGGTTCTATTACAGATAATAATGGATATGATTTTAATTAGTTTGTATGGGCTTCTGTATTGTTACAAAAAAGCGGAGCCTGAAAACAGACTCCGCCTATAACGTTTTGTTACGCTAAATTATTTACCCAAATAAGATTTCAGGATCTTGCTTCTGGTATTGTGTTTTAGTCTCTTAATTGCTTTTTCTTTAATCTGACGAACTCTCTCCCTTGTAAGATCGAAAGTTTCACCAATTTCTTCTAAAGTCATCGGGTGTTTTCCGTTCAGTCCGAAGTACAATCTTACTAAATCAGCCTCTCTTGGCGTCAAAGTATTCAATGCTCTTTCAATCTCAATTTGCAGAGATTCAAGCATCAGATCTTTATCCGGGCTAGGAGATTCTCCTGAACGCAATACATCATAAAGATTAGAATCTTCACCTTCTACTAAAGGCGCATCCATAGACAAATGTCTTCCGGAGTTTTTCATCGATTCTTTAATATCCTCCTCGCTCATGTCAAGAACTTCAGCCAGCTCTTCCGGAGAAGGTGGTCTTTCATTTTCCTGCTCAAGGTGAGCGTATGCTTTATTAATTTTATTGATGGAGCCAATTTTGTTCAACGGTAGCCTTACAATTCTTGATTGCTCAGCCAGCGCCTGTAAAATTGATTGACGGATCCACCATACTGCATAAGAGATAAATTTGAAACCTCTAGTTTCATCGTACCTTTTTGCCGCTTTCATTAATCCTAAGTTACCTTCATTAATCAAATCGGGTAAAGAAAGACCTTGATTTTGGTATTGTTTAGATACAGAAACCACGAAACGAAGGTTGGCCTTGATTAATTTCTCCAATGCAGCTCTGTCGCCTGCACGTATTCTTTGTGCCAGTTCTACTTCTTCGTCCGCAGTAATCAGTTCCACTTTACCAATTTCCTGCAAATACTTGTCTAATGAAGCAGTTTCCCTGTTGGTAACCTGCTTAGTGATTTTTAATTGTCTCATTTATTTTTATCCTCAAAAAAGAGTTACTATATAATATACGTTTGAGAGAGTAAAAAGGTTACACGGGTTACAATATTTTTATAAAAACTTAAGTATAAAGGCTGGAAGCTGGAAGAAAGGGGCTGGAAGTCACTTTTCAGTTATGTAATTATTGACAGTTACTTTAAAAAAACATACGGAACGACCTGTTTACAGCCTCCTACTTTTAACCCTGAGCTCAAATTTTTAAACAAAAAAAACGAAACCGAAGTTCCGTTTATAGATTTTAAAAGAGGTTTATTAAAAAAGTTCGTTTAAAACTTTTGCTAATCTTAACCCCCCGTATAAAAGTTGTCTTTCAAGAGTGTCATTGAATTTGTACTGATAGTCGTAGGACAATTTTGATCCGTCAGGAGTCTGTGCATAGATTCTGTTGGCAATTTTATGCGAATCATACAGCCAGTCCTGCAGGGTTCCGGCCTGAATTTGTCTAACCTCTTCTTTCGGTTTAATGTCCAAAAGCCTGGCATATTCTGTATAGCTGTATTTCTGAGAATCTACCAGCTTTCCGTCCCATACTGAATGCAAATTGGTTTTGTCACCAAAATAAGTAACGTTGATTTTATTTCCTCCCAGGTCTTCAGCCCTTCCCACGTGTAAAGGTTGTGCAAGATCACCCATAATATGGATCAGGAAAATAAGTGCAATCTTCCTGTCCTTTTCAGAAGTGTTTTTATCCCTGATCTGGCTGGATAAGGTATTTACCTGGGTATAAAGACTTGGGCCTGCCTGTGCTTTTAAGTTTTGTTCAAAAGCCTTGAAATCTGTCTGAGGATCAATGTTTACATAATGCCATGATGAAGCCTGTTTCCAAACACCTGTGGTATCAGATTTGATGAAATCCGGCCAGTTGGCCCAGTAAGCAAGGCGTTCCTTGCCCATGATTTTTCTGATTTCCCTTCTTGCTTTTCCGGAGAGATGGTTTTCCGCAATCTCTGCAATTACTCTATGCCCTGTCAATCCCCATGGATAAGAATAAAGTGAAGAGGCCATGAATGCTAAAATCAAAATTTTAGAATAAATACTTTTCATTTTAAATAACAATTTTCAGTCTGCAAAGATACGGCCCGTTTCTGAATCAGCATTAATTATCCCTGATTTCTTTTCTGAAATGGATGTTAATAAAAATTAATCTGAAATAAAAGACATTTTTACAGCATGAATTCATGTTTGTTTCTGCAAAAACGGTATTATAGTAACCAGAATGAATGAAAACAGTACAAGAAAGTAAATAAAAATAGTAAATATCTGATATTGAATATTAAACTTTAAATATTAACCATTGAAAAAGATTTCTTTTACCGTATTTTCACGGAAATTACTGAAAATTTTTCCTACTAATATCAATAATTAGTATTTTTAGAATAAAATTATTGGCGAAATACTTTTTCAAACTTATGAGATATATTATCTTTACAAGTCATAATCACAGGAAACACTATGCATGAGAATAATATTGTAGATATGAATTACAATAAGCTGCAGACAGACTTTAAAGCGGAGGCTGTAGCAGTGAACCTTTTGAAATATCATAGGGCGGTAAGTAATATATTTATTGAACGGATCGGGATCAATGACCGTGCTTACCTTAAAGACATTAAAAGCATTTCGAGCAGTTATTTAGGATTTGATGAAGAGGTTTTTACAATAGAATGTTACAGGGAAGGAATTTACGATTATCTTCCGGAAGGATTGTTTCATCCACCATCCCTGGGCGCCTCCAGAAAAAATGTCGATACTATTGTAAGGGAAATCCGGAAACAAAAAAGAGTAGAGGAGGATGCCCGCAGGTTTTTCCGGCCTTTTGAGCTGGAGGTATTTTTCACTGAGATCAGCGCCCTGCTTAAAGAGTCGGAATTTGATATTACAAGTAATACGGATTCCTTGCTGGAAACGGTAAGTGAACTTTGGCCCCTGATTAAGATGCTGGACAAGCAAAATGCCTATATTTTTATGCATATTCTACCTTTTTTTCATCAGATCAGAGGAAGTAAAAGGTGGTTTGAAAGATGTATGACTGCTTTTCTCCAGGTCCCGGTGGAAGTGAGCTTTTCTCCTAATGTTATTGACCGGATAGAGGAGAATGATGATTCCATGCTTCTGGGAAATTCAAGATTAGGGGTAACGTATATCCCAAGCGGAAAACATATGGACGGACAAAGGAATTGGGTGGTGAATATTGGTCCGATTCCCTATGAAGAAATGAAAAAATATATTCCCGGAAGTCCGTTCAGGAAAGTACTACAGGCACTGTATGATTATTTTCTTCCTGTCACTGTAGATGTAGAGGAGAATTTTGTGACAGAAAAACAGGGATACTCATTCAGTCTTGAGGATGATGAAAGAAATGCCAGCCGCCTTGGTTACTCTACTTTCCTCTAGATTATTTTATTATATTTACAGCTACCAACAAAGTATAAATTCGAAAAGAAACAAATGGAAATTTCTTCAGTAAAAGGTATTTTTTTAAGGTATATATTAATGCCTTTAATCGCGGTAATTATGATGGTTATACTGGGTATAATCAGAAGGAATAAACCTGCTATAAAAATTAAAGTAATTATTGTATACGTCCTGTTATGCGGTTTATGTCTTGCTCTTCCAGGGGTTTTCGGATTTGCCGATAATCTTTTTAATCCGTACTGGTATCTTATTGCGCAGGTGATCTACCTTATTTTTGGAATCATCCATGTGAATTTGCTGCATAAATATTTTAAAAAACATATTGATTCCGTTGCGATGAGCATCTTGTTTGAATCTATACTTTCATTGACCTGTATTGCTTTTGGCGGATACCTCTTTACCCTGATCTTTAACTGGATGAGCAAAGGGTTAGGAAATGCGGTAATGGCGGCCACCAGCATGCTGATCTTTCTGGTTCCTATGGTATTTTATTATTGTTATATCCAGTTTATCAGCATTCCTTTCGATATTTATAAAACATGGAGATATTCTCCGGAACAAAAACTCCCGGATTTTGAGGGTGCGGATTTTGACAGATTAATGGTTCTGAACGTAGAACTAAGCAAAAATTTAGAAGATGCCAACCGGTTCAGAATCAAAGCTAAAACCCTTCCGACCGGTGTGACTTTTGGAGACTGGTTTTATAGGGTCGTGGATGACTACAATCATAAGAATCCGGGGTCTATCATTCATCTTTCAGACCAGGAAAGGGAACCCTATTATTGGATCTTCTATACTAAAAAATCGTTTTTCAGCTTTAGAAAATATATAGATTTTGACCAGGACATTTCAACAAACAACATTTCTGAAAATGAAGTAGTGATTTGTAAAAGAGTGGTTCAGCATGAAGAGGAAGGTGTTTCCAGAAAATCATAATCACAAAAAAATTAAAAGTATTAAACATGATACAGCCTATTAAACATTTTGCAATCAATTGGGTGGATGGGATGAAGGTTTCCCAAAGGCACCTTAATGATCAGGATAATTTCTTAATCGATACTATCAGAGATTCCAATTCACTGGGAATTACTACATATAATTACGGTCTCCTTCCTATTTCCAACGAATATACAGACCGTACGATTTTTGACGTTCACAATACGGCTACCAATGATGTACAGCTTGTCATCAAACGTTGTAGTGCTGTTACTATGGCCGGATACCGTATTGAACTGAATGACAGAAGAATCAGCGTGAAGTCATTAGCGAAGTCAATGAGCGAAGAGCAGGCTGACGGTGAATATTATATTCTGATTTCAGTAAATCCTTTTGATAAGGTTCCTTTTGGAGATATTGACCCGGAAGAAATTCCACCACGCCATCCCAATGCGCAACCTAATCATCATATCGAACTGCTTCCGGTAACTTCGCTGAACAGCAGCTATTCAGGAGGTAATTATCTGATCATCGGAAAAGTGGATCTAAGGGCAAATATTGCTCAGGTGGATTCTAATTTTATTCCCCCTTGTACTTCTATTCAAAGTCATCCGGCTTTGACCGATTATTATAATAGTTTTGCTAAATCTATTGGTAACCTGCAGCAATACGCATTTAAAATTATTCAAAAAGCATCCCATAAAAACCAGAATACGGCATTGGCGCAAAATGTTAAGTTTTTGTGCAGCACCATGGTGAATACTTTTGGAGATATGTACTTCCAGTTCAGAAACATTATCCCCTGGCAGCCACCGGTATTTCTGATTGAATCCTTTGCAAAACTGGCCCTCCACTTATACAATTCGACCCAGCTTCTGGTACCTGCCGAATTGGAAGAAATGCTGAATTACAGTCTGGAGTGGAGTGAAATTGCACCTCACACCTTATTAAACCAACTTTCTATTGTGGCAGAGACCAATTATGATCATCACAATTGTGGAGAACCATTACTGTATATCCAGCAGATGCTGAGAAGCCTTGAAACAATTTTCTCGAAATTAAGCGAGCTGGATTACATCGGACAGAGAAAAGAAAATATTATTGTTAATGAACAGGAAGTTTCTTCCAATACCAATCCAAAAAGAGGTTGGAGTGTTCTGGATTAACGAAAATTTTTGAAAATACAGGTCCCGGATATGCATTCGGGATTTTTTGTTTCTTATAATCTTATAAAAGGAAGAATTACAGGTAAAAATTTGAAGGAATGAATATAGATTTAATCAGGAAAGATACAATCGGGTGTTCGGATAAAATTTTTTTAAATAATGCCGGATCATCATTGATGCCTGAAATTGTTGTCAATACGGTTGTTAATTATTTACGGGAAGAACAGATGTTCAGTGGATATATTACTGCCGGTAAAAATGCAGAATCAATTCATCAGTTTTATGAAGAGGCCGCCAGGCTGATTAATGCTTATCCCCAAAACATGGCCTTTACAACAGGTTCTACTGACGGGTATGCAAAAGCGTTATCAAGTATTCCCTTTCAAGAAGGGGATTGCATCATAACCACCAATGATGATTATATTTCGAACCAGATGGCTTTTATTTCTTTACAGAAAAAGAAGAATATCAAAATTATCCGGATGAAAAACCTTCCTGATCATGAACTGGATCTTGAAGACTGTGAAAAGTTAATTAAAAAGCACTGCCCTAAATTAATCGCCGTTACCCATATCCCCACCAATTCGGGATTGATTCAAAATGTGGAAGGAGTGGGAAGGCTGTGCAGGCAATATGATATATTGTACCTCGTAGATGCTTGTCAGTCTGTAGGACAAATGCCTGTTGATGTTCAAAAAATCGGGTGTGATTTTCTAACGGCAACAGGAAGGAAGTTTATGAGAGGTCCGAGAGGGACCGGATTTTTATATGTTTCTGATAAGGCTTTAGAACAAAACCTTTCCCCTTTGTTTTTAGATATGAGTGACGCAGCATGGACAGCTTTTAATGATTATGAATTAGGAAAGACAGCCAGGAGGTTCGAGATCTGGGAGAGATCCAATGCTTCTCTTCTGGGTTTTAAAGAGGCATTGAAATATGCCAGTGCCGTAGGGTTGCCCTATATTGAAGATTATAACCAGAAGCTATCAGAAAAACTGAGAGCCGGGCTTCAATACAAAGGTTTTACGGTTTTAGACAAAGGAAACAGGTTAAGCAGTATTGTAACTTTCTGTGACAGGAACGGAAAGATAGATGCGATTCAGGAAGTATTAAAAGAGAATGAAATTTATTTTTCTGTAAGTAATAAAAGCAATGCATTAATTGATTTTACATTGAAAAATATCGATCATGCCATCCGGCTGTCGCCTCATTATTTTAATACAACGGAAGAAATTGAAAGGGTATTGGAGGTGCTGGAATGAGAGGATTTTAAAATGTACTTTATTCATTCCACAGCCCCGGCCGAAGGCCGGGGCTGTGGAATGAATTTTATTTTTTATTGAGCAGTTCCTCTGTACGCTCTATATGTCCGCCACCTTTCCATTCATCATGTCCCGGGATCACCAGTGCTGCCTTTCCATATTTCGATTTTAGTCTGGCAATGGTTTGTGGCCATTGAGCTACATTAGCCTCTCCTGTATAGCCTAAATCAGTAGCGGTTCTGCTTTTTACCAGGCACCCGCCGTCCAGGACTTTATATTTGGGAAACCATACTACTACATTATCTGCAGTATGTCCTTCGCCAAGAAAATCAACAATAAATTCTTCCCCACCTATGCGATAAGGTTTACCTGTTATAATAATTTCAGTAGAGGTTGCTTTCCCTTCTTTTTTCAGCAGTTCATTGGTTTTAGCTGTTGCGTAGGTCTTGATTCCTTTGGCGTTATAAAAGCTTAGATCTCCTGCTCTGTCATCATGGGAGTGGGTTGCAAATACCGCTATAACAGGCAGGTTGTGACGTTTTTTTATGGTGTCCATAAGGCTTTGATATTCTGTTTTTTGCCAGGGAACGTCAAATAAAACAACTCCTTTTTTGGTGATGAGGTATACCGCATTGGCGGAATATTCTTTTCCACCAAATACTCCAAATGTTTTGTAAATATATAGGTTGGGCTGGATAGGTGGTTCAATAACAAAATCCCTAACAGCCTGTGCATGGGCCAATGAGCTTAATAAAAAGGCAATAGCAAAAAAACGGATGCTTTTTTTCATAATTCTTTTAAAATAATTAAAATTGTAACGCTTGTCAGACAATGAAGAATCAAGCAGAAGTTTTGCAAACCTAATAAAATTAAAAGATGGAGCTTTTTATAAAAGAGATTTTAACCGTTTTTTAACAATTAAGAGAGTAGAAGATATTTCAGAGTCCGGGATTCTCTTATTATTTTAATTAATAAAGGAACAGAAAAGGGCACATCAGATTATTTTTTTACCAATATTTTTTCTGTAGCTTTTTTACTGAGTATTTCTTTTTTACCACTGATTTCTATGGTCATAGACTTGTCAAAGTTTTCGATTTTAACCACTTTTACCTTAGTGTTGAGGAGGAGCTTTCTGTCATTCAGATAGCTTAGAAAGGCATCATCTGAAAGGGTGACAGAAGCGAAAATTACCGTTTCTCCTGCCTCACAATTACTTAATTTTTGTAAATCCTGGGCAATAATATTCCCATCTTTATCCGGAATAGGCTCTCCGTGCGGGTCGAATTTAGGATAATCCAGAATTTCATCCATTTTATCAAAGAAAATCTGCGAATGAACATGTTCCAGCTGTTCTGCAATCTCATGAACGTTTTCCCAGCCAAAATTCATTTTCTTTACCAGAAACATTTCGGTAAGCCTGTGCTTACGGACAACCAATGCTGCTTCCCGTCTTCCGTTTTCCGTAACAATAAGCGGTTTATATGTTTCATAAATCACCCATTTCTTTTCGGCAAATTTTTTCATCATATTATTGACACTCGGCATTTTTACATTTAAAAATTTGCTAAGCTCATTAATGGTTACCTTCCCCTCATTATCCACTAAATGAAATAATGCTTTCAGGTAATTTTCTTCTGTTAGTGTTGTTTTCAAAATGTTAGATGATTTTCATCACAAATCTAACAAAATAATATTAAAAATGGAATAAGAGTAGCAGCTAATTCTTGTGTTGCTATTGTGAGTTTATTCTTATTTTATGTTAAATTGTTTGGAATATTTTCATTAATAAATTATTTTGATAAATATTTAACATTAAATATGTTGATTTTTTATTATTTTATTCTCTGCGTGTTGATTAATTATTTATCTTTGGTTGGCAAAAAAACCGCAACAATGAAATTAAGAATTACACTTATTTCTATCTGTGCATCTTTCCTTATGAATGCACAGGTATTGAATACTAATGGATTGGGTAGTGACGATCTTCCCGGGACTACCTTTAAATTGAATATCGATGCTTTTAAAAGAAGTATTGATGCTAACAGGAAAAGCCCCAAAAAAATTAGTGGGCAGTCTATTGTATTAACCCTTATTGACGGAACTCAAAAGGAATTTATTCTTTCTGAGAATAATCTTGTCAGTAAAAGGCTTGATAACATTATTACCTTTGACGGATATTCAAAAGACAGACAGGATAAGATAAAACTGACTTTAGTAGGAGACGAAATATCGGCAATGGTTAAATCCAGCCAGGGCTATTATATTATTGAACCTTACAAAACAAAAAAAGGAGAGTACCGGATTTATAATTCCTTTGAAATGTTCGGTGAGAAATTTCAATGCGGAACTGATGAAAATGAATTTAAAGAAAGCCTGGATGCTATTGCTAAAGGACTGAATGTTCAAAGGTCAGTCTCCGGTTTTCCGTACGGAAGCAGCCTGAAAACATTCAGAATGGCTGTTGCCACTACTGGTGAATTTACCACTGCTCTTGGGAATCAGGATGCAGCCCTGGGAGAATTGGTAGCGATGCTGAATCTTATCAACCAGATCTATGAATCAGAACTATCGATTTCCTTTAACCTGATTGATAAAACAACCAATAAGACCCTGATTTTTACAGATGGGACCACGGATCCTTTTACCATAGATCCTTCTTTTGCATCGGCGGCCAATTCACAGACCGGATTCAATACGATGGATTCAAACGGAACTCTTCCTTATGCCGATTATGATATTGGCCATACTTTCCATATTATGCCGGGGACGAACGGAAGCGCCCAGGGGCAGGCAGGTCCAAGGCCTTGTACGTCAACCCTTAAAGCAAGAGCCTGGAGCCAATGGACACTTTCCATGCCGAAATCATTGGCAGCTAATCTGATTGTTCACGAAATGGGACACCAGTTTGGAGCGGGACACACCTATAATGCAGTGGGGGGAACTCCTTCAAGCCCTACATTCTGTACTTCCGGATGGAATTCTGCAGCAGCAGTAGAACCGGGCTCAGGATCCACAATCATGGCATACAAAAATAACTGTACGACTCCGAATGACCAGACCAATACCGGAAATAACGGCTTGAATTATTTCCATGCCAAAAGTATTGATCAGGTATTGAATACCCTTGCCGTATCTTCCACTTGCTTTACCTCGGTTGCTGTCAATAATACACCTCCTTCCGCCAACGCAGGAAACACAGCGATCAGTATTCCGAAGAATACACCTTTCAGATTAAAGGGAATAGGAAGCGATGCAGAAGATACAAACTTATCTTATACCTGGGATCAGGTAGATGTGGCTACTGCCAATGATAAAGGAGCATTCGGAAGTACCATTAACGGAGCCGGCGGATATTCTGCAGTAAACAGTACAACGGCACCATTGTTCAGGTCTGAGCAGAGTACCACTACTACTGAACGGTATTTTCCTAAAATGAAATTTGTTCTGAACAATCAGAATACACCTCCTACCAATGAAGCAGAAGCACTTCCTTTGGTAGCCAGAACTATGAAAATGAGATTTACGGTAAGGGACAACAGTGTAATTTCCGGCGGAGCAGATTCTGATCAGGTGGTAGTTACAGTAACCAATCAAGGACCTTTAACGGTTACCTATCCAAATTCAAATGTCTCCGTGAATGCGGATTCCAATATCAATGTAACATGGGATGTCAATCAGACTGATGCTTTAAAAAGTACGGTAAATATTCTTCTGTCTACGGATGGAGGAGAAACTTTTCCTTATACACTTGCTGCCAATGTGCCGAATAATGGTACCGCTACCGTAGCCATACCATTTGTTCCATATACGGATAAGGCAAGGATAAAAGTGACAGCTGTGATTAACGATTATGCAGAATTTTTTGATGTATCCAATACCAATTTTACAATTAATTCAAGCTGTAACGCTTTCCAGACAATTATTGCAGAAAATCCTAAATCGGTAACAGCTATCCAGGGAAGCCCACAGGCAAATCTTAATCTACAGCCACAGACTTCATCCAATGATACTTATAGTTCTAAGACATTGACTTTTGATGCGGCTAATATGAGCCCTCAAAGCTGGTATATTTATAATCAGACACAAACAGCTCCCCACTTGCTTGTATCAAGTTCAAGCATGCTGTCTTTCAGATTTAAAGTAACAGAGACTGGTGCTTATACATTAAGTTACCCTTCTCCTAACGGGGTTTCGGTTACTATTTATAAAGGAACTCAAACAGGGACAGCTAACTTTGTAACATCTAATGCTGTTTATTCGGGAACGGGTACAAGCTTTACATATTATAGATCATTTACGGCCAATCTGGAAAAAGGGGTGGACTATTTTGTAACAACAAGGAATTTAAGCAATACTCCTGCAGGATCAAGTGTAGTTCTTAGTATTTCAGGCCCGGGGAATTTCTATAATATAGTTAATAATCCTGTGGGTGTTAATTATACTTACATTGCTATTAATACAACCACTAATGCCATAATCGGTACAAGTGTAACGGCTGACTTTACGACCTTGCCACCGGGAACATATACGGTACAGGGGATTTCATTTACAGGAGCAGAAAGTGCTTTACTGAATAAGACAATCAATGAACTTAATCAAAACAAAGTTTGTTATCAACTAAGCAGAAATACGGTTAACCTTACCATTACTTCATCTTTGGCAACAAAAGAGGTTGCTAAAAAAACAATTGGCCTGGTTCCTAATCCGGTAAAAGATTATCTTCAGGTTCATAGTGACGAGAAAATCACACATTATGAAATCTATGATGCTTCCGGAAGACTGATGGAGAATAATACGATGAATAATTCAGAAATCAACTTCTCCAGATTTAAAACCGGAGTTTATATGTTAAAATTATTGAATGGTAAAACATTAGTACACCAATCTAAAATCATCAAGAAGTAACAGGTACTATTTGTTTATGTAAAGAGGCTGTCTCCTATGTTTGTGTTAGCAAACTTAAGAGACAGCCTTAATTATGATAGAATTCAATTTTTAATAAATTCTCGATGGATGTATTTAAAATATGTTCCAATATTGTAAGAGATTTAAGATTCTTTGATTAAATACTATTTTTTGTACAAAATTTGCATAAGCAATCATAAGAATTATTACATTCATAAGATGAAAGACCTTTTAGTATTGATAAGTTTGTTTTTAGCTGTATACGGCAAGGCGCAGGGCCAGTCTCAAAAATTTAATTTTACTTTTAATCCTTCGAAATTTATCCAGATCAATAAACTGAATAAAGCCAGCGGGAAAGAGGTTATTTTTGATCTGTATGATATCCATGGTAAAAAAACAAAATACATTACTGCAGACAAAACAAGTGAAGCGCTGAGGAGACAGAAAATTTACAGCTTCAAAGGAAAGTCAGAAGATGGGACGAAGCTGATTACCTTAACCATTGCTTCCGGTAAACTGACGGGTGCTTACCTGGAAAACGGAAATTCTTATTTTATTGAACCTCTGGATAAAAACTGCAAAAAGAAATACAAAATATATACAAAACCCGATGGAAACTATCAGGTCGGGCAAATTGAGGATGCTGTAAAATAAGCATTACCTGCCTCAGGCAGATTACTATTTCCAATATTTAATTCTTTTTCATAGGACTGATTCTTTCATTTTTTTAATTTTACCCTATGAAATTTTCATTTAAAAACGACTATTCCGAGGGAGGTCACCCGAATATATTACAAGCTCTTTTACAACATAATCTTGACCAGCAAGCCGGTTATGGGGAAGACGAATACTCAGTGAAGGCAAAAGAAGCCATTAAGCGGAAGATGAATAAGGAAGATGCTGAAATTTTCTTTGTTTCAGGAGGAACGCAAGCTAACTTAATTGTGATTTCTTCCATTTTAAAACCTTATCAATGTGTCATTTCTGCTGCTACCGGACATATTCTGAATAATGAAACCGGAGCGATTGAGGCAACGGGGCACAAAGTGCTGGGCATTGAGACTCCGGATGGAAAGCTGAGGCCAGCGGATATTATTCCGGTACTGGAAAATCATCAGAACGTTCCGCATCAGGTAATGCCTAAACTGGTGTATATTTCGAATTCTACCGAATTGGGAACAGTTTACCATAAAAAAGAACTGAAAGAACTCTCAGATTTTTGTAAGGAACGGCATTTATTTCTGTTTATGGATGGGGCGAGGTTGGGACATGGCCTGACCTCGGAAGCCAGTGATCTTACCTTAGAAAATATAGCGGAACTGACCGATGTTTTTTACCTGGGCGGAACTAAAAACGGAGCATTAATAGGAGAGGCTATTGTTTTGAATAATCCTGATCTTCAGGAAGATTTTGCATTCAACATCAAGCAAAAAGGAGCTTTACTGGCAAAAGGAAGACTTTTAGGAATACAGTTCCTGGAATTGATGAAAAATGATCTGTATTTTGACCTTGCCAGACATGCCAATCAGCAGGCTATGAAAATTAAGAAAGCATTGCAGCAAAGAGGAGTAAGTTTTCTTTCAGATACCTTCACCAATCAGATTTTTCCCATTGTGAGCCATCATTTTATTGAAGTTTTGTCTGAAGGGTTCGAATTTTATGTATGGAAAAAAATAGATGATCAGTTTTCTGCGATCCGCCTTATTACTTCATGGAACACCCCAGATGAAGCAGTAGATCGTTTCATTGAAATTATTGAAAAGGAATTATAAAAAAATGATGCTCTTCCATTTTGAAGAGCATCATTTTTTTATTTCAAAGCCTTAGCCACAATCTTACAATCTGAAGTATTCAGCTTTTGCCCGTCTTTATAGCTTATTTTCTTCTCATTGGCATATTTAGACTGTCCGTCTTCCTCTTTATGATCACCAATTCCTTCCGTTAATGTATTGTCTTTTTGAAGGAAGTAAATATCTCTTTTACTGGTTTTGCCTTCAGAAACAAATTCATACGTCAGTTTTAAAGTGTCACCGGATTTAAAACCTGTTACATCGCCTTTTGAACTATCTTTCTCACTGTTTTTGTACAACAACTTTCCTGTAATGGTTCCCAGATTATCATCAATAGAAGCAAAAACACTGTCTTTTCCCGTAACTCCTACATAGCAAAATGATTTTGGCCCTAAGGTATCAATCACAGGTTCTTCTACTGCAATAGTGTCTGCTTCCGTTTTGGGAGCCGGAGTTTCCGTTTTCTTGTTACAGTTCATTAAGAAAACTGAAACAGCGCTCAATAAGATTATTTTTTTCATACCCTAATTATTTAAGTCAGATTTATCTGCTGCTAAATTAATAATAGTATTTGTATATTAAAAATAGGATATCAACAGAAAATTAAATATATGATGTAAATTAATTTTAAATATCGAGATATTAAGAAAAAATATTAAGTTGATTCACAGATGATAAAATGGTAATTGTCTGTAATCCATTCGGAAAACTTCAGACTCCAAAATGCTGAAATTGTAAAAGGAGGTGTAAAGAATTATAACACGACCGTAATCAGGCAATTGATTTATTTACCCTAAAAAAGAGAGCTTAATTTGCTCTCTTTTCCTATTTTAATGTTCAAGTTTCTCTTTAATATACCTGGCGGTATATGATTGTTTATTTTTTATCAGCTCCTCGGGAGTCCCTGCAAAAACTACTTCACCACCGTGTTTTCCGGCTTCCGGTCCGATATCAATGATGTAATCGGCACATTTGATGATATCCGGCTGATGCTCAATAACAATCACGGAGTGGCCAAGGTCAATCAAAGCCTGCAGGGATTTCAGTAATTTCTGGATATCATGGAAATGCAAACCGGTAGAAGGCTCATCAAAAATAAATAAGGTTTTGTCTGTTGTAACTCCTTTTACAAGAAATGAAGCCAGCTTCACACGCTGTGCTTCCCCTCCGGATAGAGTAGAAGAGCTTTGCCCCAATTGTAAATAACCCAATCCCACCTCCTGTAAAGGTTTCAGTTTGGTGACAATTTTTTCCTCGTGATTATCCTTAAAAAATTCCAATGCTTCATCTACAGTCATGTGAAGGATATCTGAAATATTTTTTTCATCAAACTTTACTTCCAGAATTTCATTTTTAAAGCGTGTTCCTTTACATACTTCACATTCAAGCTCAATATCGGCCATAAACTGCATGGAAACATTGATCACCCCTTCACCTTTACATTCGTCACATCTTCCTCCATCTACGTTGAAAGAGAAATGTTTGGGTTTGTAACCCATCATTTTGGCTACTTTTTGTTTGGCAAAAAGATCACGGATATCATCATAAGCTTTCAGATAGGTTACAGGGTTTGAACGGGAAGATTTTCCGATCGGATTCTGGTCTATCAGTTCAATATTTTTAATCAGTTTTTTAGGAAATTCTACGGAGTCATAATCTCCTTTTTTCCCGCCCATTCCTAATTGAATCTGAATGTCATTGGTCAGAATCTCCTTCATCAAGGTAGATTTTCCACTTCCCGAAACCCCGGAAATCACAACAAGGTTTTCCAGCGGAACATCTACATCAATATTTTTAAGATTATTCTGACGGGCTCCTTTGATGTGGATCCATTCTTTTGCTTTTCTTCGTTTTGAAGGAACTTTGATCTCCAGCCTTCCTGTAAGGTATTCTGAAGTAAGCGTATTGGCTTTTTTCAAATCTTTATAATCACCGGCAAATACCAGCTCTCCTCCAAGATAGCCGGCTTCCGGACCGATGTCAATAATATAATCGGCAGCCCGCATGACATCTTCATCATGTTCTACAACAATCACGGTATTTCCCAGGTCACGAAGGTTCTTTAAAACATCAATCAGGTTTTCCGTATCCTTGGAGTGAAGCCCGATAGATGGCTCATCCAGAATATAAATGGAGCCTACCAGGGAACTTCCGAGACTTGTTGCCAGGTTGATTCTCTGGCTTTCTCCTCCGGATAACGTATTAGAGGTTCTGTTTAAGGTTAAATATCCTAAACCTACTTTTAATAAAAATTCAATACGGGTAGTGATTTCGTACAATAATCTTTTGGCTATTTCCTGGTCATGCTCTGAAAGCTTTAAACCATTGATCAGTGGAAACAGTTCATCCAAAGGCAGCTCAATCATCGATTGGATGTTATGCCCGTCTACTTTTACCCAGCTGGTTTCTTCACGTAATCTTAGCCCCTCACAGGTAGGGCAAAGGGTTTTCCCCCTGTAGCGTGACAGCATTACGCGGTATTGAATTTTATAAAGGTTTTCTTCAAGCATTTTGAAGAAATTATTGATACAAGGGAAATTACTTTTACCATCTCCTTTCCAAAGGAAATTTTTCTGTTCTTTGGTCAATTGATGGTAGGGTTTGTGGATAGGGAAGTCACCTGCTTTTTTGATGAAATCCTTTTTCCATTCGCTCATGCTTTCCCCTCTCCAGCAGACAATGGCATCTTCGTAAACAGACAACGTTTTGTTGGGAACCACAAGATCTTCATCAATTCCGATTACTTTTCCGTATCCTTCACAGGCAGGGCATGCTCCGTATGGGTTATTGAAGCTGAAAAAGTGAACATTCGGTTCAAGGAATTCCATCCCATCCAGTTCAAATTTATTGGAGAATTCTTTTACTTTTCCCGTATCGGTATTTTTCAGTGAACAATACCCCCGGCCTTCATAGAATGCCATTTGAATAGAGTCGGCAAGTCGCTGTAAAAAGCTTTCATCTTCCTCATAAGAAAAACGGTCAATGACAAGATTGATAGTCATTCCTTTTTCCGGAGTAAATCCAAAACTTTCCAGATCTTCAATTCCAGCTACATTTCCATTGATTTCCAGACGGGTAAAACCTGCGAGTTTCAAAACATTTAAGGTTTCTTTAAAATTGTCGGCATCATACTCCAATGGGGCTGTCAATAAGAAAGAAGTATCTTTTTTAGAGGCTTTGATGAAATCAACCACGTCTGAAACCGAATCTTTTTTTACTTCTTCGCCCGAAATCGGGGAAAAGGTCTTTCCGATTCTTGCAAATAAAAGTTTCAGGTAATCATAGATTTCTGTGGAAGTTCCTACCGTAGAACGGGGATTGGAAGAAATTACCTTTTGCTGGATCGCAATAGAAGGAGCCAGTCCTTTAATATCGTCTACTTTAGGTTTTTCTAATTTCCCTAAAAACTGACGTGCATATGAACTCAAACTTTCAACATATCTTCTTTGCCCTTCAGCGTAGATGGTATCGAAAGCCAGGGATGATTTGCCACTTCCTGAAACCCCTGTAATAACAATAAGTTTGTTTTTTGGAATCAGGACATCTATATGTTTCAGATTGTTAAGGTGAGCATTCTTAACGAAAATCTGTTTTTTAATATCTATTTCTGTTGTATTAGCCATATTTTGTTTATTCTAAGTTGCCGTACAGTCCTTAGCTGCCGGTGTTAAATGGTATTGTAAAACAATGTTTTTATACCTGTCATCAATTGGATTATTACATCCCGGGCCATTCTGATCTTTAACAACATTCGCTAAAAAACAGACATGAAAAAGAATGGTTTTCATCGTAAAATTAAGACCCACAAAATTACGAATTTTTGATGGAATTGTATGCTCGTCATCTTCTTAAAAATAATAATATCAGCAGCCAAAAAATAAGTCACAGGTAAGAAAAAGATCTCTGGAAAATAAAAACAAAAACATTTTTTGTGATTTATTCTGTTTTTTCAGTTTGCTTTATTAGATATAAAGCGATATTGCTGAATTTGTTATGTTTTTTCATGTAGGTATTGTTTTATGTTTTAAAATTAATTAAAATTGCATTCATAAATATGTAATATAGAAATGAGAAAACTATTCAGAGATCTAGTTACACATTTAATGAGAAAAAGATAAAAACTACCCTCAGACACAGATGCAGCATTACGCTGCATTTTTTATGACAAGTATCATTTGTCTGTCTTAATGAACTCCCTTACTTTTGAACCTGCTATTAAAAAAACTACGAATTACAATTATGGTCAAGAAGATAGGAAGTATTTTTTTTCTCGGGTCCCTGCTTTGGGCTCATGCCCAGGAAAAGACAACGGATATTGAAAGCATTGAATTCCAGGGTAAATTTATTTCCACACCGTATAAAAGCGCCAACCAGAATATCACCGTTATTACCAAAGAAGAAATAGTGAATTCGCCGGCCAGAAGTATTGATGAAATTCTTCAACAGGTTCCGGGGATGGATATCAGGAGGAGAGGAGCTAACGGGGTTCAGAGTGATATAGGATTTCGTGGAAGTTCTTTTGAACAGGTTTTACTGTTGCTGAACGGGATCAGAATGAATGATTCCCAGACAGGGCACAATAATATGAATATTCCGGTAGACCTGGATGAGGTTGAAAAAATTGAGATCATAAAAGGTCCGGCGGCCAGACGTTTCGGCCAGAATGCATATGCCGGGGTAATTAATATCATTACCAGGATAAATCCGGGAAAACGGGTGAAAATAAGTGCTGAAGGCGGAGATTACAGTACCTACGGACTGGGATTCAATGCACAGTTGGGAAATGAAAAATTTTCCAACGCTCTTCAGGCCAATTCCGCATCCTCACAAGGATATATGTACAATACCGATTATGAGATCAGGAATGTATTCTATCAGGGAAAATTGAACCTTCAAAACGGAGACCTCAGATTGCAGGCCGGATTTTCCGAAAAGAAATTCGGGGCCAATGGGTTTTATTCGTCCAAAGCAGCTACCGAGCAGTATGAGGAAACCCAGGCATCTATTGTAAGCATTGCTTATCAGCAGAGATTCGGGAAGTTGAGACTGAATTCTAATGTCTATTGGAGAAGAGGCCAGGATATGTACCTTTTCAACAGACAAAATCCTTCCATTTACAGGAATATGCATATTGGGAATAATGTAGGAGGAGAAGTGAATTCCAGTTACCAATGGGGACTGGGAACAACGGGAGTAGGCGTTGAATTGAGAAAAGAGCTTTTGGTGAGCAGTAACCTGGGAAATCCGGACCGCTTTGTATCCCAGGTTTTCTTTGAACATCATTTTTCATTATTTGATAAAAAATTAAATATCAGCCCCGGCATTTCATGGGCAAATTATTCTAAAGAAGGAAACTTTTTTTATCCGGGCCTTGATGTAGGATACAACTTTAATCCCAATAGTAAAATTTACGGAAATATTGCAAAAGTGCATCGGGTTCCTACCTTTACAGAGCTTTATTATATCAGTAAAACCGAACAGGGAAACCCGGAATTGTTACCTGAAAATGCCCTGTCATCAGAGATTGGTTATCAGTATCAAAACAACAGAATCCTGGCAAAAATCAGCGGTTTTATGAGGAATTCTGATAATTCTATCGACTGGGTAAAAAACAGCATAGATGATATGGTATGGCATGCCCTGAATGTAGGAGAGATTAAAACCAGAGGGATAGAAGCTGAAATAAATCATAAGGCGACGGATTGGCTGAGATACTCCCTGGGGTATACTTATATTGACAGTAGCTATAAGGAGTCAAATGATTTTATTTCGAGATATATTCTGGATAACCTGAAGCATCAATTCGTAGCAAAACTGGAAATCAAATTCTTTGGAAATTTCACAAACGAATTGGTATACCGATATAACGAAAGAGTAAATCTGGGAACATACAATCTTCTTGATGAAAAGCTGAGCTTCAATCAGAAAGACTATTCGGTCTATGTATTAATCAATAATATAACAAATACAAAATATACGGAAGCATTTGGAGTGGAAATGCCGCAAAGATGGTTCCACATTGGGTTTTCTTATAATATCAATATTAAGTAGATGTTAAGTTGATATTAATTAAAGTTAATATTAACAAATTGTTAAAAGATATACATTTGCAAAAATTTTTTTATGAAGCTTTTTTTAAGTCTGGGTTTGCTTTTCAGTATTACATTTTTTAAATCACAGGAACATGTTTCCAGCTTCAATGCAGTGACTCTGACCTATAAGTTTCATCCAAAATTTTTCCTCTATGCAGAAGGTCAGCTTCGTGGTAATGAAGATTACACGTACCCTGACTATTATGAAATAAAAGGAGGGGTAGGGTACAATTTAACCAAGAATCATAAACCTTTCATAGGGCTCGGAAGATATGTCAATTATAAAAATCATAGCTTAAGCAGGGAAGAGTTCAGGGTATGGCTTCAGGATGTAATAGATTTCAAAAAGGGGATCGTAAAGTTTGAAAACCGTTTCCGGGCCGAGAAAAGCTGGTTTTATGAACCCCAGACCGACAATACCTCACAAAGAATGCGTTACCGGTACCGTCTGAATGTCAGTGTACCGTTAAATTCAAAAACGATTAAGAAAGGGACAATTTTTGCCAATGCTTATGACGAAATTTTCCTGGTAAGTCCGATGAAGCCTACTTTTGCACGAAATAGAGTATACGGCGGTTTCGGCTATCAGATTGATGAATATTTCGGAATCTTAACCGGTTACCTGTGGCAGCGCGAGTTTGAAGCTAAAGGAAATAAAAACCTGCATTTTATTTATCTTGCTTTAAACATCAATATTGACGGAACAGATCATCATGTGAAAACCTACGATTTCCCGGGGGCAGATTAATACTTTTCTATCAGGTAACGATAGGCTTTCAGATACTTATTGAATCTTTTAATATCTTTAGGAGTAAGTTCTCTGTTTACTCTTCTAAGGTCCATATTATCACGAAGGTCGTTAAGTTTTACCGCTACGGCAAGAGGAGATCTTTCTGTTCGTTTGATGAATTCGTCATAATCTTCTTCAGGATCAAATTTGGTAAGGCAGCTTATCGCAAAAATGATATATTCCGGAAAGCCTTCGGTTCTTAAATAATCAAGACTGAATTCCAGGGGATGATCTTCTACCACATCGTGCAGGACTCCTACAATTTTTTCATCCAGTGTTTTACCGTATTCCATAACGCGCATAACGTGGGCAATATAGGGAGCATGGTATTTGTCCGTTTGTCCTTTATGAGCCTTATCGGCAATCTTTATAGCTTTATTCAGCAGTTCTTCTTTTGTCATTTTTTCTATGAAAATAGAATACAAAAATAAAAAATGCCTTAAAAAAATAAGGCATTTTTTTCAAGATTATTTCAGATGATTTTAATTGTTGATTTCCTCTTCCACAGATGCATTGGGAGCATTGTTTTTTACAGATTCTATTCCGTTTTCCATTCCGTTATCAGATTCATACATCTGGCTTGTTCCTATGATTTGTCCGTTTCCGGCTTTAAGGTTAAAGTAGCATCTGCCATCTTTAGCTGTATTTCTTTCAAACCTGGAATAGTCCTGTGCATTTGTTTTTACAGATTCTATGCCGTTTTCACAGGAAGGTTTTGAGCTATACCCCTGGCTGGTTAAAATTACCTGGCCATTACCTGCTTTAAGGTTAAACTGAAAGTCACCGTTGTTTCTTTTAGAAATAATAAATTTTCCCATATGAATAGTTTTTAAAATTGTTGCTTGTGATTATTTGGAGGGTATGATCTTTTTTAAATCCACCTTGGGGATTTCAGGAATGATGGAATTTAAAATTTTATATTTTGAATAGTCTTTTTGAGGTTCTTTTAAGGCCATATAAGTAATGTCCTTTTTAGGTTGTGAAACCAGAATTTTATAGAATTTTTTTTGTCGCTTGTTCGGATTGGATTCAAGCTTTTTCAGCAATTGATTCTCACTGTATATTTTTGCAGTATCTGTCTTCGGAAAAACCTTAAGCTGTTCTTTTTCCTGGCCAGATAAACTCACAGAAAATAAGACCAGGGGAAATAATAATGTTTTCATGTGTTATTAATTTAAACTAAAATTAATAAATTTTTTTGAAACAAAAAGCGCCTCAAAATGAGACGCCTGAATCAAATGTATGTTATAAAGACTAATAAGCTCCTTTTTCGATATAGTGGGCTGCAATCTTTTCAGTTAGAGCCACTACATTCGGGTGATTGGTATATTTCGTGAATCTTCTTAATCCTGACAGCATCATTCTCTGCTCATCTCCTTCAGCGAAAGAAACAATTCCTTCTTTAGCCGCAGTGATGATTTTTTCAACAGCTTTATAAAGGTTCAATTGAGCCATAGCCGCTTCTACAGAATCAGGAGAGAAATGTTTTTCTGCTCTCAATACAGCAGATTCTGCCATATAAATCTGGTTAAGAATTTCGGAAGCATTCAATAATAAATGCTGTTGTTTTTCAATCTCCGTCATATATTTCTGAAGGGCTGCTCCTGAAACCATTAAGAATACTTTCTTAAGATTAGCAATAATGGCTTTTTCCTCACTCATGAATTCTGAATAATCAGGAACTTCAAAAGAAGGAATGCCCATCAGTTCTTTGCTGATAGCCATTGCAGGAGATAAAAGATCCAGCTCGCCTTTCATGGCTCTCTTGATCAGCATTCCTACCGCCAATAGCCTGTTGATTTCGTTAGTTCCTTCGTAGATTCTTGAAATTCTTGAATCTCTCCATGCAGCTTCCATTGGAGTATCTTCGGAGAATCCCATACCACCATACACCTGGATTCCTTCATCCGCAGTATGCTGGGCAAGATCGGAAACGAATACTTTAAGAATAGAGCATTCTACAGCAAATTCTTCAACACCTTTCAATTCTGCAGCCTGATGATCCATTCCGCCTGCTACCAATTCATCAATCTTATCCTGAACGTTTTTAGCAGCCCTGTAAGAACCTGCCTCGCTTACGAACACCCCCGTTGCCATTTCAGCAATTTTCTTTCTGATGGCTCCGAAAGTAGAGATAGAAACTCCAAACTGCTTTCTCTCATTAGAATACTGAATAGAATGGTTTAAGATTCTTCTTTGTGCATCCAGACATGCTGCTGCTAATTTGATACGGCCTACGTTCAATGCATTTAATGCGATTTTAAAACCGTTATTTCTTTCTCCTAAAAGATTTTCTACAGGAACTTTCATATCATTGAAGAAAACCTGACGGGTGGAAGAGGCACGGATACCCAATTTATGCTCTTCTTCTCCGAAAGTTAAGCTCTCTGGATTTTCAAGCTCAGATCTGTTGATAACGAAACCTGTGATGTTTTTGTCATCATCAATTTTAGCAAATAATGTGAATGTATCTGCGAAACCTGCATTAGAGATCCACATTTTCTGACCATTGATGATATAGTGTTTCCCGTCTTCAGAAAGTTTAGCTCTTGTTTTTCCTGAGTTGGCATCAGAACCAGCATCCGGTTCAGTCAGGCAATAAGCCCCGAATTTTGTTCCTGTAGCCAGGTCCGGAAGATATTTTTTCTTTTGCTCTTCAGTTCCGTAAAGAACAATAGGAAGGGTCCCGATTCCGGTATGTGCTCCATAAGCTGTAGCTAATGAACCTGTAGTTCCCGAAAGGTAATCACAAGCAAGCATAGTGGTTACAAAGCCCATTCCAAGACCCCCGTATTCTTCAGGAACTGCAATTCCCAGCATTCCCATTTCTCCAAGCTTACGCATTGTTTCTTCAGTAAATGCATAATCTTTCTTTTCAAAACGTTCCCTCTGAGGCACTACCTCTCTATCTATAAATTCTTTCGCGGAATCACGAAGCATTTTTTGTTCTTCATTCAGTTCTTCAAGACTGAAAATTTCATTTGCAGGAATTTGTTTGATCAGGAATTCCCCTCCTTTTAATGTAGCCATATATTATTTTATTTTTTTAGATTAAAGAACAAAGAGAAAAGAATAAAGACTTACAATATTAAATTCTTTTGAAAGCCAGAAATCATTCTCTGTAGTTCTATGATTTTATTTTCTATTTTTTCGGTTTTAGAAATTTCTAGGTAATTTCTGTTGCCTGAAATAATAATTTGAGTTTGCAATTCATAAAGAGAGTCTATAACAATTCAAAAATCGAAGCCGCACCTTGTCCGGTTCCCACACACATAGAAACCATTCCATACTTATTGCCACGTTTTCTCATTTCGTCTAAAAGCTGAACGGTTAATTTTGTTCCGGTACATCCAAGTGGGTGACCTAAAGCAATGGCACCTCCATTGACATTTAAAATATCAGGATTTAAACCTAATTCTTTTTTAATGGCAACCGATTGGGAAGCGAAAGCCTCGTTAAGTTCGATCAATTCAATATCTTTTAATTCCAGACCAGCTTGTTTCAACGCCTTTGGAATAGCATAGACAGGTCCCATCCCCATGATTCTTGGTTCAAGCCCGGCTGCTGCATAAGCTACTAATCTAGCTTCCGGCTGTAAACCCAATTCTTTTACCATTTCTTCACTCATTACCATTACGAAAGCAGCTCCGTCACTCATTTGAGAAGAGTTTCCGGCTGTTACGCTTCCTCCGTTGGCAAATACAGGTCTAAGCTTCGCTAACCCTGCTAATGAAGTATCCGCTCTTGGGCCTTCATCCACTGAGAAATCAAATTTCTTTGTCTGCATCTTCTGGTTTTCATCCAGGAAGTTATATTCTACAGGTACCGGAACAATCTGATTCGCAAATCTGCCTTCCTGATTCGCTTTCAACGCTTTCATGTGAGATTCAAAAGCAAACTGATCCTGTTCTTCTCTGGTAATGTTGTACTGTTTAGCCACTTCCTCTGCAGTGTAACCCATTCCCCAGTAATAATCAGGGTTTGTTTTAGCAATATCCGTTTCAGGTACAGGCTTGTAACCACCCATTGGGATGTACGACATAGATTCGGTACCACCAGCGATGATACAATCAGCCATTCCGGCCTGGATTTTTGCAGAAGCAATCGCAATCGCCTCACTTCCTGAAGCACAGTATCTGTTTACCGTAACTCCCGGAACCTTATCCGTGTTTAACCCCATCAGAGAGATCAGCCTTGCCACATTAAGCCCTTGCTCAGCTTCCGGCATTGCATTTCCTACAATAAGGTCATCAATTCTGTTTTTATCTAATTGAGGAAGCTCAGCCATTAATTTTTCAATAACCGTAGCCGCCATTACATCGGGACGTGTAAAACGCAGGGAACCTTTCGGCGCTTTTCCTACTGCTGTTCTGAATCCTTTTACTATGTATGCTGTTTTCATTGTTTTGTATTAAAGTATTTTGTTAGATTTTAACCTCGTATAGGTATCCTGTTTATAGCTTTTAAGTTTTGTAAATTTGGAGCTCCGTAGGAGCGACCTGTTAATCTTCAATCCATTCAAATAAATATTTTGGATCATATTCTATTTCAAATTTTGACATTACATCCAAGTATTCTTCTTTGAAAGTTTTCTTTTTATGATGTTCTTCCTGATTCAAAATATATTTTATAACCGAATCTACACTGCTTTTAGAATAAGAAAAAGCTCCGTATCCTTCCTGCCAGTTGAACTTTCCATTTATCCACCCTTTCTCATTGATGAACTTTGAAGAGCCTGCTTTAATATCCTTTACTAATCAGGTTTTGCCTTCCTTTTACAGCGAAAACAATCTGAAGATAAATCTGTGTGTAGGTATTTGCCATAAAAATTAATAGGTCGCCTCTACGAGGCTCTGTAATTCTTAATTATTCAGCTATTAACAGTCCGCTCCTACGGAGCTCCCTGCTAGTTTCTCAAAGGTTTTCCGTTTTGCAACATGTATTGAATTCTTTCCAGAGTTTTTCTTTCACCGCAAAGCTGAAGGAAAGTCTCTCTTTCAAGGTTCAATAAATACTGTTCGGTAACAACTGTTGGTTCGGATAAATTTCCACCTACCATTACGTTGGCTAGTTTATCTGCAATTTTCTTGTCGTGCTCAGAGATATAGTTTCCTGTTAACATCTGGTCTGTTCCTACGTAGAACATTCCTAATGCATCTTTACCAAGAACTTTTACTTTTTGCTCAATAGGTTGGGTGTAACCTTGCTCTGCTAAAAGTTTTGCTATTTTTTTAGCTTCAGCAATCTGTCTGTTTTTGCTTACAGAAACAATATCTTTTCCTTTTTCAAGGATTCCCATATCGTAAGCTTCGTAGGCAGAAGTAGCCACTTTTCCCATGGCAATATTCATGAAAGCATCACGAAGCCTGTTGTTTTTAACATCGTCATTATGGAATTCCCTGGATGTTCTTAAAGTCAGCTCTTTAGTTCCGCCCCCTCCGGGTATTACACCAACACCTGTCTCTACAAGGCCGATATATGTTTCTGCTGCGGCAACCACTCGGTCTGCGTGCATGGTCATCTCGCAACCGCCTCCTAAAGTCATTCCGTGAGGAGCTACTACTACAGGAATAGAAGAGTAGCGCACTCTCATCATCGATTTCTGGAAGTAAGCGATTGCCATGTTTAAATCATCCCAATCCTGTTCGATGGCCATCATAAGGATCATGGCAAGGTTGGCTCCCACAGAGAAGTTGGCACCTTGATTTCCTATTACCAGTCCGTCGTATTCTTTTTCTGCCAGGTCAATGGCTCTGTTTAATCCGTCAAGGACTTCTCCCCCAAGGGAGTTCATTTTTGAGCGGATCTCAAAGTTGATGATACCGTCACCTAAATCTTCAATAGCAGCACCTGAATTACTCCAAAGTGTTTTATTTTTTCTGATGTTATCCAGTATAATGAAAGCGTCCTGGCCAGGGATCTTGTTGTATTCTCCGGAGTTTTTATCAACATAGATGCTTTGTCCTTCGTCATTTACTTTATAGAAGGTTTCTACATTTTTCACCCAGTCTGAAACCTCATACCCGGCTTCTTTGGCCAGTTCAATTCCTTTTTGAACACCTACAGCATCCCAGATTTCAAACGGGCCATTTTCCCATCCGAAGCCGGCTCTCATGGCATCGTCTATTTTATAAACTTCATCAGAAATTTCTGGAACTTTATGCGAAACATAAGCAAATAATGCTCCTAATGATTTTCTGTATAATTCGCCGGCTTTGTCTTTACCTCCGATCAGTACTTTGAACCTGTCAATGGGTTTATCAATTGTTTTTGTTAACTCCAGAGTAGGGAAAGATGATTTTCCCTGAAGTTCATATTCTAATGTATCAAGATTTAATCCGTGGATTTCAGATTTTCCTTCTGCATTTTTCACTTTTTTATAGAAACCTTGTTCTGTTTTTGAGCCCAGCCATTTATTATCCATCATTTTCTGGATATAAGGAGGAAGTGCAAACACATCATTGAAATCATTGGCTTCTGCGCCACTTTGGCGTACCCCATTGGCTACCATTACCAGAGTATCAAGACCTACAACATCAGCTGTTCTGAATGTTGCCGATTTTGGACGCCCGATAACAGGGCCTGTCAGTTTATCCACATCAGAAACCGTAAGTCCAAGTTTCTGTACATTATGAAGAAGATCCATCATAGAGAATACTCCGATTCTGTTGGCGATGAAAGCCGGAGTATCTTTTGCTAAAACGGTTGTTTTACCTAAGAATTTCGCTCCGTAATTCATGTAAAAATCTACAATCTCAGGATCTGTATCGTTGGTAGGAATAATCTCAAGAAGAGGAAGATATCTTACCGGATTAAAGAAGTGGGTCCCTGCAAAGTATTTTTTGAAATCTTCGCTCCTTCCTTCAGTTAATAAGTGGATAGGAATACCCGAAGTATTGGAAGAAATTAATGTTCCCGGTTTTCTGAATTGCTCAATTTTTTCGTATACAGATTTTTTGATATCAAGTCTTTCAACTACTACTTCAATAATCCAGTCTGTATTCTTTATTTTTGGTAGGTCATCATCGAAGTTGCCTATTGTGATTCTATCTGCAAACTTTGGAGAGTAAAGAAGTGCAGGACTTGCTTTTTTAAGTTTTTCAAAGTTTTCGGAAGCAATTCTGTTTCTTACTGCTTTGTCTTCTTTGGTCAAACCCTTTTTCTGTTCAGCTTCAGTCAATTCAAAAGGAACAATATCCAAAAGTGACACTTCTACACCAATATTGGCAAAGTGTGCTGCGATACCGCTTCCCATAATTCCTGAACCAAGAACCGTTACATGTTTGATTCTTCTTTTCATATGTAAATTTTTAGTATTTAAATAAGGTCACATGAACCATACGGTTTCATTATAATCTATTTTCTGTTATTTAATAATTCGTTGGCTATTTTCATGATTTCAGCCATGACCTCTTTAAAGGTTTCCATTTTCTCCGGAGTAATCTTTTCCATTACTTTTTTGTTAAAGTTGACAACAACTTCCTTAGACATATTTCTGGAGTTTAGGCCTTTATCTGTAAGTTTTATGATCACTTCCCGTTTGTCAGTAGTGGTTTTTTCCTTATAGATGTATCCGTTATCTTCCAGAAGTTTAATAATTCTTGTTAAAGAAGTCGGTTCTATCGCCATCTTGGGGCCAAGATTTGTACTTCGGGTCCCTTCTTTGGGATCAATTTTAAGAAGGGTAAGGGCTTGTACAGCCGTAGAATCATGCTCCTGGGCAAGTTCTGTGTACATTTTCGAAACAGCCAACCAGGTCTGTTTTAAAATTAAATCTACGTTTTCTATTTTTTCTTTGTTATGATCCATCATTGATGCGCTAATGGTTTTACCCAAATTTAATAAATATTATGCATGCATAATATTTATTAACGTTAAATTTTGTTAATAATCTGATAATAAGGTGATTAAATTGTATGATAAGCATAATACTATGCATGCATAGTATGTGAAATAATCAAATAAAATGAAGTATTAGTGAATGTTTTTGATGTAATCAACGATTTCTTCAAAAGATTCGCATTGGTATTGATGGTAATCTTTAGTAATAATCCAAAAGTTGTTTTTCAATTCAAAACGGAGTGAAGAAAGGTCTTTTTGAAAGTTTTTTTGAAGCAGGGAATACAGCATTTCTTTATAAACCTGTGGTGCTACGATATATGGCGCCACAAAATTCTCGTTTATTTGAAATAAAGAAGCATTGGTAAGTTCGTTATGCTTCAATAAAATATCTTCCACGATTCCTGTATACAATCGGGTATTTTTCACATACCATATCTTATCGGCAAATTCTTTGGCCAATCGCCAGTCATGAGAAGAAAATAAAATGAGTTTATTTTGCTCTTTAGCAAGTTTTCTGAGGGTTTTGAGAATGATAATCTTATTCTTTTCATCCAGATGGGTAGTGGGTTCATCCAGTATAATAACAGGAGCGTTTTGAGTAATTGCCCGTCCGATAAATGCTTTTTGCAGGTTACCATCCGAAAGGTTTTTGAGAAGTGTATCCTTATATTGCCGGAGATCCAGCTCTTCAATGATATGCAAAACCTCTTCACGGTCTTCCTTTTTTAACTCAAAATAAAAAGGATAGTAGATATACTTTCCTAATGAAATAAGATCCTGAACGGTATAATGCTGTGGAACCACAGATTTTGAAAAAACAATAGCAATGTTTTCAGCGATTTCTTGGACGGAAAGTTTCTTTACATTTTCATTATTGATCAAAATTTCTCCATCCAGCAAAGGAATCTGATGCAGAATAGATTTAATCAAAGTGGTTTTTCCTACACCGTTATTACCAATCAATAAGCAAACATCACCAAGTTTCAACTCAGCATTGGCATTTGAAATTAATGTTTTGTTGTATCCGATATTGGCCTGTTTGATTTGTAGGTGCATTCCTGATCTTGACTAAAACGCAATGGCGCAGATTGTTTTACAAAAATACTATTTTTAAGATGCAAGGATTATACTTTGTGAATTTTTATTCTGTTTTTTAATTATAAATGATTGACAACTCTCGTGACTCCATTTTTGAAAACATCAGATTGAAAATTAAGTAACAGTTCTAGCTTGCATCCTGTCATTTTTAAATAGGTTAAAAGTTGAGCTTTATGGATTGAACTGATATGTTTTAAGACGCAAGAAAATTAAAGATTTTCAGCAAGTGCGATGTTTTATGTACGTTATTAAATTTTATCGGAGATAAAATCCTTGCGCCTTTGCGTTTTTCAACAAAACAAAAAATTATATTTTATTCTGCTTCAATAGCATCCCCAGAATCACAGGAATCCCAAATACAGAGCTGATAACATTCAATGGAATCTGTGTTTTTTCTGCGATAACAGAGAAAAACAACATGATAAGCATTCCCAGAAACATATTCAGAATCCATTGCTGCCATAATTGGGAAGGATTATAGATCAGTCTGCAAAAGTGTGGGACAATAATTCCAATAAACAAAATAGGACCTAAAAAAGCAGTAATAGAGGCGGAGAGGAGAGAAGATGCTACAATGATCAGCAATTTTAATTGCTTCAGATTTACTCCTAAGCTTTGTGCATAGGAAGTACCCAATGAATTACCAATAAGAGGTTTTATCGCTTTAAAACAAAAGAATAATCCTGTTAGAACCAGTATCAATAGTACATAAATCTGGTTTCTGCTCACCATATTATTGGCTCCGAAGGACCACAAAATATAGTTTTTCAAACTCTGATTTTCTGCATAAAATTGAAGTAAAGAAACAATAGCTCCTGCAAAAGCAGACATCAGAAACCCGAAAATAATGAGATAAGATTTATCCTGAAATTTATTAGACATGGATAGTAACACCAGCATCAACACCAGGCTTCCCCCGATTGCCGACAGGCTCAGGAAACTATTTTGCAGAAATTCAGGGAGAAGAATATCATGTGAAAAGAAAATATAGAAAGCAACAGATAGACTGGCTACAGAAGTAATTCCCAATATATCCGGGCCTGCTAATGGATTTTGAAAGTATTCCTGCATCAGAAAACCTGATGTGGGGATTGAAATGCCGGCTAACATCATGACCCATACACGGTTGACACGGATTTCAGCAATTTGACTATGATCGGTATTCCGGAAAAAATCCTGGAATCCTAAACTTAAAAATCCTGTATTCAGATTAATAATTGCACTTGCTATAATGGCAACTATTAATAATAAACACAGGATTTTAAACCTTTTTGACATTGTTCAGAAAGTATTCTGTAGATTTATTTTAAGAAAGCATCAATTTTCGAATTCAATACTTCTTCCGTCATCATTCCTAAATATTCATCCGTTTTATCCCCTTTTCTCATGAAGGTAAAAGGAATTGAGCCGCCGTCCCATTGCTGGAAATTATTGGCAAAAAAGTTTTGATCCAGTTTTTGCCCATCCAATAGAATAATATTTCCACCAAGATTATTTTCTATTGCAAAATTTTTAACTGCTCCATTCCAATCCGATTTATCATCCAGGTTGATGAAAGTAAATTTTACGGGTTTTCCTTTTAATTCCTGCATTTTATCTTTGAAACTTGGAATTTCTCTCATACAAGGGCCACACCATGTTGCAAAAAAATTAGTTACGTATAAAGTATCATTATTTTTTGCCAGGTGCTGGCTGATATTTTCAGGGGAAAGTTCCCTGGGAATATAAGGAACAACTTCAGCAGCCGTATTTTGAGTCACAGAAAGTGAGTCTGTAGTATTTACAGCATCCGTTTTCTGGCTTTCCTTTTTACAGCTGTATACTGCACTTAAAATCAGGATGGATAAAATTATCTTCTTCATAAATTATTTTTTATCTATTTTTGAATTGAAGTTATGGAACAACAAATCTATAAAGGGAAACTGACACAGTTTCATCCGTTAAAAGTAACGAAAAAGGAAGACCTGACCAAAAATACTTTTTCTCTGGAGTTTGATATTCCCGAGAATCTGAAAGACCATTTTAAGTTTGAGGCCGGACAGTATGTTAGTGTAAAATTTCAATCTCATGGAGAGGAAGTAATCAATGATTATTCAATGACCTCTGCTCCTTATGAAGGAAAAATATCACTGGGGATAAAAGTAAACTCCCCTGACGGAGCGACTTCCCAGCTATACCAGAACTATAACGTGGGAGACGAGCTGCTGGTGAGTGAACCCGGAGGAAGATTTACTTTAGTATCCAAACCAAGTGAGTTCAGAACTATTGTTGCTTTTGCGGCAGGAATTGGAATTACACCAATTTTGAGCCATTTCAAGAATATTCTTCACAATGAGCCACGTACGAGATTGTTTTTATTCTTTGGAAACAAAAGTTCAGAAGATCTGGTTTACAGGGATCAATTGGACAATCTTGCCAGAACATGTGGGGACAGACTACAGATCTTTTATTTTTTTTCGCAGGAAAATACGGGTGATCAGTTTTTCTATGGCAGGCTGGATGAAAAGAAATTAAGCCTGATCATCAATCAGATTCTGCATCTGGATGATACGGATGAAGAATCTACAATCTGGGATGCAGTGGATGAAGTTTTAATTTGTGGAAAAGGAGAAATGATCAAAACACTGGCGAATGCCTGCTACCATCATGGGATTCCTAAAAAAAATATTCATTTCGAACTTTTCGAAGAATTCAATGATGATATTTATCCTGTAGAGAAAGAATTTCCTCTCATTGAAAATATTGAAGTGGAATTTACAATGATGGGCAAAAATTATTCAACACAATTGCCGGACAATAAAGATAAAATTTTACAGCAGCTTTTGATTCAGAATTTTCCTGTGCCTTATTCCTGCAAATCGGGGATTTGTGGAAGCTGTGAATGTTTATTGGAAGAAGGAGAGGTGGAACTGCTGGAAAATGAATATCTTACGGAAAAAGAAGAGATGCAGGGACATATACTGGCCTGTATGTCTATAGTGAAAAGTAGAAAAATAAAGCTTAACTTTGATTTTAGTTGAGAATTATCAGGAACATATTTAACCTAGGTTGTATATCAATAGAATTGGGAATTCTATTGATATGTTTCTGTAATGTCTGGGTTTTTGGGCTTACCAACGGGCGTACTTACACCAAAATATCCAAAATTCCTCCACGGGAAATTGCTTTGGTCCTGGGAACTTCTCCTAAAATGAGATCAGGGCAATCCAATCCTTATTTTACCAAAAGAATGGATGCTGCCGCGCTCCTTTATCATCACGGGAAAATCAAAAAAATTATTGTAAGCGGAGAAAAAAGCAAGGGATATAATGAACCTGCTGCCATGAAAAACTATTTGGTCAATCAGGAAGGGGTGCCTGAAGATATTATTATAGAAGATCCAAAGGGTTTCAATACCTATAAAAGTATTCTCAGATGTAAAGATGTTTACAAAAAGAAGAATGTGATCATTGTCTCACAAGGCTACCATAATCTTCGGGCCTTGTTTTTTGCAAGAAATAACGACATGAATGCCTTGGGTTTTGATGCCCAGGATGTGACTAAACCTGAAAGTTTTTACAGAAATCAGGCGAGGGAAATCCTCGCCCGTGTAATTGCTGTAGTATATTTTATCTTAGGCGTTTCCCCGGATTAGAAAGGATATCCGAACGCGATATTAAGGGTAGGTTTGAAAGGCTGGAAGTTTTTGAATCTCCATCGGTCTCCTTCAGGTTTATTAGGATCATAAATTTTGTAAGCAAGATCCAGCCTGAAGGTAATATAAGCTACATTTACCCGTAATCCGAATCCACTACCGATACCCATTTGTCCTAAGAATTTCCCGAATTTAAATTGATCATTATGAGCATCCTGATGATTACGTAGGCTCCAGGTATTTCCGATATCTGTAAATATTGCTCCCTCATACATATTATTGAATGGAATCCTGTATTCAATATTAGTAGTAAGCTTTACATCATTGGTCATATAAGTTCGTACCCTTTCATCTACCTGGGAATCAGCAGGACCTAGTCCGCCGAATGCTACCCATGCCCTGATATCATTGGAACCCCCGTTGAAATAGGATTTGATAATAGGCATTTCTTCAGAATTTCCGTAGGGAACACCCACCCCGATAAACTGACGAAGAACCAATGTCTGATTTCCGTTAAATTTAAAATACTTTCTTGCGTCAATATCAAATTTTACGAACTGTGCATAAGGTATCCCGAAAATGGTTTTTTGAGGTCCTGAAATAACTCCTCCGTCATTGCTTCTTTTATTGAACAGGCTTAAAATATTACCGGCAAGTTCAACTTTCCCATTAAAATAAAAAGCATTGGGATAATCTTTTTTACCAATTTCACTATATACAAAGTTATAGATCATGGAAGAAATAAGAACATCTTCCGTCTGTCTTTCCTTATTGATAAGACTCCCTCTGAATGTAGTCAAAAGATCATTACCCTGCTGGTTGAGCCCTTGCTGATATTGTGTATCCTCTAAAATTCTCTGAGAAACTTCATCTATAGTAAGCTGCCCGTTGGCCAACTGATTTCCAATATCTGGTCTGAAAGTGAAATAATCATTAAATATTTCATCTTTTACAAGCCTGTCATTCACGAAGTAATCATAATAGGCATTTTTATTTTTAGTCAAACTGACCTGGGTATTGAACAGGGTAAGCTTGTGGTATACCTGATCATTTACGTTGGCCTGATAATTTAATCCGGTATTGAAATTGACTCTTCCCAGACCTATATTCGTCTGTATAGAAGATCCCAATAAAATGGATGAGGTAGGCGTGTACCTCTTAGGAATAAACTTATAATAATTAAAAGGTAGAAGCAGTCGGGGAAAATTAAGCGAAGCCTGTGCAGATATTTCATAAGCTAAAGATCTTTTATTAATATCCTCGGTACTTCTGATAGATCCGAATGTACCGGAAATACTGGTGGAAAGGTTTTCCGCACCTCTGAAAACATTCCGTGTCGTAAGATCTACAGAAGGGGAGACCCCCAGATTAAGTATCTGAGAATAATTACCATCCAAACCTACCTTCAGCTCATATTTCGGAAGCGGTTTCAGCACATACAGAACATCCACAATACTGTCATTGGGAGCAGACATTCCCCCTTGTCTCAAAGAGTCCCTTGCTTTTACAATACTGAAGTTGTTCATGGCCAAAAGATTTCTTTTGGTAACATCTAGCTTTTTTTGATCAAATATCTGTCTGTTATCCGGAATAATGGCTCTCCATAATGATGAAATTTTGTATTTGTCGTTCACAGTATGGAATCTGATCCTTCTTAAGCTGTCTTTAACCGTATTTTTAGGGTAGTCACCAGGCTCATCCACAATAGCTACATCAATATTACCAAATGTAGAAACTTTATAACGGCTGTCCAGAGAGTCTTTATGAATCTCTAATGTAAGCGGTACATTTTTTTTATTTTTTAAAGAATCTGCTACAAAATAAACTTCATCATTAAGGTTATTGAATTTATAATATCCAAATTCCCGCATGAGGTCGGTAATTCTTGTCACCTCTTTTTCAAGAATCGTCTGGTCAAGGATATTTCCTGACCGGATCAGGCTTTTGTTAAGATTGGCAGTATAATATCCTTTAATTCCCAAATCAGGAATATTGTAATAATAATCTTTGATCCGGGTAGGCTCGTTATGTTTGATAAAATAGTTGACTGCAGCTTTTTTAGAAGCGGTATCCAGATCATGCTTGTATTGTACATCAGCATCCCAGAAACCCCTGTAGATAAGTCTTTTCTTAATAGATTCGGCACTTTTCTCACTTCTGGTCTGATCCAGAATTACAGGAGGAGTTCCCCAATTATGCAGGATACGGTCCAGAACAAGGCTTTTCCCTATACTGCTTTTCATATTATACTTGATGAATAATGAATCCCTTAGTTTTTGGTTTCTCATCTCACTGGGATAAGTCATATATTCATTAAGAATGGTATCATACTTTGGGTTGGCCATATTATAAAAAGCCAAACTTAATGGCATAAAAAGAAGCTGCTTTTTATTAGGTTTTTGCTGAACATAATCTTTCAGCTCCTCATCGAAAAATTCTTTTTTATCTTCGAACTCAAAGTTGTTCTTGGTAAGCAGGTATTCGCCTTCCGGAACTTTTTTTGTTGTACTACAAGCATAAAGGAGGCCAACAAATGTTGCAAATGAGATAATTTTATAATATTTTTGAGGAGAATTCTTATAATGCTTACAGCTCATACAATAAAAGTTTTACAATCTTTAGATAAAAAGAAGTTCAGACAAAAATACAATTTGTTTTTGGTTGAAGGTAATAAAATCATTTGTGAACTTTTCAATTCTAACTTTAAAGTTAAAGAAATATTATCAACCGATCCGCAAAAATTGGACCGTACTGATATCCCTGTTACCCATATCTCTGAAAATGAGTTAAAAAAAATCAGCTTCCTGAAAACGCCAAAAGATTCTGTAGCCGTATGTTACCTGGCTCAGGAACAAAAAACGGAGGATAAAGAGATTCAGCTGGTTCTGGACGGAATTCAGGATCCTGGAAATCTGGGAACCATTATCCGGCTGGCAGACTGGTTCGGAATAGAACAGATTATTTGCAGTGAAGATACGGTAGATTTTTACAATCCGAAGGTCATCCAGGCTACAATGGGATCTTTTACCAGAGTAAATATCGTTTATACCAATCTTGTAGAATATCTTTCCCAAACGGAAAATGTCAATATCGGAACTGATATGGACGGAGAGAATATTTATACCTTTGAAAGGCCGGAAAAAATCAATCTGATTTTAGGAAATGAGGGGAACGGGATGAGGCCGGAAACGGAGGAACTGCTTCAAAAATCCATCAGCATTCCAAGATTTGGAAAATCCCGGTCTACAGAAAGCCTGAATGTTTCGATGGCAGCGGGGATTATTTTAGGACAGTTATTTTCAAAATAGAAATCAGAAACCGGAGGTTAGAAATTAGTATAAACTACGGATGAATCATCATGTTCTAACTTCTGGTTTCTAACATCTAATTTCTATATAAGTTGTTCCATACTGGAAACACTTTTATTTTTCTGATATTCTTCCAATTTTTTCCTGACAAATTTTAAAGCGATAGGAGCAAGGTAGATAAGAGCTGCGCCCACAAGTTTATTTTTCCAATTGGTACTTTTCATGTTTTTCTTTGCATAGTTACCTATGATGGCAGTAACTCCAAGCTTAACAAGGCTATCGGTAATATTTCCTTTAAAAGCTGAGCTGGCAAGACCAACGGCGGTATTTTTACTGATAAAAAGGTCTTTTACTTCTGAGGTAAGCTGCTTGGCAATAACATCTTTTCTGAGAACTACTTTTTCATCACCATCTTCATCTATTTTTTCCTGAAGATACTGGTCTGATAAACCATTGGTAAATGCACTTAGACTTTCTTTTGTGTTTTTAAAAGTAAGAAGGTTTTCAAGATCACTTATTTCATTTTGAAGCAGTTTTTTCTTTCTTCTTAATTCTTCTATACTTTCATATTTTCTGCCCATAACTTAATGATTTAAAAATTTAATAACCTGATCTGCAACAGTATTGACAATTTTACTTTTAAAGGCAATTACAAAAGCCATTATCAGCGCATAAAAAGCAGCAACAATTAAGAATCCATAGGAATAGTTATCCAATGCTTTTCCGATAAGAAATGCAATTCCAAAATTAAAAAGGATAATAAAAAAAGCAAAAGCAACAAGCAATACTACAAAGTAGGTAATGAGCCCGGCAGAAAGAGAAGACTTTTCAGTAGCTTCAATTTTCAGAAGATCTATTCTCTTCGAGGCGTATTCTTTAATAGTTTCTATCATTGTTTTTTTTTAAAGTTACAAAAAAAGGAACTTTCATACAAAAGTTCCTTCTTGTAATTTACTTAAAAAGATAAATTACTTATTTTTTTAGATCATTCAGTTCTGCTTCTACATCTTTTACTACATCTGCAGTTTTAGAAACAATCTGATCCTTATATTTGTCATATCCGTCTTTCACCGTGTGGGCAACGTTATTTGCTGTTTCTTTGAAGGTAGAAGAAATATTGCTGTACTGGTCTTTTACTTTTTCAGAAACCTCACCATACTTGTTTTTTGCCTGATCTTTAAGATCATTTGCTTTTGTTTTGATTTTCTTTCTGGTTTCCTTACCCTCTTCCGGCGCGTAAAGCATTCCTAAGATTACACCTGCCGCAGCACCTGCAAGAAGTCCTGCCAATATACCTGCTGTATTTTTTCCTTTTCTAGACATTTTAAGTTTTTTAAATTAATAATAGATTAGTTTTTATAGTAATAAAACTTACAATTTGTATACCAAAGGAGACTATATACTATTAAAAATTGTTAAAAATTTTGAATGTAAGAGAGAATAAGCTTTATTGTTTCCTCTTTGGTCAATGCAGAGTTGTCAATAATAATAGCATCATCAGCTTTTCTTAACGGAGCTATTTCGCGTTCACTGTCTATTTTATCCCTTTCTATAAGGTTTTGCTTTACCTGTTCTCTGTCTGCCTGAATTCCCAGACCGGACAGTTCGAGGAATCTCCTGTTGGTTCTTTCATCAATACTGGCCGTCAGAAAAAATTTATAGTCTGCATCTGGCAGAACTACTGTCCCTATGTCACGCCCGTCCATAATAACGCCTCCTTTTTCTGCCAAAGAGCGTTGGGATTGTAATAAAAAGTCCCTTACTTCTTTTTGTTTTGCAACGAGGCTTACATGATCCGAAACTTCATTCGAGCGAATTTCTTTAGAAATATCTGTATTATTAAGATAGAGAATAAGTATTCCATCGTGATTTTTAAACTCAAGTTCAATCTGGTGTAAGGAAGAGAAAAGCCTGTTCAAATCGATAGTACCTTTTTCATCGAGGCAATGTTGCAATGCATACCAGGTAATCCCTCTGTAAAGTGCTCCTGTATCCATATGGATAAGTCCCAGCTTATCTGCAATGATTTTGGAGATAGAACTTTTTCCGGTAGACGAGTACCCATCGATAGCTATTACAGGTTTTTTCATACTGCAAATTTCAAGATTTTTTTTAAAAAATCAAGAAAAGCGAAGAAAATTCTTGCTTATATTAAGATTTTCAGGGAAATAAAGTTATTCTCCTCTATGGCTTGAAAGGTCTACTGAAATTCCTATCTGGTTGACATTTGTTGAATTATGATATCTCACATGGGCATAGTCTATACGGAATCTTGATACTTTGACACCAAATCCTGCCGACAATCCTGAAAAATTTCTTTGATCTGCCACAGCCAGTTCATTTCCCCTTTTAACGTTATAGCCCAATCTGATATTGAAGTTTTTTTCCGGAAACAATTCCGCTCCTAAAGAGAAGTGATCTGCAATCTTTCTGCCCGCATTTACCTTTTGTCCTTCTACATTATATTCTGAAGAAATGTCAAACTTCTGAAGATCATGTGCTGTAATGGTAATGGCAAGAGGAAAGTTTTTGATGGTTTTGGTATACCCCAGGTCAACTCTGAAAGGAAGATTTTCCTTTACGCCGTTGAATGATTTCAGCTGAAATCCGAAATTCCTTAATACCAGGGAAAGAACTTCCTTGTTTTTTTTATTGTGATAGGTTACTCCTGCGGTTCCTGAGATGGCAGAAGAAGTGTAATTATCAATTTTTGAAGTAATAAAATTAATGCCTCCACCGATCGTCCAGTCCTCTTCAAACTGGTAAGCATAACCGGCACCAATGGCAACATCGGAAGCCTTGAATTCTCCGTTTTCAAAACCGCTTTCATCTGTTCTCGGGATACTACCATAGCTCATATACCGGGCATTGATGGTAGCCATATGACCATTTTCAAAGTCTTTAGCATAAGCAATCGTACCGTATTTTGAATCGGCAAGATACGCTGTAGCATTTACTGAAAGCTGTTTGTCAGAATCTTTATTCAACAGGGCCGGGTTTGCAATTGCAAAGGAAACATCATAATCTCTGACAGAAATTGCATCACCACCCAGGGCAGCTTGTCTTGCAGATACAGGTACATTTAAGAATGGATAAACATTTGTTCCCGTTTGCGCATAAGAAACAATTCCTGATAGAAATAATGAAAAAATGATAATTTTCTTCAATTCAATTTATAATTAATGCAAAAATAATCCTTTTTCGTACTTTTCAAAATATTTCTGACATTATTTGTGTGTAAATATTTTTCTTCTACCAATATTTTTAATGATTATATTTGCAAAATCAAATTTCAGAGAATCAAGTCTAGTAAAAAGCTATTTAAAAATAAAAGATGAAATATAAAAGAATCCTTCTAAAACTTAGTGGTGAGGCCTTAATGGGGAGCAGACAATACGGTATTGACAACGAAAGACTGCAGGAATATGCTGCAGAGATTAAGAAAGTAGTTGACAAAGGATGTGAAGTGGCTATCGTCATCGGAGGAGGAAATATTTTCCGTGGTGTTGCAGGAGCTGCCAAAGGAATGGACAGAGTACAGGGAGATTATATGGGGATGCTGGCAACTGTGATCAACGGCATGGCATTGCAAGGGGCTCTGGAAGATGCAGGAATCAAAACGAGACTTCAGTCTGCTATTGAAATGGATAAGGTAGCTGAGCCTTTTATCAAAAGAAGAGCAGTGAGACATCTTGAGAAAGGAAGAGTTGTAATTTTCGGTGCAGGAACAGGAAACCCTTATTTTACTACCGATACTGCTGCTACTTTAAGAGCAATCGAAATCGGAGCTGATGTCATCCTGAAAGGTACAAGAGTAGACGGAATCTACGACAGCGATCCTGAAAAGAATGCTGATGCTGTAAAATACAATTCATTGTCTTTCGATGAAGTATTTGAGAAAAATCTTAAAGTAATGGATATGACGGCATTTACTCTGAGCCACGAAAATAAGTTACCTATCATTGTATTCGATATGAATAAGGAAGGGAATTTAGAAAAAATTGTAGCAGGAGAGAATGTTGGAACTCTGGTAGACTTGTAACAAAGTCCAGTAACAGAAACAAGTTATAAAACTTATCATATTTTAGCCGCCGGACATAATCTTATGTCCGGCGGTTTTATTTTTGAAATAATAATTTTTTTGCCAGCGGATTGTTTTGGGCTTGCTCCGTATTGTTAAGGGATTTTGAGAATTTTTATATCAGATAAGGATAATAAAAGGATCATACAATAACAATGGATTATTTGGGAATTGTATTGTAACAGGATGTTGAATAAAAAAATAGACAAATTATACACTCTTTATATCAAAAACAATCATTATTTTTGCACCACTGAATACTGAAAACTCAGGAAATAAACTATTAAAAGAGCGTTTTGTGAAAATTAACAAGTTGATTTTCAGGCGTTATAAGCAATGTGTAATTTATCAAATTTTAATTATATAATGGAAGAATTAGATCTTATATTAGAATCTGTAAAGCAGGATATGGACGCAGCTGTAAAGCACCTGGATCATGCATTTCAAAGAATCAGAGCGGGACGTGCTTCTACAACTATGGTGCAGGATGTAATGGTAGAGTATTATGGAGCTCCTACTCCCATCAACCAGGTGGCCAATGTTTCTGTTCCGGATGCCATGACCATCTCTATTCAACCTTGGGACAGAACAGCAATTAATGCGATTGAAAAAGCTATTATCAATTCAAATTTAGGTTTTGCACCTTCCAATAACGGGGAAAATATTATTCTGAATGTTCCGCCTTTAACGGAGGAAAGAAGGAGAGAACTGGCAAAACAGGCTAAAGCAGAAGCTGAACAAACTAAAGTAACGGTGAGAAATGCAAGACAGGACGGTTTGAAAGAACTGAAAAAGCTGGAAGGTATTTCCGAAGATGTTATTAAAGGAGCAGAGGCTGATATCCAGGAGCTTACTGATAAATATGTAAAGCTTTGTGATGAGCATCTTAAGATAAAAGACGCTGAAATTATGAAAGTATAATTTTCAGTTTTAAAAAAACACAAGAGGTTCCGATGGGACCTCTTTTTTATTGTAAAATGCTGCAATCTTTATTGTATAGGAAGTTTTGATTTAAATGTAAATTGATTTATTAAAAGCAATAAAAAAAGATCCAGAAAATTCTGAATCTTTATTTTATCTAAATCACTGAGCAGCTACTGATATCTTTGATGTTCTTTGCTTTTTGAAAACCTTTTGGTAATAGGCTTAAATAACGCTTTGTATTTTTCGGCATCAAACAATTGTGAATCAGTAAGCGCTTTGTAGGTCATCCAGATTCCAAAAGGAAGAAGAATGAAGTTAGGCAGCCATGCAGCCAGGTAAGGATTCATTTTTCCGCTCCAGGACATGTTTTCCACTCCCACATTCATTACGTAGAAAATAATGAAAATAATGATGGCAATGATCACAGGAAGTCCCATACCTCCTTTACGGATGATGGAGCCTAAACTTGCCCCGATCAGGAAGAAGATGATACAGGTCACGGAATATGAAACAATTCTTTGCTGGTAGATAACTACTTTACTGAAGTATTTTACATTGGAGCTGAATTCATTTTTCTTGGTCTCCAATGTGCTTTTCAGATTTTCCAACCTGTTATAGGAATTGTAGATAATTTCCAGTTTTTTATCACCTTTTATGGTATCCAGTTTTATCTGTGCCTTCGGAGTCGCTTTATGTTTATTTCCTTTATCCATATAGCTTATCACAGAATTCGTTTGGCTCAGGACATCCGTTCCGATATTGTTGAAAAACATTTGGTTTTCCTTTTTGCTTTTGGCAATTGTCTGATTAAGCTGGTTATAGGTCTGGAAACGGTAGTCATCTGTGATTTGTTCTTTCTCGATGGCTTTATCAATGATCTCGCTTACATCAAAGTGGGAAACCAGTGTATCAAATTTGATGGCCTGATCAGGTTGTTTCAATCTTACATTTTCTCCTTTTCCTGCAAAATTATCTTCAAATACATATCCATTATAAAGCTCAAGCTTAAGAAAGTGACTATTAGCAGCCGGAACAAATTTACCCTTTTCTGCTACAATAGACTGCTGGTTTTCGTAAGTACTGGCTTTTCTATGAACAAACACCCCTTCAAGATTTTCCGCATTTTCTCCATGAATCTTATCGAATTTAACCATATACCCGGGAATCTGATCAATAAACTGTCCCGCAGTAAAATTCAGGGCAGGCTTGGTCTGGGCAATATTGAAAAGCATGTTTTTCGCCTTTTTCTGAAAATCGGGAATAATGTTGTTTGAAAAGAAAAAGAGAAGGATGGCCAGTATAGTAGCCACTCCCAGCAAAGGTGTCATTACCCTTGTAAGAGAAATCCCGGCGGCTTTCATTGCGGCAAGCTCATACCTTTCCCCAAATTCTCCAAAAGACATAATACTTGCCAGAAGAATGGTGAGGGGGAGTACCATACTGATAACGCTGATCCCAAGATAAAACAAAAGTTTAATGATTTGCCAGTAGCTCAGCCCTTTTCCCATAAACTGACCTAACTGAACCCAGATAATGTTTACAATAAAAATGAAAAACAATACACTGAATATAAAGAAAAATGGTCCAAAAAAGGTCTTTATGATATATCGGTCTAGTATTTTTAACATGCGCCAAAATTAATCAAAAAGCCACAAAGTTGTACTTGCGGCTTTTATATTTTGTTATTTTTTTCTAAAGTAAAACTGTAAAAAGGCTTGTTTGCCCATTTGCGGTTTTGTGTAACGTTCTCTAAAGTTCTGTAATTACGTAGTTTTTAAACTTATTTTTGTCAAAAACAAACATATTGGGATCCAGATTCTGGTTTTCTTTATATTCCTTAATTGCTATTACTGCTACATCTTTATTATTTCCGTGCTGTTCCAGTTTTACCATCTGTTTTTTTGCTGAATCTACAAAAAGGTAAACGTACTTTATCCCGTTGGCTTTTACAGGAGTCAGTTTAATGAAATCTGCATTCACGCCATTTACCATTTTCTTTCCGTTGTATGTTACATTATAGTCGTTTCTATAGGTTGTAAGATAATTGATAGGGGAGAACATGGCACTGTTTCCGTTAGGTTTTGCAATGGTTACTTCCATATCATCAGCATTGATGTTATAGATTTTACTTCCGTCAAAGATCTGCTCGGTATCCATGATTTTCAGTTTGTATTTGTCCCCGGCAATATAATAAATACCCGGTTCGGTTTTAGTAACCTGCCCGTTCAGGCCGCTTCCAAAAGAAAATTTGAAGTAAGAATTCTTTTTAGAATTGTAATTGGCTGTAATGTCATCCAATATCTTTTTGGCTTTTGCATCTATTTTCTGAGCATTGGCCATGCTTACTGCACCTACAACAAAACTTCCTAATATAACTTTTGAAATAATATTTTTCATTTTTCTTATTTAATAATCTTAGATATTTTCAAACTTTAAAGGTTAAACCTTAAGTTTTTCCCTTTAGCTACGCAGATCTTCCAAAAACTGTTCCAAAGAGTGCAGGTCGCTGATCAGCACCTCTCTGGCCTTGGCTCCATTAAATCCTCCTACAATACCACTTGCTTCCAGCTGATCCATAATTCTTCCGGCTCTGTTGTATCCCAATTTCAGCTGTCTCTGTAACATGGATGTGGAACCTTGCTGCGTAGAAACAATAATCCTTGCTGCTTCCTCAAACAGGGCATCCTTTTCATTAGGGTCAAAAGTACCTGCTGAACTTGTAGCATCCTCAGAAACATATTCAGGAAGAAGGAATGCTGATGAATATCCTTTTTGCTCGCCGATATACTCTGCAATTCTTTCTACCTCCGGGGTATCTACAAAGGCACATTGAAGTCTTAATATCTCATTTCCGTTAAAGTAAAGCATATCCCCTTTACCGATAAGCTGATCTGCTCCCGGGGAATCGAGAATTGTTCTTGAGTCCACACTGGAAATTACCCTGAAGGCAGCCCTTGCAGGGAAGTTGGCTTTGATCATTCCGGTAATAACATTCACAGACGGCCTTTGAGTGGCTACGATCAGGTGGATTCCCACAGCTCTCGCAAGCTGGGCCAGTCTGGCAATTGGTAATTCCACTTCTTTACCGGCGGTCATAATAAGGTCTGCAAACTCATCCACTACCAGAACGATGTAAGGCAGGAAACGGTGGCCGTTTTCAGGGTTTAATTTTCTTTCTGCAAATTTTTTGTTGTATTCTTTCAGGTTTTTACAGAAAGCATTTTTAAGGAGATCATACCGGGTGTCCATTTCAATACATAAAGAATTTAATGTATTGATTACTTTATTGGTATCTGTAATGATTGCTTCTTCCGCGTCCGGTAATTTTGCTAAATAATGTCTTTCAATTTTTGAATATAAAGAAAGCTCTACCTTTTTAGGGTCTACCATTACGAATTTAAGCTCACTTGGATGCTTTTTATAAAGAAGGGAAGTAAGGATAGCATTGATCCCGACTGATTTACCTTGTCCCGTTGCTCCGGCCATCAATAAGTGAGGCATTTTTGAAAGGTCAGCCATGAAAATTTCATTGGAAATGGTTTTTCCGAAAACCACCGGAAGGTCCATATCCGTATTTTGAAACTTGTGTGACGCAATCACGGAACGCATAGAAACCATGGTTGGATTTTTTCTTGGTACTTCAATACCAATAGTTCCTTTTCCGGGCATTGGGGCAATAATTCTGATTCCTAAAGCGGAAAGATTCAGCGCAATATCATCCTGTAGCTTTTTAATGGCAGCTACTCTGATTCCTGCTTCGGGAACTATTTCATATAAAGTAACTGTAGGGCCAATCGTTGCTTTGATCTCTGCAATTCCTACGTTGAAATTTTTCAACAGGCCTACAATTTTATTTTTATTTTCTTCTAACTCTTCTTTGTTGATAGAGATTTCTTCACTTCCATAATCTTTCAATAAGTCTACAGGAGGCATCTGGAAATTAGCAAGATCCAGTTTATGATCATAAAGGCCATGTTTTTCTACCAGCTCCTGTGATTTTTTGTCCGTATCATCCAGAATGTCTACTACCGGAGCCACTTCCACATTGAATTTAATATTTTCCTGTGCAGGGGATACAGATGGGACAGTCTGAGAAGGCCTGATATCAAAAGCTTCTTCAGGAGTAGAAACCGGAACGCCGGGTTTGGTATTCAGGTGTAAGCTGACAGGCACAGGCTCGGAAACCTCCTTTGGCTCGCTTTCAAAAGAAGTATGGTTAGGTGTTGTAATAGTTTCTATATCTGCAGAGACCGGAACTTCAGGGAATCCTTTCGGGGGATTGACAGGTTCAGGTGTTTTTATTTTAGGACGGTTATCCGACGCATCTGTTACTGTAACGTTCGGGGTAACTTCATCAATCTCTTCCTTCAGTTCTTCATCGGCTTCAAAATCCTCATCGGAATCTGGCATCATTGATTTTACTTTGCCAATTGTATTTTCGTTGAGCTTGTTTAATTTTGCTTTGATAGAGCTTGGACGAAGGTTAAATTCCAGGATGAAATATAAAATAATACTTGCAGCCAGAACAGTCCATAAACCTACTGTTCCGATAATAGCATTAAGATAATCCATGATTTGATATCCATATACGCCACCTAAAACCCCCTGACCTTTCGTAAGGGCACCCATGAAAATAGGGAGCCAGCAAATGAAAAACAAAGAATGTCCGATTGTTTTCCAGGGTTTGAATATTTTCTTTTTAAGGATGAGAGTTCCTACAACCAGAAACAAAAATGCAATAATGAATGAAGCAATACCTATGCTTTCGAATATGAATATATTGCCCAGCCAGTCACCGGCTTTGCCGAAAATGTTGGAAGATTTTATACTCTTATCAAGCATGGTTCCTGCCTGACTTTGATCTGCCTTCCAGTTCATCAGATAGGAGATAAACGAAAATGTAAGAACCACAGAGAAAAGTATAAAAGTAAGCCCGAAAAATATGCGTGGCTTAGATAAAATTCTGCCTTTTTCAGGCGATTCAGTCGTTTTTTTTTGTGTCTTTTTATCCATAATATCAATGGGACAAATTTAATGTTTTTTCCATACTAAAAGAATCTTTTTTCTTCAAAAACATTTTGTAATTCCCGCTTTTACTACAACTATTAAAATTAATCAGAAAAATAAATAAAGGTTATTTTTTTATTCAGTCTTAAATTGATTGATTTTCTAAATGTAATAAAGTTTTAATAAAAACCATAGTAAATAGTAATAAATGAACGTAAATAAAATAAAACAACGAAAAATATTAATATAATTTCAAATGCCTACTTGTGAATTTTCATTATTTTATGGTATATTTTATTAATAATTATGTTAATTTTTAATAATTTATTATGTATTTGTTAAAAAAATAAATTATATTTGTGTATCTATGCTTGGTCAATGTAGAAAGTCAATCTCTAAATAAAAACGAATGAAAAAAATACAAAATACCTTCTATAATATTGTATTGACATACTGATAACAAATAGAGCTATTAGCTTCAACGGCTGTTTTTATTATTTTTTTATTTCCTCTTAGTTGTTATTAGAAGAAACAGCAATTCTAACCTTAATAAAAAACAATATTTTAAAAACGTTACATCAATGAAAAAACAATTTTATTTTGTATTTCTGGTGTGTGGTACGATGCTCTGGGCACAATCTCCGGGTGGTGTCTCTAATAATTTGCAGATATGGGTAAAAGCAGATGCGGGTACAGGTACCACAACAGATAATACACAGGTTCCCATCTGGATTAATCAGAAAACAGGCGGAGTGAATGGTATCGCCAATCAGGGGATACCCGGCAACTATGCAGATCCTGGTGCCGGTGCAAGACCTGTTTACCGGGCAGCGTCTTCCATTCCAAGCTTCAATTTTAATCCTGCCATTCAAATTGTCAGTACGGACGGCTATAGGTCCGGATATAAATTTCCCTTAGGTTTTCCGGATAATTCAACCAATGCACTTACTTCATATACCCATCTTACCAGGACTACTTCCGGTGTTTACAGATCGGTATTTGTGATGAACGGGGTGACCCAAAACTCTAATACGACCTCAATAGCCGGGGTGTGGCAGTCTCCTTTTTTTGGAACGCAAAACGACCGTCCGGAGTTCTATAATGAGAAAGAATCGGGAGATGTATTCTTTGGCACCAATAGCATCAGTACCGTCGGAAGTAATGTACCCAGTATACAGTCTTACTATAATAGTGTATCGGGTGGTAATATGAATTACTTGTTTGATAATAATGGCTTGCTCTACGGACAGCCTTCCAATAATGTATCCTCTACCGGTAATTATCCGGGAATGGTTCTTCTGATGGAGAATGACGGAGGTAACGGCAGTACTTCGCTGGCAGGAGACCGGATCGGGGAATTTATTTTATATTCAGGAACCCAGACTCCAGCCGAAAGGCAAAGGGTTAATTCCTATCTTGCTTATAAATACGGGATCACATTGGATCAAAGCACCGCGCAAAGTTACATTGCATCTGATGGGACTACGAAAATGTGGGATCATACTGCAACGGCGGCCAATACTTTTAATAACAATATTGCAGGAATTGGAAAAGATGACGGATCTGGTCTTCATCAAAAGCAATCTAATTCTGTAAATACAGACAGGGCTCAGGTAGTGATTGCTGCAGGTAATTTTGCCACATCCAATGAAGCCAACACCAGTAACCTGGCTAATCTGCAATTTTTAAGCTGGGGTGATAACGGGCTGAGAAGAGGATATAATGTTCCCATTGTCCCACCGACAGGAAAGATGGCCAATTACAGAATGGATGCTATATGGAAAGTACAGCGTTCTCCCGGTTTTACCCAACCGGTTACCGTAGCTTTTCCTGCCAGCCCCATTAATACAATATATTTTATAAGATCTGTAGATGCTGTTTTTGATGCCACGGATACATGGGTTCCTTTAACGGTGACAACAGTGAATGGAGTTAGCTATGTACAAACTCCTGCCAATATAGATTTCTCTAACACGGATGGAGAATATTTCACATTTTCCACTTTTGTTGTAGGACCGGGAGGAGTAGACAGTGATTTGAGAATCTGGCTGAGGGCGGATAAAAGTTTTGCACCCAATCTATGGAAAGATCAGTCTGTAGCAGGGAATGATTTTACACAAACTAATTCAGCAAGACAACCAGTTATTGTAACAGCAGATCCTAAACATAACTTTAATCCTTCTGTGGATTTTGGAGATGCAACGGCAGCTGGAGCAAAATTTATGGTGGTACCTACCGGAAAACCTTATTCTGCCAATGGTCTGAATTCATCATTTTTTATGATGGTCAATTCCAGAAGTTTTGGTACGAGTACTTATAATGAATACTTTGGTTTTGGAGGAACCACACCCACGGCTACACTTACAGAAGCAAATTGGCCATCCTATACGAATTACGGAACTACCGGAACGATGGAGGTCTGGCCTTATGCTGTTTCTACAATGCCCAGGGTGAAAAACAAGACTCATCTCACAGATTATTCCTATACAATCGGAAGCTCAATTACTTATGGTCTGGATGGACAAAGCCAGGGAAGCTCCAGTACCGTAGCGGTAGGATATAGTCAAACAGCAAATGGTGCCATTTTAGGAAGTCAGCCTTCTTATTTTCCGGACTCAGATATAGGTGAAGCAATTGGATACGAGAGAGAGTTATCTGCCATGGAAAAACAAAGGGTACGATCTTATCTTGCTGTTAAATATGGGGTTACCCTGAAGCAACCACAGGATTATATTGCTTCCGACCAGACAACCGTTACCTGGAACTCCGGCCTGAATGCGCTTTTCAATAATAATATTTTTGGTATGGCAAAAGATGACGTGACGATTTTGGACCAGGCTATTTCTAACAGTGTCAATACTGAGAATAACATTATGCTTACTATATCAAACACTAATAATTTTGTTTTGCCTAATACTGATCCAAGCAGGGTTACTTTTCTACAGGATAAAACCTTCCTGATGATAGGTGATAATAACAACGGGGCACAAACTCTTGTAAATTACGGGGCAACAGGAAAAATTATCCAGAGGTCATGGCTGGCGCAAAGAACCAATAATACAGGAACTACCTGGCTGCAGGCTGATCTTTCCGGTTATAGCAGTATTGTTGCTACTGATAGAGCATATATGGTAGTGGCTGATGACAGTAGCTTTACACAAAACGTACAGCTCATTCCTGCGACTACCTTTACCGGAGGAAAAGCAGTATTCAGATATGCATTCCCGGCAAACAAATATTTTACTTTTGGAGTTAATCTTGAATCCTACTGTACCAAAGATCCTGCAACGGGAACTCCTGATGCCTATACAAAAATAGGAATTACAGGGCAGACTGATATGCAGGCAGGATGGCCAGGAAATATTCCAAACGGATTTATGGCTCTTGAATCCAGAAATAGAGGAATGGTAATAACCAGAACTACTTCTGCAAGCATAACAATACCGGTAGAGGGAATGCTGATCTATGATACGACAGACAAATGTTTTAAATTGTATAATGGTACTGCGTGGAAATGCATAACAAGGTCTTGTAATGATTAAGCTGAATATCAAAAAAGATAAAACAACGAAATGAAAAATATAATCATAATAATAGGGCTGTTCTTTGCGGCATCAGTGCCTGCTCAGATGGCAGTGGAAAAAAACCAGGCTGATGGGGACGGACTCCTGGATTTTGCAGCCAATACTACAAAGGGCATTTTATTGCCTATTGTGGAAACACTACCTGCAAATGCGGTAGGAGGAACTCTTTTAATGGACAGAAACGACCAGATCCTGAAGATGAACGTGGAGTCTTCATGGATGCCTTTAAGTGATACAGGATCTGTTGCCGGTGTCACATTTAATACCAGTGGGGAAATCCCGGGAGATAATAGAATCATTATGGGGGCTCCCACCTCGGTTGCTCCGGGAGTTTTAGTACTGGAATCGCCTAATAAGGCTTTGGTACTGCCTAAAATAGCAAATCCGCATATTAATGTCAAAAGTCCATATCCTGGAATGATATGTTATGATACGGTGAGTAAATCTATGGCAGTGTTTGATGGATTAAAGTGGAGTTACTGGAAGTAACATGAGTATACAAAATAATAAAGTGACCGGGAATATCTTTCCGGTCTTTTTTATTGGAACTTACATAAATACAGGACAGAGATCTTTTTTGAACTAGTTCAAAGGCCGGGAAAAATAACTGCTGTAATTTTGTCATATACAATTCAGACATGAAAAATATTTTCAAAAAAATCATTGTTTTATCCCTTGTTTTTATTTCATTAACCTCAATTAAAGCACAGCAAAAAATGACAACAGACAACACTGCATTACTGATTATCGATGTACAGAATGATTATTTCCCGGGAGGAAAAATGCCACTGGAAGGCTCTGAACAGGCAGGTAAGAATATCCGGCAGCTTTTAGACGAATTCAGAAAGAATAAGCTTCCGGTGATTCATATCCAGCACATTGCAACTAATGAAGGAGCAGATTTTTTTATTCCCAACACCGCCGGAGCTGAGATACACCATTTAGTTTCTCCGGAAGCTGATGAAAAGATAATCACGAAACACTTTCCCAATAGTTTCAGAGAAACCGGTCTTTTAGAGTATTTGCATTCAAAAAAGATTAAAAATCTGATTATTACAGGCATGATGACAGACGTATGTGTAGCTTCTACAACCAGGGCCGCTTTTGATTTTGGCTTCAACAATGTGGTTATTGGTGATGCTACTGCGACCAGAGACAGGGAGCTGGAAGGACAGGTTGTAAAAGCTGCAGAGGTACAAAGATCTTTTTTGGCAGGATTGTCTGCTTTAGGAAATCTTTATGCTGAAATTGTCAGTACAAAAGATTTTTTAAACGGGAAATAGGCCATTAATGCGGAGAATAACTCATAAAGGTATCAATAATATTGGTATCTTTATTTTTGTTTTACAAACTTATGTACAATCTACTTTATAAAAATATCAGCAGGTATATCAATCTTCCGGAAGAAAATTTTAAACAATTTGCCGATTTGTTTCAGTTTAAAAAAATTAAGAGAAAAGAGATGGTTCTTAAAGAAGGAGAGTACTGTCTGTTTGAAGGATTTGTTCAGGAAGGATGTTTTAAGGTATATTATTTGAATGAAAACGGTTTTGAGCAAACCTTATACTTTGCTGTTGAAGGATGGTGGATTACGGACCTGGATAGTCTTATCAATCATGTTCCGTGCACGCTTAATATTGAAGCTATCGAAGACAGTGAGGTTCTGATGATTTCAAAAAAAGATAAAGAATACCTGTATGAAACAATGCCTCAGGTAGAAAAGCTTTTCAGGATAATGAACCAGCAATCATCGGTAGCGCTTCAAAGGAGAATCCTTTCTTTAACCGGTAAAACAGCGGATAAACGGTACCTGGAATTCCTGGAAAAATACCCGGGTCTGGAACAAAGGCTTACCCAGCAGCAGGTAGCTTCTTATTTGGGAATTACCCATGAATTTTTAAGTAAAATCAGGAGAAAACTCCTTTAATAAAAGTAGAAATACTGTCGCGATTTTTTTTTACAAAAGTTTGAGGAGGAGAGCAAAAAGCAGCTGATGAATCATAAATTATTTTTAATCAGAAACTATTGTTTTCTTGTTTGATTTTCGTCAGGCATTGAAAATTCAACTTAAACTGTTTCAGAAATTTCAAACTAGAGATTATAATAGGAAATAGGATGTCTCGATCATCCGGATAGATAATATAAATCTATATTTTTTCGAATTTTCAAAATGAATTTTCTTTAATGATTTTGCTGTTATTAAGAATGATTCAAAATAAGCAAAACTCATTCCAAAATGATAAAAAACAGCTTTTTTTCAGCACTTTGTAGTTTATCATCCTTATTTTTGCATGTCAAGTATAAATAAATCATGAAGAAGCTCCAAGATATTCTTATCTCAACCAGGACAATGGCTGTATTGTTGCTGGTGTACGCATTTGCGATGGCTTATGCAACGTTCTTAGAAAACGACTACGGAACTCCTACAGCAAAAGCATTAATTTATGAGGCAAAATGGTTCGAACTGATCATGGTCCTGCTCATTCTCAACTTCATAGGAAATATCGGAAGATACAGACTCTGGAAAAAGGAAAAATGGCCGGTTCTGGTTTTTCACCTTGCCTTTGTTTTCATTTTTATTGGAGGTGCTATTACCAGATACATCAGTTTTGAAGGTACCATGCACATCAGAGAAGGAGAAACTTCCAACGAAATCGTAACAGATAAAAATTTTTTTAAGATCCAGATTGAAGAAAAAGGAGATGTTCTCAATTATCAGGATGTTCCTTACCTGATGTCTCCGTTACATAAAGATTTCAAAGCAACCTATGACTTCCACGGAAAAGAAATAAAAGTATTTGCTAAAGAATACATTCAAAGAAAAAAAGACAGTCTGCTGGCTGAACCTAACGGTACAGAATATCTTCACCTTGTTTCTACAGGAAATACAGGAAGACAGAATATTTACATCAAACCGGGAGAGACAAAGTCTATCAACGGAACCCTGGTAACCTTTAACAGGGCAATTGATGGCGCTGTTGAATTCAAAAATGAAGGAGGGAAACTATTCATCAAAACTCCTGTAGATGCAAGCTATATGACCATGGCTACGCAAGCGACAGGAAATACGAAAAAAGATGAGTTCCAGCCTTTGGCATTGAGAAGTCTATATACCATTAACGAACTGAAACTGGTAGTTCCGGAAGGGCTTAAAAAAGGAAAGCTGATGGCTATTGAAGGAGACAGAAAGAAAGATGTTAACGTTCCGGATATGCTTCAGATCGAAATCCAGGGACCGAAAACAAAACAGATTGTAGATCTTTCTGTAGAAAAAGGCAACCCGAATGCGTATAAGCAGGTAACAATGGACGGTTTAAACATAATGGTAGGATTCGGGCCAAAAATATACAATACTCCTTTTGCTTTGAAACTGGATGATTTCGTAATGGAAACCTATCCGGGAAGTTCTTCACCAAGTGCTTACGAAAGTCACGTGAAAATCATTGATGAAGGAAAAGAAACCCCTTATAAAATCTATATGAACCACGTTCTGAATCATAAAGGGTACCGTTTCTTCCAGTCAAGCTTTGATCCTGACAGAATGGGAACCGTACTGTCTGTAAACCATGATTATTGGGGAACTTTAATTTCCTATATCGGATACGGAATGTTGTTTTTAGGAATGTTTGTGATTTTCTTCTGGAAAGGAACCCATTTCTGGAAATTAAATAAAATGCTGGCTGATGCTAATAAAAAGAAAGCAAAAGCTGTAACAATAGTACTATTATTCCTGAGTATAGGTTTGCAGGCGCAAAAGATTGAAACTCACGGGACCACAGACGGAAGCAGGGAACATATCCATGTAGAAGGCGACGGACACACGCATGCTCCTGCACCGGAAGCACAGTCAAGCCAAAATACTACCCCTAAACAAAATTCCCTGGCTGCTCCGCTGAGCAAAATGAGATCTATTTCTCCTGATGAGATCATCGCCAGAAATAAAATCAGCAAGGAACATGCTGACAAATTCGGATATCTTTTGGTTCAGAGTTTTGAGGGAAGAATTGTTCCTATCAATACAGAAGCGCTGGATGTTTTAAGAAAACTATACAAAAAGGACAAATTCAAAGGAACAGACGGAAAATACCTTACTGCCAACCAGTGGTTCCTTTCAGTAAATACAGATACACCAAGCTGGACAATGGTGCCTATGATCAAAGTAGGACCCAAAGGCGGAGACGAACTGAAAAATAAGACAAAAGCCAATGATGACGGATATACTTCGTTAATGAATCTTTTCCCGGCAGATGCCAATGGAAATTTAACGTATATCCTGGAACATGATTATAATACGGCTTTCCGTAAAAAACCGGCTGAACAGACGAATTATGATAAAGAAGTAATTGCCGTAAATGAAAGGGTTCAGATCTTTAATGAATTCTTCAGCGGACAATTTATGAGAATCGTTCCTGTGAAAAATGATGCCAATCATACATGGCATTCATGGCTGGATCAGAAATTTGAGCCGGATATGGAATCCCAGCAGGTAATGGGGCCTTATTTCGCAGAAGTTTTGGCAGCGCAGAAAACAGGAGACTGGAGCAAGGCCGATGCTGAATTGATTAAACTTTCAGATTATCAGCAAAAATGGGGTAAAGCGGTTGTTCCTGCTAAATCCAAAGTGGACCTTGAAGTCTTTATGAATAAAGCGGATATCAATTTTAAATTATTGATTTTCTATACGCTGGTTGGAGGACTTCTTTTGATCCTGGGATTTGTTGAATTATTCAGACCAAGCAAAATATTAAACAAGATTATCAAAACGATTATCGCCATTGGGTTAATCGGGTATACCTGTCATTTTCTGGGTCTTGTTGCGAGATGGTATATCTCAGGGCATGCTCCTTGGAGTAACGGATATGAAGCAATTATCTTTATCTCCTGGGTGGGGATTACTGCAGGTTTAATTCTTTACCGAAATTCCAACGCATTGATTCCTGCATCCGGATTTATGGTTGCGGTAATTATGATGGGGTTTGCACACGGAGGTTCAGCACTTGATCCGCAGATTACACCGCTTGTTCCGGTATTGAAGTCCTATTGGCTGATTGTTCACGTAGCTATTATTACATCAAGCTATGGTTTCTTCGCCTTGTCGATGATTATTGCTGTGATCTCATTGGTGTTCTATATTATTTCCAATAAAGAAACCTATAAAATCCACCATGATACTACCCTGAAGGAATTGGTTATCGTTTCCGAAATGTCACTGACAATAGGTCTTTTTGCTCTAACCGTTGGGAACTTCTTAGGAGGAATCTGGGCTAATGAATCCTGGGGAAGATACTGGAGCTGGGATCCTAAAGAAACATGGGCATTCATCTCAATTATGGTTTATGCTTTTGTATTGCATATGAGACTGGTGCCGGGGTTAAGAAGCAGATGGGCCTTTCACGTAGCGACCATGTTTGCATTCTGCTCTATGGTAATGACTTATTTTGGAGTGAATTATTACCTGAGCGGGCTCCATTCTTATGCCGCAGGAGATCCGGTACCGGTGCCGGCTTGGGTATACATTGGAATCTCAACAATGATTCTTCTGGCAGCCCTGTCTTATTTCAAGTTTAAAAATTTAACGAAGAAATAATCTTTAAAATATAATTACTAAATCCTGGAAGTTTACTTCCGGGATTTTTTTTGCATATATAAATAAGGTATGTTACTTTCACTTCTAACCAATGGTCTCACAAGTCATACCATATCTATTAAAAAAATCAAAATCTGTCATTCAGAATAAAATTTATTGCTATCTTTATGATATCAAAATAATATCAAATTAAAAATTCAATCATGGAAAAAACATTAAAACCTATTTCAGGTTATCTCACATTAGTCATTTGCCTCATCTTATTTGCAGTCTCCGTTTACTTTTTTGTTGCAGGAGTAGATCAAAGCGTAGTGTATGTTATTATTGCTATCTTATGCTTTCTTCTTTCATGCTTTTTTTTAAAAGGATTAATGATTATCCAGCCTAATCATTCAAGGGTGTTGAACTTCTTCGGAAAGTATGTGGGAACAGTAAAAGATAATGGATTGTTTTTTATTAATCCTTTGTATTCTTCCCAGAGAATAAGCCTTCGTTCAGAAAACCTTCAGGGGCAGACGCTGAAGGTCAATGATAAGATGGGAAATCCCATTGAAATTGCAGTAGTGATTGTATGGAAAGTAGGAGATACTTATAAGGCTGCTTTTGATGTTGAACGCTATTCAGACTTTGTAAAAATGCAAAGTGAAGCTGCTGTACGTCATTTGGCGATGAGTTTTCCTTATGATAATCTGGAAGATGACCATGCACCCATTACATTGAGAGAAGGGGGAGACAAAATAAATTCCATTTTAGAACAGGAACTTACGGATCGTCTTTCAAAAGCAGGAATTATAATTCAGGAGGCCAGGATTTCACATTTAGCCTATGCATCCGAAATTGCAGGGGCAATGCTTCAGAGACAGCAGGCTACTGCTATTGTGGCTGCGAGAACAAAAATCGTGGAGGGAGCCGTAGGGATGGTAGACCTTGCCTTAAAAAAGCTGTCTGAAGATAATATCGTAGAACTTGATGATGAAAGAAAAGCAGCAATGGTAAGTAATTTAATGGTGGTTCTATGCGGTGAAAAAGCAGCAACACCAATATTGAATGCGGGTACCTTATATAATTAGCAATTCAGGTTTCAGGGATTGTATATTATGAAACCATTGTAAGCCAGAAAACAATTTTGCACACTTTGTACTAAAAAACAAGAAAAATGAAAGCCGAAAAAGCTCAGAAATCTTCAGAAACCAAAGGTAAAAAATCCTTCGTTATAAGAATAGATGAGTCTACCTATAAACTCCTTGAAAAGTGGGCGAACGATGAATTCAGAAGTGTTAATGGCCAGATTGAATACCTGCTGCATCAAAGCCTTATCAATTCCGGAAGAAAAAAGCAGGAATAATAAATTACTGAAAAGCAATATTATACAGATATTTGGTACGTGAAATGCTGCTTAATTCAGAAAGCTTGTAACCTTTTTATTTTAGCATGACTCTATTGTTTTAGAAGTTCAATTTTAATCTTAAAAAAATAAAAATGGAAACAATTCAGCAAAAACAGATTGTTCAACAGGTGTATACTACCTTAAGAATTGTCTTTGTGATCGTACCCATTGTGGCAGGATTGGATAAATTTACCAATATCCTTTGCCAATGGACACAGTATATTAATCCCTCAGTTCTTAATTTCCTGCCATTCTCAGGTGAAACTTTCATGATGGTTGTAGGAGTTATCGAAATCATTGCAGGGATTTTAGTATTATTAAGTCCCAGAATAGGGGGCTTAATCGTTTCGGTTTGGTTAACTTTAATTGCATTGACATTATTAGCCTGGTGGAACTTTTTGGACGTTGCTGTCAGGGATCTGGTAATGGCCATAACAGCTTTTTCAATGACAAGACTGGCTTCAATTTTTGACCGTAAATAATGAAGGCTGAGGAGAAATACACAGACAAGCAACTGATTGATAAGATTCTGAATAAAGAAACTGCTATGTTTGAACTGATCATCAGGAGAAATAATCCTTATCTGTACCGCATCGGAAGGATGTACCGTTTCAGTCATGAAGACACGCAGGACCTGATGCAGGAAACCTACATGGAAGCATTCATGCATCTTCATCAGTTTGAGAACCGGTCTTCCTTCCGGACGTGGATATCTAAAATAATGCTCCATCAATGCTATCGCAAAACACAAAAATGGTCTTCGAAGCATATTCAAACCCCTGAAAATGGAGATCATGTCTTTGAAAACCTCTATAACACTGAAACGTCAGCCCAGGTGATGAACAGAGAATTGAATTCAGTAATTGAAAAGAGCCTGCTCAGCATTCCTGAAGATTATAGAGTAGCTTTTACCTTAAGAGAAATTAATGGTTTAAGTGTTCAGGAAACTGCGGAAGCTTTAGGAATCAGTGAAAGTAATGTAAAAGTCCGCGTCAGCAGGGCTAAAGCTTTTCTGAGAAAAGAAATAGAAAAATATTATATCAGGGAGGAAATTTTTGAATTTAACCTGGTGTATTGTGATGAGATCGTCAACAGGGTTATGCAAAAATTAAGAGAGATATAACGGATATAAGTCTCAAAAATTGGACGCTAAGCATCCTTGAGTCTCATATGATGGATGGCATAATCTTATGACACAAAAAAAGAAAGCAGAGAAAATTCCTCTGCTTTTTTATTGAATACAACTCTGAAGCGTATCAGCCCCAAAGTAGAATATAACGAGCCAAACCAAGCCTTTGATGGTAAAGAAAGCCAATCCGGCCCATCCCACACGCTTGAACCATTTTTTAAACTTTGAGTTATTTTCTTGTGAATTTTCCATGGGTAAATATCAAAAAGATTATCTTACAAAGATACGCATGTTTATAATTAGTCCAAATAAAACAGATGGTAAAAAATTAAAGTTTTGAGGTTCGTATAATATTTTTATCTTTAGAGAGAACGAAAAGTAAGATTTTATGTCAAAAAAAGTAAAGGATTTCGGAATCGAAAAAACGCTAAAAAACTTAGGTATTAAAGAAGAAAACAAAGGTACTTCAGTAGGCGGTAAATATTTCGCTTCGGGAAAGGTGATAGAAAGCATCTCTCCTGTAGACGGAAAGCTGATCGCTAAAGTAAAAACTTCCGGAGAAAGTGATTATGACAAAGTAATTGAAACAGCTCAAAAGGCTTTTCAGGAATTCAGGCTGATCCCCGCACCCAAAAGAGGAGAAATAGTAAGACAGCTGGGGTTAAAATTAAGAGAATATAAAGAAGATCTTGGAAAACTTGTTTCCTATGAAATGGGTAAATCATTGCAGGAGGGACTTGGAGAAGTTCAGGAAATGATTGATATCTGTGATTTTGCAGTAGGTCTTTCCAGACAGCTTCAGGGATATACGATGCATTCAGAAAGACCTGGTCACAGAATGTATGAACAATATCATCCGTTGGGAGTGGTTGGGATCATTACTGCATTCAATTTTCCGGTAGCTGTTTGGTCATGGAATACGGCCCTGGCATGGATCTGTGGTAATGTTACCATCTGGAAACCATCAGAAAAAACTCCGCTCTGTGCTGTTGCATGTCAGAATATCATGACTGAGGTTTTAAGGGAAAACAACCTTCCGGAAGGAATTTCAAGTGTATTGGTAGCAGACCACGAGATCGGACAAAAGCTGGTGGATGATAAAAGAGTAGCTTTAGTATCTTTCACCGGGTCTACAAGAGTGGGAAGAATGGTATCTTCCAAAGTAGCGGAAAGATTCGGAAAATCTATTCTTGAACTGGGCGGAAATAACGCCATCATCATTACGAAAGAGGCAGATCTTGATATGGCTATTATCGGGGCCGTTTTCGGAGCTGTGGGAACAGCCGGTCAAAGATGTACTTCAACCAGAAGGCTGATTATCCATGAAAGCGTTTATAATGAAGTAAAAACAAGACTGGTTAAGGCATACGGGCAGCTGAAAATCGGAAATCCACTGGATGAAAGGAATCATGTTGGGCCATTGATCGATACGGATGCTGTCAATCAATACGAAGAAGCCATCAGAAAATGTAAGAAAGAAGGTGGAAAATTCGTTGTTGAAGGCGGAGTTTTATCAGGAAAAGAATACGAATCAGGATGCTATGTGAAGCCTTGTGTAGCAGAAGTGAAAAACTCATATGAAATTGTTCAGCACGAAACTTTTGCTCCTATTTTATACCTGATTAAATACAAAACGCTGGAAGAGGCAATCGCAATCCAGAATGATGTTCCGCAAGGTTTATCTTCTGCAATCATGACACAAAATCTCAGAGAAGCAGAATTATTCCTTTCCCATGCAGGTTCAGACTGTGGTATTGCCAATGTAAATATCGGGACTTCCGGGGCAGAAATTGGAGGTGCTTTTGGTGGAGAGAAAGAAACCGGAGGAGGAAGAGAGTCCGGATCCGATGCCTGGAAATACTATATGAGAAGACAAACAAATACTATAAATTATACCGCTCAACTTCCTTTAGCACAAGGGATTAAATTCGACTTGTAAAAGCTTTAGTTAAAACACTTGAAAAAACAAAAACTTAATAACCTGAGTGGGAAGAATCTCTGAGTGCTGATATTCTGATCATTCATTTATTAAATCACACAACAATTTATTATGGAACAAACAATTGATATAAAAGCTAATAAAGTAAAAGAAACCGTAGGAAAACATGTTTTGGCAGACGGCTTTGATTTTGTGATGGACATTGAAAAATCTCACGGATCATGGCTTTATGACAAACTTACAGACAGAGAATACCTGGACATGTTTTCCATGTTTGCCTCTGCTTCTGTAGGATATAATCACCCTTATCTTGTAGAAAAGTCGGACTGGCTGGGTAAAATGGCTGTTAATAAACCTACTCTGGCAGATGTATATTCAGAAGAATATGCCCACTTTCTGGAAGTGTTTGAAAGAGTGGTAATTCCCGAAGAACTGCAGTATGCTTTCTTCATTGAAGGCGGAACCTTGGGAGTAGAAAATGCTATGAAAGCATGCTTCGACTGGAAGACGCGTAAAAACTTTGCGAAAGGACTTGATACGGAAGCCGGAATCTGTATTCACTTCAAACAGGCTTTTCATGGAAGAAGCGGCTATACTTTGAGCCTAACCAATACTTCTGATCCAAGAAAATACCAATACTTCCCGATGTTTAACTGGCCGAGAATCATCAATCCAAAGTTGAAATTCCCGATCACAGAAGAAAACCTTGAAGAAACCATCAAAAATGAAAACCTTGCTTTACTGCAGATTGAGGAAGCTATCCTGATGAATCCTGATAAAGTGGCTTGTATCATCATTGAACCTATCCAGGCAGAAGGTGGTGACAATCATTTCAGAGACGAATTCTTATCAGGATTGAGAAAAATCTGTGATGACAATGAAATCTTACTGATTTTTGACGAAGTTCAGACAGGTATTGCCATTACAGGTAAAATGTGGGCTTTCCAGCATTTCACAGCTAAACCGGACATTATATCTTTCGGTAAAAAAGCACAGGTATGTGGAGTATTGGCCAATAAAGAAAAGTTTGATGAAGTTCCGAACAATGTTTTCAGGGAAAGCTCAAGGATTAATTCCACTTTCGGAGGTAACTTTATTGATATGCTTCGTTTCCAGCTGGTAATGGAGGTGATCGAAAAAGAAAACCTTGTAGAAAATGCAAGAGTGGTAGGAGATTATTTACTGGAAAACCTCAAAGCTATGGCAGATAAGTATCCTGACAAAATTTCCAATGCAAGAGGGAGAGGATTGATGTGCGCCATTGACCTTCCGTCTGCTGCACAAAGGAATCAGCTGATGAAAGAACTTTTCAATGATGGTTTGATTATTCTTCCTTGTGGTGATCAGTCTTTACGTTTCAGACCTCATCTGAATGTAACCAAAGAAGAAATTCAACTGGCATTAGACAAAATCGAAAATAATATTAATAAAATTTAAAATCAAAGATTTGTAATTTTCGAAAAAACATTGTATATTTAGATATTCAAACAATTAGAATATGGAAAGAAGCACGAGAGTATCGGTTTATGAAAGTGATAACCCTTCAGAAATTCAGTTGGTTAAATCTAAATTGGATGATGCACAAATTACAAACACCGTTGAAAATAATTATCTTACCTTCACCACTACGCCCACGGCAACATCGCTGAAACTAATGGTGGATCTGGAAGATGAGAAAAAAGCATTTGAAATTATTGATGCTTACCTTCAACAAAGTGAAAATCAATAAAACAATTTCATAATTTTAAATTTTACTACTTCGAACCGAAAATTAATATTAATTAGTTTTCGGTTTTTTATGATTACAAAACTATTTAAAGGATAAACAAAATCCCAGGTCAGGCATTATCCGTTGCTTTGGCAAACAGGTATTTTTGTTTCATCTTTTCTAAGACTTTACAACATGGATACGGAAATTAAACTACGAAAAGCGAAAATTGAAGACAGAGACACTATTTGGAATATTATCCAGCAATCTATTGAAAGAAGAAAACAGGATGGCAGTACGCAATGGCAGAACGGATACCCCAATCTGGGTACTGTAGAAAGCGATATTGCAAAGGGATTTGCACACGTTCTTACCGTGAATAATGAAATTGCAGTGTACGCAGCATTGATCCTGAATGATGAACCGGCCTACAGCACTATAGAAGGAGCCTGGCTCAGTGACGGAGAGTTTGTGGTAGTACATAGAATTGCTATTGATGAAAAGTTTGCAGGACAGGGAATGACCAGGAAACTGTTTGACCATATTGAAGATTTTACCCGATCCCATGGCATTCAGAGTATAAAAGTAGATACCAATTATGATAATATAGCAATGCTGAAGATCCTTGAAAGTAAAGGATTTTCTTATTGCGGAGAGGTTCTTCTTGCCGATGGGATGAGAAAAGCTTTTGAGAAGATTATAATTTAAGCAAAAAGTTAAATCTGATTTCATTGAATTTTTAAAACAGGCTGTATTTATAAACTCTATCAGCTTTGTTCGTTTGGTTCTGAACTAATTTCTACTTTTGTTCAAATTTTTATATTATGCACCAAAGTATAGAAATTGATGAAAAAATTTTTCAGGATGCCGTAAAATTCTATGGCACCGTGTTCAGCTTACCACCTTTAGCTTCAAAAATTTATTCCTACCTTCTTTTTGATTATGAGAAAGTAGGAATTACTTTTGATGAGTTTGTTGAAGTGCTTTCAGCCAGCAAAAGCTCGGTTTCTACAAGCATTTCATTATTACTCAATGCCCAGCTTATTGTAGACCATAACAAAATGGATGAGCGGAGACGGTATTTTTTCATCAATGACGAATACAAAAAAATTCGATTCGAGAAAATTGTCCAGAAGATGCAGGACGAATTAAAACTATTAGATGATTTAAACAACTTTAAAAAAAGTAAAGACGATGGATACAACGAAAGAATAGAAGTTTACAAAGCACTCTTAAATAAAAACATACAAAATATTCAGGAATCTCTTAATAAACTATAAAATGAATAATAAGCTAGTTATACTTTCTATTGCAGCGTTTTCACTGACGGCCTGCAAAAAAGAAGCTCCGAAGCAGGACGGTGCCAAGCCGTATCCTGTAGTGAATGTGGAGTCGAAAAATATAGTGGGGTATCAGACGTTTCCGGCTACCATTCAGGGTAGGGTAAACAATGATGTACGCGCAAAAATTCAGGGATATATTACCCAGGTACTTGTAGACGAAGGACAGTACGTTACAAAAGGACAGCCTTTATTCAGACTGGAAACTAATATTCTGAGCGAAAATGCTGCCGCTTCCAAAGCAGGTATCGGTGCTGCCGAATCCAATATTGCAGCTGCGCAGGCTGCTGTAAACGCTGCACAGGTTGAAGTGAACAAACTAAAGCCTTTGGTACAGAAAAATATTATCAGTAATGTACAGTTACAAACTGCCCAGGCAAATCTGGCCCAGGCCCAGGCTCAGCTACAGCAGGCCAATGCCGCTAAAAGACAGGCTGTAGCCAACTATAAAGGAGTAGAAGCCAATATCGAGTATTCTATCATCCGTGCACCTATTTCCGGGGTGATCGGAAAACTTCCATTGAAAGTAGGAAGCCTGGTGGGACCTTCAGATCAGATTCCGCTGACAACAATTTCTGATACTTCCCAGATATTTGCCTATTTCGCCATGAATGAAAAGGAATATTTTGACTTCCTTGAAAAAGTTCCCGGAGCATCCATGCCTGAAAAAATCAAGAACCTTCCGATGGTTGAGCTTCAACTGGCGAATGGTAGCCTGTATCCTGAAAAAGGGAAAATTGAGGCCATTACAGGCCAGATTGATCCTACAACAGGAACCATTCAGTTTAGAGTGGCCTTCTCCAACGCCCAGAAACTGCTAAGTAACGGAAACAGCGGTACCATAAGATTCCCGCAGCGTTATGATAATGTTTTAGTAGTGCCGGAAAGTGCGACTTACGAACAGCAGGGTATTGTTTACGTTTATAAAGTAGCAAAAGGAGATACCGCCAAAAATGTCGTGATCAATGTCATCGACAGGATCGACAATATGGCTCTTGTTAAATCAGGAATCAATAAAGGGGAAACTATCGTTGCAGCAGGTATCGGAGGCCTTAAACCGGGAACTGTTGTGAAACCTAAACCTGTTAAAATGGATAGTCTTGTTCAATCTATAAAACCGAAATTCTAATGATAAAAAACTTTATTAACAGACCGGTTTTATCTACCGTAATCTCAATTTTGATTGTGATTCTCGGTATTTTAGGACTTGTCTCGTTACCGGTTACACAGTATCCGGATATTGCACCTCCTACGGTAAGTGTTACTACCAACTATACGGGAGCCAATGCGGAAACAGTCATGAAAAGTGTTGTTGTTCCTTTGGAGGAACAGATCAACGGGGTGGAAGGAATGGATTATATTACTTCTTCTGCCGGAAATGATGGTTCTGCGAATATTCAGATCTTCTTTAAACAGGGAATTGATCCTGATATTGCTGCGGTAAACGTACAGAACCGTGTTGCCAGGGCAACTCCTTTATTGCCTGCCGAGGTAACCCGTTCAGGGGTTGTAACACAGAAACAACAGACAAGTGCCCTGATGTATATGTCTTTCTATTCTGAAAATAAAGATCTGGATGATGTATTTCTTCAGAACTTTTTGAATATCAATATTATTCCTAATTTAAAAAGGGTGAATGGTGTAGGGGATGCTAACGTTTTCGGAGGTAAAAACTATTCAATGAGAATCTGGTTGGATCCCGCAAAAATGGCAGCTTACGGAGTGACACCTGCTGATGTAACCAACGCGATCAATGAGCAGAGTAGAGAAGCCGCCGCCGGTTCTATCGGGCAAAACAGCGGAAGCTCTTTTGAATATATCATTAAATATGTAGGTAAGTTCAACGATAAGGGGCAGTATGATAATATCATCATCAAGGCTCTTAAAGATGGGCAGAATCTAATGTTGAAAGATGTCGCCAAAGTGGAACTGGCAGGACAGTCTTACACGGGGATCGGGGAAAACGGAAACAATCCTTCCATCAGTATGGGGATTTTCCAGACACCGGGCTCCAATGCACAGGAAATCATTAAAAACATCAAAGCTTACCTGAAATCAGCGGAAAGCACTTTCCCGCAGGGGATTAAATATACATTCAACTTTGATACCAATGAATTCCTCGAGGCCTCTATTGATAAGGTAGTACATACTTTGATTGAGGCATTTATCCTGGTATTTATTGTGGTATATATTTTCCTTCAGGACTTCAGGTCTACATTAATTCCGGCCATTGCCGTTCCGGTATCTATTGTGGGAGCTTTCTTCTTCCTGAACCTGTTTGGATACTCGTTAAACCTCCTGACGTTATTTGCTTTGGTGCTGGCCATTGGTATTGTGGTGGATGACGCCATTGTAGTCGTCGAAGCTGTCCATGCGAAAATGGAGCATGGTATTGCTGATGCCAAAAAAGCAACGGTAGAAGCGATGGACGAAATTACAGGAGCTATCATCTCTATTACCCTGGTAATGGCATCGGTATTCATTCCGGTAACGTTTATCAAAGGACCTACAGGGGTGTTTTACCAGCAGTTCGGGATTACACTGATTGTGGCGATCGTAATTTCTGCCATCAATGCATTGACACTGAGCCCGGTTTTATGTTCTTTATTTCTGAAGCCCCACGCGGAACATCATGAAAAGTATCAGAGCATGAATTTTATGCAGAAGTTCTTCTATAAATTTAATATTGCTTTTAAAACAACGACTGAACGTTACGGTAGAGGATTTGTTTTCCTGTTGAGACATAAATGGGTAACCTTGGTTATTTTTGCTGTTACCGGTGGTATTTTATACTGGGCAAGTGGAACAATGAAGAAAGGTTTCGTTCCTACGGAAGACAGAGGGATTATATTTACGGATGTACAGCTTCCTCCGGGTTCTTCTATGGAAAGAACTTATAATGTGCTGAAAACGCTTCAGAAAAATGCGATGAAAGTTCCGGGAGTACAAAATGTTACCATATCTACAGGTAGAGGTTTCTTATCAGGAAACGGTAGCAATAACGGTCTTGCCTTTATCAAACTCAAACCGTTTGATGAAAGGAAAAAAGATGGCCAGACTTCTGAAGATATTACCAAAAAATTATTTGGAATTTCAGGATCAGTTCCTGATGCTAAAGTAGTATTCTTTCAACCTCCAAGTGTACCAGGTTTCGGGAGTAGCGCAGGTTTTGAGATGGTGTTACTGGATAAATCAGGAGGTGAATATGCAGAGCTGGATGCGAAGACGAACGAATTCATCGGTAAACTGATGCAGAGACCTGAAATTGAATTTGCCCAGACATCGTTCAACACAAGATATCCTCAATACCAGATGGACATCAATGTTCCCCTGGCAAAGCAGCTCGGCGTTTCTGTAAGCGATATCCTGTCAACCATGCAAGGCTATATAGGAGGAATTTACACGGCGGACTTTACCAAGTATGGAAAGCAGTTCAGGGTAATGGTTCAGGCTCTTCCTGATAACAGAAAGAGTGTTGATAATCTTAATGAGCTGTATGTAAGAACAGGTTCAGGAGTGATGTCACCTATTTCCCAGTTTGTAACCCTTTCAAAGGCATACGGTCCTCAGTCAGTAAGCCGTTATAATCTCTTTACTTCCGTGAAGATTACAGGAGCAAACTCTGCGGGATTCAGTTCCGGGGATGCAATTGCTGCTGTGCAGCAGGTGGCCGGAGAAACGTTAAACCAGAATTATGCGGTTGAGTTTACAGGATTATCCAGAGAAGAGCTGGCATCAGGGTCACAGACATTACTGATCTTTGCTTTAAGTTTAATTTTCGTATACTTTATTCTTTCTGCACAATATGAAAGTTATATCCTACCGCTGATTGTTGTTATTTCACTTCCTTTAGGGGTAATGGGTGCTTATTTCGGACAGAAGATCATGGGCTTGGAAAATAACATTTATTTCCAGATTGCCTTGATCATGCTCGTCGGGTTATTGGCGAAAAATGCCATCCTTATTGTAGAATTTGCGATCCAGAGAAGGCATCATGGCGAAACTATCGTGATGTCTGCCATCAATGCTGCAAAAGCAAGGCTAAGGCCGATTCTGATGACTTCATTTGCTTTTATCTTCGGTTTATTACCGCTGGTTCTGGCGAGTGGAATCGGAGCTGTAGGTAACCGTTCGATTGCGACAGGAGCAGCTATTGGATTGCTGATAGGAACCATTTTAGGACTTTTTGTAATTCCGGTATTGTTTGTCATTTTTGAAACATTACAGGAAAAAATCAAACCTATCAAGAAAGAAGATATCAATTTAGCAGAATAAAAATAATGATTCAGAAGTTGGAAGTTAGATTCTAGCCAAGCCAAAACTAACTTCTAGCCTCTGATGTCTAACCTCTAATTTTACATAATGAAGAGTTTATTAAACATCATAAAAGGAATAACTTTCTCCGTCTTCATATTGGGAGCCATTACATCCTGTATGGCCAGAAAAGAATATGAAAGACCGAAGGGTGTGGTCGACGAAAAGCTTTTCCGTACAGATATGCTTCCTTCGGACAGTACCAATATGGCGGATATTTCATGGAAAGAAATCTTTACAGATCCTATTTTACAGGGACACATTTCCAAAGCACTGGACAATAACCTGGATATCAGGATTGCCCTGCAGAGCATTAATTCAGCTGAAGCTTATCTTAAGCAGAGTAAAGCAGCCTATTTGCCGACACTTACGGTAGGGCCCAATTATACCTTTCAGACACAGTCTATCAATACCCAGTTTGGGCAGATTATCGGGGAAAGACGTTATGTCAACCAATTTGATATTACGGCCACGCTGGGCTGGGAAGCCGATCTCTGGGGAAAACTGAAAGCCCAGGAGAAAGCCCAGATTGCTACCTATCTCGGAACTGTGGCAGCACATAAAGCGGTAAAAAGTAGCCTTGTAGCTTCAATTGCCTCTGCCTATTATCAGTTGCTGACGTTCGATGCCCAGAAAAAGATCATCACGAAAACCATTGAAGTGCGTGAGAAAAACCTGGAAACAACCAGGGCATTAAAAACTGCAGGAACCCTTACAGAAGTGGCAGTACAGCAGAGTGAAGCTCTTGTCTTCAATGCAAAGTCTTTGCTGATCGATATTGATACGCAAATTCAACTGTTGGAAAACACAATGAGTTTATTAATGGGAGAACCTTCACATACCATTGAAAGATCTACTTTAGAAGGGCAGAAGCTTCCGCTTGATTTGAAGTTGGGATATCCTGCTCAATTATTAGCCAACCGTCCTGATGTAATGAGAGCAGAATATAATCTGATGAATGCTTTTGAGCTTACCAATGCTGCAAAAGCCCAGTTTTATCCGACATTGAAAATTACAGGAAGCGGTGGAGTACAGTCAGTAGATATTGATCATCTGTTCAGTGTAAATTCATTATTTGCCAATGTAGTGGCAGGATTGGCACAGCCGATTCTGAATAAGAGACAGATTAAGACAAATTATGACGTAAGCCTTGCGAACCAGGAGACTGCTTACCTGAATTTCAGAAAAACGGTTCTTACAGCGGGAAAAGAAGTTTCAGACGCTATAAGGGTATTTTCAGTACAGGATTCATTTATTGAATTGAAACAAAAAGAGCTGGATGCCTATAAAAAATCTGTTGACTATTCCCAGGAACTGGTTAACTATGGTATGGCGAATTATCTTGAAGTATTGAATGCAAGCGTCAATTCATTAAATGCAGAACTCAATATATCAAATGCACAATACAATAAAATGAAAGCTGGCGTAGAGCTTTATCAGGCGCTGGGCGGAGGCTGGAAATAAAAGTATCGCATTGATTTAATAGTAAAACGTATGTCTGTATTGACATACGTTTTTTTGTTTATTTGGGCTGTAAGCAAAGAGATGGAAGAATGCCAATCCAGTTGAAGTATATCTTTTTATCCCCATTGTCCTTTAAAGATCATATAAGAATCAGGATTATCGGGGCAGAATCCGATTCCGCATTCAAAAAAAGTAGCAATTCCGTTGGTAAGAGCCAGCAGAAAACAGAGTGTAAAAGCGATGCCTGATAAAAAATCGAAAATAGGATTGAGTGTATGATCTTCCGTTTTTTCGAATTGCTTTGGAAATAACATTAAAAAAGCAATGACCAGTATACCCGTTAAAAAGGCAATTAATGCCCAGGTATAAAGATGCATTCCTAAAACAGGGGTTCCAAAGCCAAAATCCGTTGGACTTGGGCATATATGCAATAATATTTGACGGTAAGAAATCCCGGCCCCTAATAATGCACTCAGGATAGATATCCCATAGTGAGCAGAATTAAATCCAAATTTTAAATTTAAAAACAGCCCAAACATAACTCCAAGGAAGCATAATCTCTGCAGTAAACATAAAGGACATGGATGTTCATGCATAATAAACTGAAAATAATAAGCACCCGATAAAATAGCAGAGATGATTAATATTCCTGAAATATTAATATAAGCAATAGTGTGATTGTTCATTGTAAGTTCTTTATTAAAATTGGAGGTTGAGTGGGTCTGTGATATGATACTTTGCCAGTACAACAATAAGTACAATGCTTACCACGAATGCTATAATTGCAGATTTTTTACGGTTTTTAGAACCTAGCCAGAATGCCAGGGCAAATGAAAGAAAGGGTAATGCCATCATTAGTGTTTATTTTTTATTGATCCGATAAATATACTATAAATTTTTCATTTGGATATATGTAGTTAAATACGTAGTTTTGTACTATAAATTAAATCATAAGAAAGGCGTGGCTTAGGTGATCAGATGAAACCATTATTTTCTGCTGACTTCATCATCCATGTTTTAATTTAAATCAAAATAAAAATGGAACTAAAGATTCAACCCATCGGCAATTCATATTCAGATCAGGCGATTGATCTTATTCTGAATATCCAGCAAAAGGAATTTAATATTCCTGTTACATTAGAGGATCAACCGGATCTGGCAGCAATAGAGCACTTTTACCATGAAAAAGGAGGGCATTTCTGGGGGGCTTTTATAGAAGGAGAACTGGTAGGCACTATTGCCTTGCTGAAATTTGACAAGCACGCAGGAGCTATCAGGAAAATGTTTGTGAAAAAGGAATTCAGGGGAAAAGAACTGAATATTGCCCAGGCTCTACTGGAAGTTTTAATCTCTTTCTGTCATGAAAATCAAATCAACGAACTGTATTTGGGAACCATAACGGTATTAAAAGCAGCTCAGCGATTCTATGAACGTAACTTTTTTGTTTCAATAGAGAAAGAGAAGCTCCCGCCTCTGTTTCCTTTAATGAGTGCAGACAATATTTTTTATCATTTATCTATCCATTGAATATGAATGTTATCAACGAAGCAGGAATTCTTGCCATATCAACAAGGTTGCACCGGCTCAGTGAACAATTGAGAAAGGATGGTGCCATGATTTATAAAGCGTTCGGAATTGATTTTGAACTTAAATGGTTTCCGGTCATTTTTACCATCTATAAAAAAGAAATAGCGGGAGTCGTTGAAATCGCCAACGAAATAGGCTATACACATCCTTCCACAATAAGCCTGCTCAAAGAACTTGAAAAACTGGAGCTGATACAATGGGAAAAGGATAAGCAGGATGAACGGAAAAGGTTGTTTAAGCTGACTTATAAAGGGAGCGAGCTTATTGAGAAAATGAAGCCGGTCTGGGAACTGATGTCTCAGGTTTTGGGGGATATTGCAGACAACCCGAACAACTTATTGGCTGCTATTAACGAAGCTGAAGGGAAAATTGCCAGTCAATCTTTTTATCAGAGGGTTTTGCAGTATAAAAATTCAAAGTAAATATCTGTGATATTCAGGGAATCTTTTAATGAAAAGCTTTTTGAAAATTCGTTGTCGTAGTTTTACGACAATTTTTAAAATAATAGGTAATTCATTTTGACGTGAGTACTTAAGGTTATATATTGCATTACCAAAATCACCGAAATTTATGAAAAAAAATAAAAAACAATCCTGTAAAAAAGTACTGTCAGATACTTAAAGTGGAATTATTTTTCTGAAAATTCCAGCTGCACCCATCTCAGATCAATCACAAAAATCAATCACAAAAAAGCTTGTTCAAGAGGCCGTTGCAACCTGCCGATTGGTTCTTTGAGTTAAAGGGTCTCACCTGTAAAGGTTGAATGTCCAATTAAGTCATACACCAAAAAAATAATGTCATGTTTAAGGAACAGAATAATCTTCCAAAACCGGAAATAGATTCAGACAAGACAGGTTTTGTAAACAAAATCCAGGAAAATAAAAAAATCAAAGAAGTAAAGAAAGTAGCTTCAAAAGTAAATAATGCAGTGAATGCGGTGAATACGGGAAAACAATTCCTGAATCAGCCTTTATTACCAAATGAACCTGCCATTGTTAAAGAAAAACTTTGGGCAAAACAGCCTACTTCCAGAATATTCAATGCTGACCGTATCCCTGAGAGTGCCATTGCAGGGATTAACCGCGTGGTAAAACTTGATATTCATGTGGAAGGGAAGGCTATAAAATATTTCAAACATTTTAAACTCACCCAAAGTGCGACCAGGCATCATGAGTTTGAACTCATTCTGGCCCATGATACCTTAGGAAGTGCAGAAAACCATAATCTTGAAGAAGTGCAGAACTTCCTGGGAAAAAGGATTACGGTTGTTTTCAAGTATAAAGATGTGGAAGGGGGTGCTGAACGAAATTTTGTGGGCGTTATCACAGAAGTTGGATTCAGCCAGGAAAAGGGAAGCCTGGGGAATCTGGTTTTGTCAGGGTTCAGTCCAACCATTTTGCTGGATGCTGCACCCCACATTCAAAGCTTTGGCGGAGCTCAGCCCATCAGCCTGAACACTATTGCCAATGAAGTGATTAAAGAGGGACTGGGACAAGGAAAGTATGATTTCAGGGTAGACGCCCGTCATGGAAATGTCTCTTACAGCTGCCAATACGAAGAAACCCATTATAATTATCTGGCAAGGATAGCTGAAGCTTACGGTGAGCAATTCTTTTATGATGGGGAAGTGCTGCATTTCGGGCAGCTGCCTCCACAGGAGAAACCTGTGATACTGACTTATGGCAGTAATCTCACAGATATTAAAATCAAAATGAAAGCCCAGCATGTCAATCCGTCATTTTATGGGTATAACAGCAGTAAAAATGAGAAATTCAAAGGTGGAAATTCAAAAATCAACCATACTTCAGATATAGCTAAAAGAGCATATGAAATCTCGGAAAAAACTTTTCAGACACCGTCTTTACGCGTTGCTCCCATCAAAGCTACTTCTTTCATGGATATTGACGCTTCACAGAAAGGAGCTGCCGGAAGTAAAGCTTCAGAAGTTTTTGTAACCTCCGGGAATACAACAGTACCCTTCCTTTATCCGGGATGTATTGCAGATATAGAAATGCGTAAAACGGATACCAATGATACCGGATATTTTACCAAACTCATGCTTATAGAAGTAACCCATGAAGTGGATGCAAGAGGATATTACGACGGATCTTTCCAGGCTATAGCTGCTGATACCGGATTTATACCAAGACCTGAATTCACCGTACCGGTGGCAGAACCCCAATTTGGAAAAGTAATTTCAAACACAGATCCTGAAAACCAAGGCCGAGTACAGGTGCAGCTTGACTGGCAAGGTGGACAGGACACTACGGAATTTATCCGTGTAATGTCTCCGGATGCCGGAAGCAGTGAAAAAGTAGGGAAGAATCGTGGCTTTATGTCTGTTCCTGAAGTGGGAGACCAGGTAATTGTCAACTTTGTACATCTTCATCCGGACCGTCCTTTTGTCATGGGCGGAATGTATCATGGAGGAATTGCGTCCGGTGGCGGGACAGGAAATAATATCATGAGTTTTAGCGGCAGAAGCGGGGCCGAACTGAAATATGACAATGGTGCCGGATCTGTGAATCTTAAAGATCAGGGTGGTGCCAATATGCATTTTGACGGAACCGGAAATGCCACAACCAATGCCAACAGCAATCATACCGTAAATGCAGGCAGTACCAACGTTATCAATGTGGGAGGAAAAAAAGATTCTCCACCACAATCCTTATTAAAAATGGATGCGGGAGGAAATATTACCCTTGACGGGAAAACGAGCATTACCCTGCAGGTTGGAGAAAATTCTATTACCATATCCGAAGCAGGAATTACCGCATCAGCAGGTAAAGGAACTATTGATATTACAGCACTGGCAGGAGCATTAGCCCTCTCCAGCACAGGTGGAACAATGGATATTACTACAGACTCGACACTTACGATTACCGGAGGTCCAAGTGCGGTAATGTCTTCCGGGGATACCAATATCATGTAATTCTAAAACAGAAATCATGGATGAGTTAGAATACATCACCCTTAATGCCTTAATGATGTGCGATCAGGGAGCAGCCCCGGATTTCTTCAAACCTACGTTCAATACGAAGGTGAAAATCCACGGCTGTCTGGTGGCGACCAATCAAGACGCCAGGCCCCTGATTAACATACCTTCTTTTAAGGTGTGCAAGATTAGTGGTGGTCCTTGTACCCCAGGCACCGTTCCTATGACCTGGAAGGATACCTGGCAGGTAAAAATTAACGGGATCAATTCCCTGATCGGAAAAAGTACTTGCCAATGTTCTGTGGGCGGAAAAATAGAGTTTATGACCAGCGGACAGGTTCCTCTGCCGGATGATGCCGCACAGGAAGTAAAAGATATGCAGGACCAGGCACAGCGTGAACTTGATGACAGCGGGCAGGGCAATAGTGTAGGGGAAGCCGGTCTTGTAGAAGGGATGATTCCAGTTTGGGGAAGCGGCCGGGACCTTATCAATGATATACAAACAGGAGATGTAGGCGGCAGTCTTATGAATGCCGGATTTTTAATATGGGATGTAGCTTCCATTGCTGTAGGAGTGTTTTCATTTGGAGCCGGAACTGTAGCGATGCAAGGGGCAAAAGCCGGAGTGAAAGGCGCTATCAAAGCAGGGGCAAAAGCGATCTCTAAAGAAGCTTTGCAGCAGATGGGAAAAGCTGCGATGAAAAAGCTGAGCAAGGAAGCCTTAAAGAAAAGTGTGGACGATGTAGCCAAAAAGCTGCTCAAAACCTGTGTTTTTGCCTGTTTTCCGGCCGGAACCCCTGTTCATACCGAGGATGGAATTAAAAATATTGAAGACATCAGGATTGGAGATCTGGTATGGGCTTATGATGAAGATACAGACACTGTAGCCCTTCAGCCGGTGATTGATCTTATCACCAATGAAAGTGACCATACCATTAGTATTTATACGGAAGCAGAAGTCATTGAAACTACAGCAATACATCCTTTTTATACTGAAGAAGGTTGGAAAGATGCTTCAGAACTGGAAGCAGGTGAAAAAATTCTAACCAAAAATGATGAAAAAGTTACCATTGAAAGAACAGAATATAGCTATGAACCTAAAAAAGTTTATAACTTTACGGTAGACAACTTTCATACGTATTTTGTAGGTATGTTTGCGTGGCTGGTGCATAATGCTGGCAGATGCTTGTCGAATGTTGTTAAAAAAGTATCAAAACGACTTCAATATTTAGGAAGAACCCCTGGAAAAGCAAGTAAAACAGGACGAGAAGTTTTTGATAGAATGATGAAAGAAGTTCCTCCAACAGCTAGGATTGAAGACGAATTTGGAAATGCTGTAAAAGAATTTTGGGACGATGGAAATAAAGTTTGGAGAGATATAAAAGAAGCAGATATGGGACATATAGATGACGCTGTAAGCTGGTGGAATAAAACAGGCCGACATTATGGGGCAAAATCAAAAGAAGTAAGAGAATGGATGTTAGATAGTAAAAATTATGTTTTAGAATATTATAAGACCAATAGAAGCAAAGGAGCAAAACTTCTTGAGCAATATTTACCTCCATTAAAATAAATTTATTATTAATATAAAAAAATAAATATGGCAGTATTAGAAGCAGAAAAGTATAATAATGTAATTGATTTTGGAAAAAAAGCAATTACCAGTTTAAAAGAAAATAATCTTGACCAATTTTCAGTATTAGCTGAAGAAGGATGGAACTGTTTTCCAGAACCAAAAAACAATTGGAACCAAGGATACAATTATGCAAAAATGATTTACAAAGGTTTTTTTAGCCATAAACAATTTGATCAAGCAAAGATTTGGTTGAATAGAATGATAGAAAATAATAATACCCTTAACTTATTTGATGAAGATGTTTGGTTTGAAACAGCAAAGTATCAATTTGAAACAGCAGATTATAAAGAGTCATATAACAAATTAAAACAGGTAGTAGAAGTCGCAGGTTTCAGATATTTTGAAAATGAAGATCCAAAATATCTTGAATTCTATAAAAATCCTGAAAAATATTTTAAATAGTGAGTATGAAACTGTCTGATGAAAAGTATGAAACTATAATGGAATCTCTGGAAAAAGGAGATTCTTTTGTAGAGAGAGGAATATTAAAGGAAGCTCTAAAAAAATATTCGGAAGCTTTTAAATAAAAAATAATGGCAGTACTAGACTTAAACTTACAAGCGAAAATCGATGAGTTGACAGATTTGGCCTATACTCAATTTGAAGAAAGTAATACAGAAGAATCTTTCAAATTATTAAAACAAGCTTGGAATACATATCCTGATCCTAAAGAACAATGGAACGAAGCATACAATACTGCAAAGTATATATTTTTAGACTATATGAGTTTACAAAATTTAGCTGAAGCAAAAGTATGGTTGAACAATATGATAAGGGTAAATAATTATCTTCACTTAAATGATGAAGATTGTTATTTTAATTATGCAAAATATCAATTTGAAATTGGAGAGTATAAAGAGTCATATGACAAATTAAAACAAGTAGTAGAGGCAGCAGGTTTCAGATATTTTGAAAATGAAGATCCAAAATATCTTGAATTCTATAAAAATCCCGATAAATATTTTCAAGATTAATATTTTGAAAAATAAATAATGGAACTACCAAACCAAATTCAAGATCAATTTGAAAAAATTGATGAAAAAATCGAAAACTATTATGAGAAAGGAAATCATAATAAGATTATTGAATTAGAATTAGAAAAATGGAGTTTACTTCCAGATGTTAAAGAAAATTATGATGAAAGTTTTTTTATAGCAAAATCATTAGTTGATGAGTATACACAACTTAAAAATAATAGTGAAGCAAAAAGATGGATTGATATATTCTTTCTTTGTGATAAAGAAAGATTAGATGACGGTGAGAGAGAATTTGTTGCAGGTAAAAGTCATTATGAATTTAATGAATATCAAAATGCATACGAGGAATTTAAAATTGCATTTCAAAAGTCAGAGGGAAGATCATTTCAGGATGAAGATCCAAAATATCTAGACCTTTATAAAAATCCCGGAAAATATATTAAGTAAATATGGAACTGTCTGATGAAAAGTATGAAACTATAATGGAATCTCTGGAAAAAGGAGATTCCCTTGCAGAGAGAGGAATACTAAAGGAAGCTCTAAAAAAATATATGGAAGCTTTAGATAATATACCCAATCCTAAAAATGATTATGAAATAGCGTTACATGTTTACACAGCTTTAGGAGACTGCTATTTTAATCTGAAAGACTTTCAAAATTCCTGTAATAATTATAATGAAGCTCTCAAATGTCCTGATGGCTTAAGCCATGGCTATGTATGGTTAGGTTTAGGTGAATCTTATTTTGAACTTCAAGAAATAGATAAGGCCCAAGATGCTTTAATGAGTGCATATATGCTGGAAGGGAAAGAGATATTTAATGGTGAAGAAGACAAATATTTTGATCTGATAAAGCAAAATATTTAGAGCTTATTTAAAAGAAAATTTTCAAATCAAGTATCTAATTGTTGATCCAGTGTATGATAAGGAAACAGATGATTTTATTATGCCATTAATAAATAGAGATAAAGAGTTGAATGAAAACTCTGAATAGCATTTTGTATAAAATACTGTCTATTGAATTAAAAAAGATCTTAAAAACTAGCCTATTTTGAGTCTATAAATTTTTATGAAAACATATCAAAGAATTCAGCCTGAAGTTATTGTGGGCTAGGCGAAAAAACTGAATTTCTGGAGAAAGAAGCTCCATTTTTAACAGTTATAAAATTACATATACAACTTGAAGACTGGTTAGGTGATGACTTAATGGAATGCCATCCTTGTTATATTGTTACTGAAAAGCTCAAAACCGGATTACAAACAACAAAATTCACTGGATTTGAGTTTTCAGAAATGATTGTAACTAAAGGTGAGTACCTCAACGATAATTACCAATTGAATAAATCATTACCTGAATTTTACTGGATGAAGATTATCGGAAAGCAGGATGTTGACGATATCATTATTGGTCCGGAAAAGTCGTTATTAGTTGATGAAGAACTGCTTAATTATTTGAAAAACAATTTCACACTCAATTATATGGATATCAATCCGGAAAGAAATGAGTTTGATGATTTATTAGATCAGATGATAGCAAAAAGTAAAAAATAAAGTAAAAAATATAAATTTTATCTTTAAAAGAGATCATTGTAAAATTGCACCGGAGTCAAAATAAAGTAATGAGTATTTCAAATTTCTTTTTCGGGGAAAATATTCCCCTTCTTCAGCTCGAAAAATTCTCACAGGAATACACCCTGAATGTAGAGAATACCTTTCTGATGGGAAAGGAAAATCCTCCGATCTCTTTAAAAACCTCATCTGAACTGTTAATTGGTCAACAGAAAGAATCAGATTTTATTTATACCACCATAAACCTTCTTAAAATTACAGGAGATACGGAAGATCATGTGATGAAACCTTTTTTACTGCAAAGCCTTGCTCTTGCTGATATTTCCCGTAATATTCATATCAAACGAAATGCAAACGGAAAGATACTTTCTGTGGAGAATAAAGATGAACTTTGGAAGAGCTGGGAAGAATGGAAAGAACATAAACTGGCCACTGTTTTTCCGGAAGAAAAAGATCAGGTTAAACTGGCTGCCGATTATGAAAAAGGACTGAAAAGCTTTGAGGGAGAACTGAAGAGAAACCTGCAGTATATTCTGCTGTTACCGGAAGTTTACAGTCTTATATTCCCACCAAATGAATATTACAGCTTTTTATCCAGCCCGTTGAGTATCCGTTCCAGATTGATTCAGGGAGTAGAGTACAGCTATCAGCTGAAACTGGTAAAGCTTGAAGAGGAAAAAAATACTCTTTTTGTAGAGTTTCATGCTGTACTGAATAACCGGGAAGAACTCATTAAAAGTCATATCAAAAAGCTTTATGAAAATGAGAAAGTATTCTCTGTTGACCAGTTTGAATTCAGTGTCAAAACAAAATATAATTTTGAAAAATCAACCGGCAAGATTATGGACGCAGAGCTTCATTTTGCAGAAAAAATGCATGAGCATCTTGCTTATATCATTGATATGGATTTAAAGATTAAATCAGTTGAGGATTAACTTAATTCGTTAAATAAAAGAACCCGCCAAAAACGACGGGTTCAATTAATTTATGTCAGATATATTGATTAGAACCTGAAAGTCGCAGCCACAGACCACGTTCTCCCAAAACCAAGGAATCCTGTGTTTCCATCAGCGATTCCCTGATAGACTCTGCCGGTTTCCTGATAGGTTTTTCCTGCATCAGGACCATTGGCAATCTTATCACCCGGGTGAATATTAGAGCTTAGTTCGGAAATATAATATGTATTGAACAGGTTATATACATTCGCTCTTAAAGTTAAAGATCTTTTCTGATCAATATTAAACTTGTAAGTTGCTCCCACATCAAATAAATGATAGCTTGGTAATTTTACAACGCCTTTCTCCCGGTCAGCAGCAGTAAGGAAGTTGATAGGATTGAATTGTGCATATAATTTGTCATAATATTCCCAGTTGGCATCAATGCTGAAAGCTTTGGTGATATTATAATCAACCCCGATGCTTGCGGTAGTTTGTGCAGCATCACCCACCTTAAGATCTTTAATATTGATCATTCCGGTAGCTCCTGAAACTTCCTGGTTGTTTTGAACATCAATGATGTTGAAATTGGCATCTCCTTTATACTTCCAGTTGCCCAGTGACAACATTCCTCTAAGTCTTAGGTTAGTGAAAGGTCTTGCTTTTGCTTCCAATTCAACTCCCTGGTGAACTTGTCCCACATTCAGGGCATTGTAGTAATAAGCGTTTCCGAGCTTTAACTGAGAGAACTTGGCAATATCTGCAGAAGTGGCATTGAAAGTTCTTGAAATAAACCTGTCATCCCATTGCGTTCTGTAGGCATTGATGTTCACATCCACATAACGGGACTTGAAGCCATACCCAAGCTCTACAGAAAAAATTCTTTCATTCTTCGCATCGTTATAGATGTTTTGGTTGGATGGAAACAAAGCATTAAACAATGGCTGTCTGGAAATAATCCCTGTATTGAAAAATACATTATGATGATCATCAATATTGTAATTGGCACCTCCTTTTACAATATAGCCGGTCTTGTTATACCATTTGGTTTCCTGGTTTCCTGGAGTATACAACATATAATCCCTTCTCTTGTAGTATTGTTGGGAAACCGATCCCTGAACAGATGCACTCAGCTTTTCAGAACTATATTCAACCATTCCGTATACACCGGCCCATTTTACCAGACCTTCGTTGTATATAGATACCTTCTGGGCATTATTAAGTTTAGTAAGAGGCTCTGGTTTTACGGTACGATCAATATAGTAGCCATTAGGAGCATTTACCGTATTACGGACAAATAAAGCATCTGATCCCAACATATCGGTAACAATATCATACAGGGCTCCTTTATAAGTTTTAAGATCGATACCTCCGTTAAACGTCCAGTTATTCTTATGGTAATTTAGGTCAGCGATAGCTCCATACCAATCATGAGAATTGATACTCTGCTTTCTTACGATACCGGTGGTTCCGTTTAAAGTTGTTACGTATTGTCCGTTATAATCAGTTGGGGAGCCTGCAGGAGCAGTAAAAGCCCCTTTCTGAAAAGTCTTTCCATTATAATCTGTTACTATGCCCCCTCTGTTATAACGGTAAATCATATCCCAATTGATGGTACCGTCTCCGCCCGGACCGTAATTCATGAAATTCATGGTGTCTCCGTTAGCGTTTTTAATGGAACCGTTAAGCCCGGTACCACCGCCACCACGTCCCCATGAACCGTAAACAACAGTTGATAATTTCAGGTTGTCATTAATGGTCCAGTCCCAGTTAAGAGATGCAATAGGTTTATGGTAAAAATTAGGTGCTAAATTGAATTGAGAACCATTCAGCATTCCTGTCTGCGGATTATATCTTCTTCCATAGGTTTCAAACTGCTGCAGGGTTGCCACATTGGCTCCGGTGGCAGAAGATCTTCTTGTATCGTGTACTTGTGGTGCACCCGTTGCAATGAAGTTGAACGCGTGCTTTTCATTGGGCTTAAATCCTGTTGAGAAAAACCACGAATATCCCTCACCTTTAGTTCCGTTGATATACCCATCACCTTGCCAACGGGAAAGCAATACGGTAGTTCCCCATTTGTTTTTCAACCCGGAAGAGTACATCGCTGAAAGTCTGGAATAGTTATCGTTGCCAGCCTCTGCCTTTATCATTGCTTTTTGCTCAGAATCGGTAGCTTTGGTTACGATATTGATGGTTCCTCCTACAGAAGGTACCACAAATTTAGAAGCACCCAAGCCTCTCTGTATCTGAATAGAACTCGCAATATCTGCTAACCCCGTCCAGTTGGACCAGTAAACAGTACCTCCCTGCATATCATTCACAGGCTGTCCGTTGATAATAACTGCGATATTGGCCCCGTCGAAGCCCCGCATGTTGATTCTGCTGTCTCCAAAACCTCCTCCTACTTTGGTAACATACACAGAAGGAGTAGACTTCATAATTTCAGGGAATTCTCTATTTCCCAGTTTCTCCTGGATCTCAGCTGCCTTAATGTTGGAAACTGCAACAGGTGTTTTTCTTTCTTTGGCTGTCTGGCTAAGGTTTCGCCCTACCAGCATCACCTCATCAATGGATTTGGATTTTTCTAATGAATCCTTCGTACTCTGCCCGTAATATAAGGCTGCAGTAGGTAATGCAAGCGCTATGATCAAACGCTTTTTAAAAATAATGCTCATGAATAAACTAGCGTGTTTGAGTTTGAGGCTGCAAATATGAATATTTATTTTTGAATAGTGTATTAAATCTTTATTATGAGTACTCATAAAAGGAGGCATAGCACTATTATCCGTTTATGTTTTTGATAATATCAATTTATTTTTGTTGTTGATTTGTAATGCGTTAGGTGAGTGCTTGTTCAGAGCAGGATAATTTAGATGACATTAGTCATAAACTATGATGTAGTAATATATTGATGTTCGATATGCTTTTTCGTAATATTTTTTATGTTAAATTGTTTATTGACGGATTATTTTTACATTTATCACTCAATAAACTAAAATCAAAAACCATGAAAAATTTAAAGAAGGTTTCTAGAGAGAAACTAAAACAAGTTAAAGGAGGAGGTCCGTTTGATCCGGTTGAAGGTGTAGACCCTATAGGACCGGCATGTGGAGGATCCCATTGCCCGGATGATAATTATCGTTGTTGCTATCATCCTACCGGAAATTATTGTGCTATTAATCACTGTGACGATTAGAAATACAAGAGGCTGCCACAAAGGCAGTCTTTTTTCGTTATATAAGGTCAATAGAAACTGCAATGAGCTTAAATCACCAGAGATATTCAGTGGTTCTGTTACTTTCTTTGCTCACTTACAAAACAGTGATTGATCAGGATTTTTATGTTATATAATTGGATACATTTAAATCTATTCATTTTTAGAGTACTTAAATGATGCTTATCCCCAACTTTTGAGATTGATTCAAAATTGTCGCGATTGCTATAATTTTACCAGTATTGAAAAATATATGATTTTTCGTTGAAAAAAAATCCTGCAAAATTCAATTTTGCAGGATTAATCAGCTTTTAGTGTTTACAGAAATTTTTCAATAACACAGAGTGGAGAATACGGGATTCGAACCCGTGACCTTTTGACTGCCAGTCAAACGCGCTAGCCAACTGCGCCAATCCCCCTTTTTTGAAGCGGTACAAAAGTAAGTATTTAAATGATATGTACAAATTTTTTTTTGAATTTTATTGTGTATTGCAGAAAAAAAAATCAAAAGCCATCTTTTACCATTATAACATCATTTCTGATGCTGTAAAGCCTCACAAATGAAAAGATGAGTCCGGTAGTGACTCATCTTTTGTTTTTTATTTAAGGTAAGCTTATCTTTTTACCCTGTTCCGGGAAAATATACTGTACCTGTAAAGGATTGTTTTCTAATAATTCTTTTTTGATAATCTCAGGGTTATCTTTGGTAGGTTTTCTATGGGTTACTACGATATGTAGGTTTTTCAAATCCTTCTGTCCGGTTTTTTCTTTTAATTGGTTTAATTCTTCTACCAGCAGTTTAGGGGTAAGATGGCCAAACAAAAGGTGTTCAGGTTGGCTGTTCGGAAAAGAAACTTCAATTAATATGGTGTTCAATTGACCTTTTTTAATCAATGGAGCAATATTTTTCCAGAGCTGCTCAAGCTGATTTGACTTTTCAATCCGGTCTGCTCCGGTATCACCTAAATAAAGCAGATAGTGATTGTCATATCTTACCAGCGCTGCACTGCTTTTATAAGGATTTACATGACTGAGTTCATATCCTGTTAAGAAAAGTGAAGTTTGCTCCACCGGTATTTCTGTCCCCGTTTGCAGTTCATTATAATGGTATTTTCCGAGAATAGGTTTTTGCCCCTGATCCGCAAAATTAATCCAGGTATCGGTGATGAAATAATGGTTTTGCAGAATCTGGATTACAGGGGGAATGGCAAAAATGTTCTTTTTGCTGTCTGCCGGAGAATTGATGATAAGACCGGCTAAATGATCCAGGTGACCATGTGAGATAAAATACCCTTTTATCTGGTTCTTTAGAATGTCTTCCTCCGTTCCGCTGAGACTTTTAAACTCAATGGCTTTTCGTATTCCGGTATTGACAGTGCCTGCATCAAGAGAAAGAAAAGAGTTCTCTTCAGGTGCTCCTACCAGATAAGCTGATAGATTGTCTTCCTGTTCTCCTCCATATATTCCCAATGGGATAACGTCAAAATGCTGTGCCTGGCAAACGGTATGGATAACAAATGCCAGTAAAGAAAATGTTAATTTTTTCATGATATTTAAACTCAAAATCATCCTTTGTTGCGATAGATAGGGCAAATTTACATCATTTTTTATTGACGGATATGGAATCCCAGTTTGTAGTCTGGTCCTTACCGTATACAAGTGTTTTTTATAGTGTTGAACTTCAGTTTTTTATGAAATTTATTTTTTCCGAATTTTAGCAAGTACGATAAAGATTACGCATCAGTTTTTAACTACAATAAGGATATTGTTATTTTATAAATTACAATTCATTTCTTACAGCGATGGATAGTAGCTACTAACATCATATATATTATGAAGAGGATAATCACAATCTTTAAAAAATAATTCAAAAATTCAGTACTTATTTTATTTGAAAAATAATTGTATTTTAGCCGGAATATGTTGAATATTAATAAACATATGGCCTGCTGATTAAATTTCAGATAATTTGAATAAAAAATTAGTAGATTTGCACGAAATAGAATAATAATATTAAGCTCAATTCCTTAGTAAGGAATAACAGGATTTTTAGATTATAAAATTACTGAAATTATGAAGAAACTTTTTTTACTTTTTTTAATGGCATTTTTATTTATCGGTTGTAGCTCAGAAGACGATACGATTTACGATTATGTAGGAACATGGTCAGGGTCTTACGAAGGAAGCGATAAAGGAGTCTGGAATTTTGTGGTAGATACTGAAGGTAAAGTATCAGGAACCATGCATTCTGATCTCAATAATGAAAATTATGTAATATCCGGTAATCTAAGTCCTTCAGGTGATCTGAACGCCGTAGTGGGACTTCCTTCCAAAGGAGATTTCAGAGGAACCCTGAGCACAGATAAAAAAGGTAATGGAAACTGGTCTAATTCACTTCCGAATCCTGCAAAAGCAGGAACCTGGAAAGGGGACAAAAAATAAATAGAAAGTCTGCAGATTGCTGCAGGCTTTTTTATTTATATGAATCCCATATGGGTAATGGATCCGTCCTCTTTTTTTATTACCATAAAATAAAGCAGAAAATCATCTTTTGAGAATCCGGGTTTCAGACTTACAGATTGTCCGGAAGCCAACGGGAAGGTTTCTTCCACAAATTCCATTCTATAATTTTCAAAATCCGGTTTTATTATTACTAAGGTAATATTATTCGTTACAGTATGATAATGATTTGTATACAGGGTTTGAGCTTCAATCCTAACTTCCGGTACTATATTCTTTACATTACCAAATTGAAATTCTTTCAGCAGCTTTTTCCCTTGCTCGGTTTTTAAACCGTTTCCGACAGTTCTTTTTCCTCTCTCCGAAGTAAGGTCCAGATCTTTAACCGAAGTCATCAATCTTGCAAACTTCTGATAGAGGAGGGGATCACCTGCTTCTTTAATATATGAAGATAAACAACTTCGCAGGGCTTTACCCATTCTGGAGCAATGTCCGAATTCCGTGCTGTTTTGGCGTACTTTCTCATAAGAAGGATTCTTTGTAAAGGCTGTTTTATTAAACCCGCTTTTCTTCCGGACTACATTTTTGCCATTCAGAGTATAAAAAACGAGGTCGCCTACAGCCCCTTTGATCTTGATAATGCTTTCATATGTTGCCATACTGCCAAATTGGTCTCAAATATAGTAATAAATAACGGGAAATAAAATTTTAACATATATTTATCATATAGTTGTAGTATACTTATAGCATAGTTAATATATAAAATGTATATTTGTAAAGAATTTTATAATCGGGTAAAAATCAGATGGATATGAAATCGGGATTATTGGAAGATACATTGAAAATAAAGCGGCTTGCTATTGCACTGGCGGCCTCCGTTTTAGTTGTTTCCTGCGGAAGTTCAAAAAAAGTTTCTGCCAGCAGGAAATCAGGCACCAAAACAGTGGCAAAATCTGAAAATCTCAGAAAGCTAGACTCTACATTTGACGGTAAAGTCCCGCGGTCCATCAGTGATATTCTGAAAGATGCTGAAAAGTATCTTGGAACCCCGTATAAATTCGGAGGAAATACTTCTTCAGGATTTGATTGTTCCGGATTTACCGTGAAAGTTTTTGAAGAAAATGATTTTAGTCTTCCCAGAAGATCATCAGACCAGGCGGTAGCCGGAAAAAATATAGATATCAGAGACGTAAAACCGGGGGATTTGCTGTTTTTTGCGACAGGTGGCGGAAGCAGGGTTTCTCATGTAGGGATTGTCCACGATATCGGGCCCGATGGAGAAGTGAAATTCATCCATGCTTCTACTTCCAAAGGAGTCATCATTTCATCTTTGAATGAGAAATATTGGAATAAAGCATATCTCCATGCGCAAAGAGTTCTATAAAAAATAGTAATCAACCGGTCATAAGCCTGATTGCCGGAGCCTGGTAATTGGAAAAGAAATCAATAAAAAAGCAACCCATCGTGAGAAGAGTTGCTTTTTTAAAACAATAATCCGGTTACAGATTTTCACATACAGACGCTGTAAATTCTTCCTGACCGGTTTCTTCATTTTCCGTAATCTTTTTGGGAAACGAAAAGAAGCTCAGAATAAAGGTAACCGCAAGGAGTAATATACTTACCGAAAGTACATGCTGAACCCCATAGTAAGAACTTACGATTCCGCCAAGAAAAGCGCCCAGCGAAATTCCGATATTATAAGATGATGTGAGTAAGCTGTTGACAAATTCCAGTGCCTGATGGGGAATAGACTGGGTGGTCCGGATATTGGAAACCAAAAAGCCGCCCGTATGGATCATTCCCCACAGTGAAACAATAATAATCATAGGAATAAAAATCCCTCCCAGATAATACGCAAGAATTTGTACTGTAATTAACAGGATTAAAAACAGTCTGCTTGTCAACTGTACATTTTTGTGCAGGGCAACTCCCATCAGCCAGTTCCCGATAGTTCCCATGCCACCGAAGAGGAGAAGCATCATGCTGATCTGTGCTCCATCCAGTTTTGTGATTTGTTCAAGGAAAGCAGTAAGATAAGTATAGCTTGAAAACATAGCAGAAAGTGTACAGATCGTGGAAATAAGATTAATCCACAGAAGAGGATCTTTTAGTATAACCAATTGATCCTGTTCAGACTTTGCTTTGTCTCCCGGAATGGAAGGAACAAAAACCAACAGCCCGATAAAAGCAATCAGACTTATTACGCTGCTGAGGAAAAATGATGCTCTCCAATCATGAAAAAGATCGGCGGCATATGTTGTAATCGGAATCCCGAGCACTGTAGCTAAACTTAAACCCAGCATGACAGTGGAAACTCCTTTTGCTCCCTTTTCTTTGAATGCAATGGCATTGGAGATATTCCAGAAAAGCGGATGCAATATGGCCGGTAAAATACGGGCAATCATAAGCATAGTGAAATTGGTGGAAAAAGCAGATATAAGATTTGAAAGCACAAATATGCTCATGACAAGACACAGAAGCAGCTTCCGGTTTATTTTAGTGGTAAATGAAGTAATAAAAGGGGAAGAAATGGCAACCGTTATTGCAAAAGCGCTTAATAGCCATCCTGCTGTATCTATGGATACTCCAAATTGCCGGCTGATGGTAGGTAAAATACCTACAACTCCAAATTCGGTGGTAATAATACCAAATGCACCGAGTGCCAGCACATAAATTGATCTTTTCATTGATTTTTAAAAATTTTGATCTAGCAAATTTGGACAGAAAAAATGTAAAAAATCAGTATATTTCAATGATAAATAAGTAATTTTGCCTTATGAAAAGAGAGAATATAGATCAGTTAGTAAAAGTAGAATATCTTCAGACAGAAAACTGTCCGCTGAAAGGGAATCAGTTTTCTTTTTTTCAGATTATATATGTCATTTCCGGGAAAGGGTCACTTAAAATCAATAATAATCTTGCCTCTTACAGCAAAGGCAGCCTTATTCTGCTTACTCCCGATGACGAGCATTATCTGCAGATTGAAGAAAAAACTGAGCTCTTACTCGTAAAGTTCAGTGAACACTATATAAAAGACTATAAGTGGAACAGTATTAATTCTATAGGTTGCCTGCTTTATGGAGCTTCTTATCTTTCAGGGTGTATATTGCAGAATAAATCTGATGTTGTTCTGGTTGATTCCATCATCGCTTCTCTTCTCCATGGACTTCACTATCCTGATCTTTACCAGGAGGAACTCACTTTACATTATGTGAATGCGCTTATCGTAATTGCAGCAAGGAACATTTCAAAGATGAGAGTAGAGCATATTGCATCCAATACTGATAAAAGGATATTGGAAATCATTAATTATATCCAGGGAAATATCCATGACCCGGCTTTGTTGAAAGTTTCTGTAATAGCCCGGCAATTTGGTCTTTCTGAAACCTATCTCGGAAGCTACTTTAAAAAGCAGTGTGGGGAAACCATTACCCATTATATCCTGAATTATAAGATGAGACTGATTGAGCACCGCCTTCTTTTCAGTGATATGAGGATCAATGAAATTGTCACAGAATTTGGCTTTTCAGATGAAAGCCACCTGAACAAATTTTTTAAAAAACAGCATAAAATGAGTCTGACCGAATTTAAAAAGACCAAAAGATCCGTTAAATCAATGATATAAGTGAAAACTTTAATGCAATAGATTTGCATCCTGAAATTCATGAAATTTGTCAGAAACATAAACATTTTCACCATGACAGATTTCATCAGATTCTTTATTCCTTTTTATTTTATTTTGTTCTTTGCGGTTTCATTTTTGGGAATCAGCATAGCGGTTGCCAGGAAAATTGGTAAGAGTCCTGATGTTTTACCAAAAGATGATTCAGCCTATGCATTGGTAGGTTGGTATTTTAAACTCATTATGGCTGCTCTTTTTATCTACACCTTTCTGTTTTTATTATTTCCCGAAACGATGGAAGAAGCTTTTAAAATACCGCTTTGGGAAGCTGAAGAAGTTCAATATGCAGGGATTATAATGATGATTCTTGCCTTCATCTGGGTAATTATAGCCCAGTGTCAGATGAGAGAGTCCTGGCGGATTGGAATTGATAATCAAATGAAAACCGAACTTATTACCCACGGCTTATTCCAATACTCCAGAAATCCTGTCTTTTTAGGAATGACGGTAAGTCTTGCCGGTTTTTTTCTGGTAGTTCCCACCGCAGTCACTTTCTTGTTTTTACTGGTGGGAAGTATTGTAATGCAGATCCAGATACGGCTGGAAGAAGAGTATTTATTAAAACAGCACGGCCCCACCTATCAGTCTTATAAAAAGAGGGTTGGGCGTATGTTTCGCCTTTATTAAAAGCAACAACTTAAAAACTGTTTTGCTGAACTTTTTTGTATCTTTGGCGCGTATAATTTTTCAAACTAATTTAAACAAGAAACATGTCGTTACAACAAACTATTGAAAACATTTGGGATAATAGAGACCTATTACAGAATGAAGACAGCCAAAAAGCGATAAGAGAGGTAATTTCTTTATTAGATTCCGGGGAACTTCGTGTAGCAGAACCTACGGAAAACGGATGGCAGGTAAATGAATGGGTGAAGAAAGCCGTAGTAATGTATTTCCCGATCCAAAAAATGGAAACTATTGAAGTAGGTCCGTTTGAATTCCATGACAAAATTCCTTTAAAGAAAAATTATGCGGAAAAAGGAGTAAGAGTAGTACCCCATGCGATTGCAAGAGAAGGTTCTTTTGTAGCTTCAGGAGTGATCATGATGCCTTCTTATGTAAATATCGGGGCATACGTAGATTCGGGAACAATGGTAGATACCTGGGCAACCGTAGGAAGCTGTGCACAGATTGGTAAAAATGTTCACCTGAGTGGTGGTGTAGGAATTGGCGGGGTATTGGAACCATTACAAGCCGCTCCGGTAATCATTGAGGATGATTGTTTCATCGGATCAAGATGTATCGTGGTGGAGGGTGTTCACGTAGAAAAAGAAGCAGTACTGGGAGCTAATGTAGTATTGACGGCCTCTACAAAAATTATTGACGTAACAGGAGATACACCGGTAGAAATTAAAGGAAGGGTTCCTGCCCGTTCTGTAGTGATTCCGGGGAGCTATACAAAACAATATCCTGCAGGAGAATATCAGGTTCCATGTGCTTTGATCATTGGTCAGAGAAAAGAATCCACAGACAAGAAAACGTCTCTTAATGATGCATTGAGAGATAACAATGTAGCTGTTTAAGATTAATTTTTTAAGCTAATATTCCACAATTTTGAAAGAAAAATTTCTTAAAATACTATTAAACCCTAAATATATATTTGGGGTTTATCTTATTATATCGGTTGTTACCGCAATTTCCAAATATTTCAGGGGAGACTATGCGATTAATAATTATCTGATCTTTAAAAATGTATTTTTCAATACCATTCATCAGAAAAACCTGTTTATTCATTATCCCGACCTCTATTTTGATCTGAATCATTACGGGGTCTTTTTCAGTGCATTGATTGCACCATTTGCCATGATGCCTGACTGGCTTGGAATTTCCCTCTGGAATGTAGCAAATACCTTTATCTTCATTTATGGAATTTATAAACTCCCGTTTTCAGATTCCAAAAAAGCAATTTTTGGGTTGCTTTGTCTTCAGGAATATATTACCGCAGCTTTAAGCCTGCAGTTTAATGTAGCTTTAACAGGGCTTTTGCAGCTGTCTGCTGTCTATATCTATGAAAGAAAAGAAGTAAAATCCGTTACGGCCATATTAATAGGAGTATTTGTGAAAATTTACGGTATTGTAGGACTTACCCAATTTTTCTTTATCAAAAATAAGACGAAATTTATTCTTTCAGGAATTGGCATTGCATTGTTATTTTTTGTACTTCCGATGGCATATTCAAGCCCGGCATTTGTCATACAGTGTTATTCGGACTGGTTTCAGTCTATTATAGAAAAAAATAATGAGAACCAGGTATTGGGCAATATGCAGGATATCTCATTAATGGGCTTTTTCAGAAGGATTTTAGGAGATGCCTCTATCTCCAACCTTGTTTTTTTAGCAGCAGGGCTACCGCTTTTTGCATTACCTTATATCAGGATCAGGCAATATAAGCACTATGCCTTTCAGCTAATGATCCTGGCTTCAACCTTACTGTTTTTAGTCTTATTCAGTTCCAGCTCTGAGTCTCCTACTTATATCATTGCCGTGGTAGGCGTTTTGATATGGTTTTTTCTTCAAAAAGAAAGAACTCCTTTCATTATCGGGTTGCTTGTCTTTGTGATTATTTTTACCTGTTTCTCCACTTCAGATTTATTTCCCAAGTTTGTAAAAGAGAACTATATCATCAAGTATTCCTTAAAAGCCGTACCTTGTATCTTGGTTTGGCTGAGAGTAACTTATGAGCTTTTAACCAAGGATTTTGAGAAAAACTATAGCCTGAATTAATCATTATGAAGAAAATTTCAATTGTAATTCCTGCCTATAATGAAGAAGGAAACGTTGCTGTGATCCATCAGAAAATCAAAGAAGTTTTTGATGGGCTGCATCATTATGACTTTGAAATTATATTTGTAAATGATGGGAGCAGGGACAATACGCAGAAGAAACTGGAAGAGCTTTCAGAGCGGTTTGATGAAGTGAAATTTATTGAATTTTCAAGAAATTTCGGGCATCAGCCAGCTGTAAAAGCAGGCATGGATAATGCCCACGGGAATGCAGTCATTTCTATGGATGGAGACCTTCAGCATCCGCCGGAACTTATCCCGGAAATGATAAAAAAATGGGAGGAAGGGTATGATGTGGTTTTTACTGTACGAACCTATCCCAAGGAGATTTCCTATTTTAAAAGAAAAACATCGGATCTTTTTTATAAGCTTTTATCCAACTTGTCAGATGTTAATCTAACAAAAGGAGGCGGCTCCGATTTCAGGCTGATGGATGCCAGTGCCGTGGAAGTAATGCGCAATTTTAATGAAGATGATTTATTCCTGAGGGGGCTGACAAGCTGGATGGGATTCAGGCAGACCGGGATTAATTTTACGGCAGCCGAAAGGATGTCCGGACAAAGCAGCTATAATCTTAAAAAAATGTTCACTTTTGCCTTTACCGGAATTACAGCTTTTAGTGTAAAACCCCTTTATATTGCGGCTTACCTTGGTTTTTTATTTTCAGCAATTTCTATTATCGGATACGGGATATATGTCATCCATTCATTTATTGCCAAAACAGAAATCTCAGGTTGGGCCTCACTTATTATGACGATTGTATTCTTTGGAGGATTACAATTGATTATTATGGGGATAATGGGAATCTATTTAGGAAAAATATTTAAACAGGTGAAAGACAGACCTAATTATATTATTAAAAACAAAAATTTTTAGAATGGTTTTATTAAGTTTTGACATTGAGGAATTTGATATGCCATTTGAATACAAAGGTAAAATTCCTTTTGAAAAGCAAATTTCAATTTCGCAGACCGGATTGGAAAGGATATTGGATATCCTTAAGAAATATAAAGTGAAAGCTACTTTTTTTTCTACGGTAGTTTTCGCAGAAAACAGCAGGCCCCTTATCGAAAGGTTGCTACACGACGGGCATGAATTGGCTTCCCACACCTGGTTCCATTCAGAATTTGAAGTGAAACATCTTAAAGAATCGAGAGAGCGGCTGGAGGAACTTTTCTCCACCAAAATAACAGGACTAAGAATGCCGAGAATGATGCCTGTTGACAACAAAGACGTCGAAAAAGCAGGGTATTCCTATAATTCTTCTATCAATCCAACCTTTTTACCGGGCAGATATAACAACTTAAAAGTGTCAAGAACGTATTTCAAAGAAGGAAACGTAATGCAGGTTCCGGCTTCGGTAACACCCAATTTCAGGATTCCGTTATTCTGGCTGAGTTTTCATAATTTTCCTTTGGCAGTGTACAAAAAGCTAGCTTCCGATACGTTAGGAAAAGATAAATACCTTAATATTTATTTCCATCCGTGGGAATTTGCAGAAATTAAAGATGAGGCATTCAGGCTTCCGGGTTTTACCGTAAAAAATTCCGGAAAAGATATGGTACAAAGGTTTGATTCGTTCGTAGGATGGCTGAAAGATAAGGGACATACGTTCGGCACCTTTCAGGACTTTCAGAAACAGATACAAAGATAAATTCTCGATGGATCCCGGGATTATGCCGGGGAAAATTGATGAATTCTAATAATTTTGATAAAATTACAGATACACTATGAAAATTGCCTTTGACGCAAAACGTTTTTTTCACAATACTTCCGGGTTGGGCAATTATTCACGCGATCTTGTCAGAATACTTTCCGAATATGCACCGGAAAATGAATACCTGCTGCTCAATAAAAATAAATCTGAACGCGGAAAAGAGATTCTGAACCGCTCCAATGTACGGTTTATTGAAACCTCAAAAGGAAACTTTTCCCGCCAGTTTAAAACGGGAAAAGATGCGCAGAAACAAGGCGCTGACATTTTTCACGGACTCTCCGGGGAGCTTCCTTTAAAATGGGGGAAAGATCCTATCAAAAAGGTGGTGACCATTCATGATTTAATCTTTGTACGGTATCCACAATACTATTCTTTTTTTGACCGGAAAATACATTTCTGGAAATTTAAGAAAGCGGCTGATACCGCAGATAAAATTATTGCCATTTCAGAGCAGACCAAAAGAGATATCATTCAGTATTTAAAGGTTCCTGAAGATAAGATTGAAGTGATTTATCAGGGATGTCATCAAGCTTTTAAAGAACAACAGCCGGTAGAATTCATACAAAGTGTCAAAAACAAATTCAATCTGCCGGGACGTTTTATTCTTAATGTCGGAACCATTGAAGAGCGTAAGAATCTTCTGAATGTGGTAAAAGCTATTAAAGAGACAGAAATACCCCTGGTAGTTGTAGGCAGAAAGACAAAATATTATCAGAAAATAGAACGCTTTTTGAAAAAAAATAAAATGGAAAAACAGGTTCTATTTCTGGAAGGAGTTTCTATGGAAGAGCTGGCAGCAATCTATAAACTGGCAGATATTTTTATATATCCAAGCTTTTTTGAAGGCTTCGGAATCCCTGTGATAGAGGCTCTTTTTTCGAAAACGGTAGTGGTAACAAGCAATACAAGTTGCCTGCCGGAAGCAGGAGGTAAGGACTCTGTCTATATAGATCCTCACAATGAGCTTGATATCAGAGCCAAGCTTACATTTCTCTGGGAAAATGAATCAGAGGGAAAACGCCGTGCAGAAAAGGGTTTTGAGTTTGTTCAGAAATTTAATGATGAGTCAATTGCAAGAGAACTGATAAACCTTTATCAAAAAATTATCTGAAAAAGCTTTGCATTTTAAAAATAAATCCTACATTTGCATCATAATTCAATACAATGAAACCAACTTTTTTAGCATTACATCATTATCATCATCATCTCTGCTAGACGGAATTGATTGATAATTGCTGATGCTAAAATCAAAAATAATTAAAAACCGTCTGAGTAAATAGACGGTTTTTTTGTTTCCTGAATTCTCCTCAGAAATCTTCAACAGATCAGTTTTTATTTACTCGGACTCAAAAAAGACGAAATGAGTAAATTAAAAATTGCGATTCAAAAAAGTGGCCGGCTTTACGAAGATTCCTTACAGCTCCTCAAAGACTGTGGAATATTAGTCAACAACGGTAAAGAACAGCTTAAAGTTTCGGTAGATAACTTTCCGATGGAAATCATGTATCTCCGGAATTCAGATATCCCGCAATACCTTGAAGACGGGGTAGTGGATGTTGCCATCGTAGGAGAAAATCTGCTGATTGAAAAACAAAAAAATATTCCCATTATCCAGAAGTTGGGATTCTCCAAATGCAGGGTTTCCCTTGCTGTACCCAAGGAAGTGGAGACCGATGATCCCTCGTATTTCCAGGGGAAAAAGGTGGCCACATCCTATCCTAATACCCTTAGAAATTTTCTGGAAAAAGAAAACATCGTTTCAGACATTCACGTCATCTCCGGCTCCGTGGAAATTGCCCCGAATATTGGATTGGCGGATGGGATCTGTGATATTGTAAGTTCAGGAAGTACCTTATTCAAAAACGGATTACGGGAAACAGTCACTTTACTGAAATCTGAAGCCGTTTTAGCCCAAACTCCCCGGTTATCACCTGAAAAAGAAATCATTCTCGAAAAATTCTTATTCAGAATCAAAGCAGTTTTAAAGGCTAAAAAATCAAAATATATTCTGATGAATGTTCCCAACCATAAAATAGAAAAGGTTGCCGGAGTGCTTCCTGTTTTGAAAAGTCCTACGGTAATTCCTCTGGCTGAAGAAGGATGGAGTAGTATTCATTCTGTCATTGAAGAAGAAAGATTCTGGGAAGTAATTGATGAACTGAAGGAAAACGGTGCCCAGGATATATTAATTATCCCGATAGATAAAATGGTTATTTAAAAGATAGTACAGATGAAAATATACAGGTACCCCACACAAGATACATGGGCTGATTTAATCGAGCGGCCGGTTTTAAAGCAGGAAGAAATTTCCGGGATTATTAAAGAAATATTTCAGGAAGTCGCTAAAAATGGCGACCGGGCTTTAATAGAATTCAATAAAAGATTTGATAAAGCAGAAACCGGTAGTATTGCAGTAACCCCATCTGAAATTGAAGAAGCGGAAAACAGGATCAGTGATGATCTGAAACAGGCGATCCGGGAAGCAAAGGAAAATATTGCTCAATTTCATACTTCCCAGGAGCAGGAGATCCGGAAAATTGAAACAACAAGAGGAGTCTTCTGCTGGCGGGAGAACCGTGCCATAGAGAAAGTGGGAATTTATATTCCGGGAGGTACGGCACCTTTGTTTTCAACGGTTCTGATGCTTGCTGTTCCTGCCAATCTGGCTGGCTGTAAAGATATTATCCTTTGCACACCACCCGATAAAAACGGAAAGATTAATCCGGCAATTTTATATGCCGCAAAGATATGCGGAGTTTCCAGGGTTTTTAAAAGCGGAGGGGCACAAGCCATTGCAGCGATGAGTCTGGGAACAGAAAGTATTCCGGAAGTATATAAAATTTTCGGTCCCGGAAACCAGTTCGTAGTAGCAGCCAAAGAATATGCCCAGCGCTTTGGAGTAGCAATTGATATGCCTGCGGGTCCCAGTGAGGTACTTGTAATTGCCGATGAAAATGCCGTTCCTGAATTTTGTGCCGCTGATCTTCTTTCCCAGGCAGAGCACGGTAACGACAGTCAGGTTATTTTTATTACGACAGATCTTGAAGTCTTCAACGAAACAATAGAAGCTGTTGACCGGCAGTTAAAAGCCCTGCCCAGAAATGAAATGGCCTCCAAGGCTTTGGAAAACAGTTCCTTTATACTTACAGATACCATTGATGCTGCCATGGAATTCAGTAATCTGTATGCTCCGGAACACCTTATCCTGGCCATAGAAAATTTTGATCAGTATACCGCACAGGTCCGGAATGCAGGATCTGTTTTCCTTGGGAATTATTCCTGTGAAAGTGCAGGAGATTATGCCAGTGGAACCAATCATACCCTTCCTACCAATGGCTTTGCAAAGAATTACAGCGGTGTTTCACTAGACAGTTTTGTGAAAAAAATAACATTTCAGCATCTTTCCAGAGAAGGACTTCAAAATTTAGGAAAGACAATAGAGCTTATGGCCGAGGCGGAAGGACTGTTTGCACACAAAAATGCAGTGTCAATACGATTAAGATCTTAATTTTTAAGGGTTACACAAAGTAGAGAGAGCGGTCAGAAAGCCTTACGTCTTATAAGCTTAGTTGAATTGCCCCAATTTTACATTTCATCTTAATCTTAGAAATTAGAATAATTAATTACATTATAACCAGCTTTTAGCTGTCTTGTTTATTTGGAAATGAAAAGTGTTACAATGAAAAATAACAGTATCAATACTTTAGTTAGAGAAAATATATTAAAACTACAGCCCTACATCAGTTTCAGGGATCAGCATGAATTTAATGCACCTGTCATGCTGGATGCCAATGAGAGCCCGTTTGGAGAATTTAACCGCTATCCTGACTCTACACAGAAAAAGCTTAAAAACAAATTGGCAGGGCTTAAGGATGTTTCGCCATCACAGATTGCAATAGGAAACGGAAGCGACGAGCTGATCGACCTGATTATCAAAATTTTTTGTGAGCCTAAAAAAGACTCTATACTTATGATGAATCCATCCTTTGCGATGTACGGGTTTTATGCTGCCATCAATGAGAATAACGTATTAAAACTCAATCTTGATGAAAATTTCGAGATTGTAAAAGAAGACTTTCTAACCCTTGTGAAAGAACCGGTCAAAATTTTCTTTTTGTGCTCCCCAAATAACCCTACGGGAAACAGCATAGATGACATTGAATTTTATCTTCAGAATTTCAATGGACTTGTGGTGGTAGACGAAGCCTATATAGAATTCTCCGGAAAAAAATCATGCTTGGGACTTCTTGAAAAATATCCCAATCTGATTGTACTTCAGACTTTCTCAAAAGCATGGGGTATAGCAGGAGCCAGGGTAGGAATGGCTTATGCTTCAGAAGAAATTATCAGTCTTATTAATACGGTAAAAGCACCTTATAACGTCAATATATTAAGCCAGGAATTAATTCTGAAAACACTGGATGAAGAAACAAAGCTTCAGCAGAATGTGCAGAACATTTTAATAGAAAGAGAATGGTTGGAAGATCAGCTTCGGGATATTGAATGCATTGCGAAAATTTTTCCTACGGATGCCAACTTCTTTTTGATTAAAATGAAAAATGTAGATCAGGTATACGGAAAAATGCTGGATCATGAGATTTTGGTAAGCAGAAGGGATCCTGCTATACCAGGATGTATCAGGATTAACGTAGGAAGCCGGCAGGAAAATGAAAAGCTGGTCAATCTTTTAAAAAATATAACAGACTAAATATGAAAAAAGTATTATTTATAGATCGTGACGGTACGCTTATCATTGAGCCGCCCATAAATTTCCAGGTGGATTCACTGGAGAAGCTGGAGTTTTATCCCGGCGTTTTCAGCAACCTTTCAAAAATTGCCAATGAGCTGGATTATGAATTGGTGATGGTAACCAACCAGGACGGTCTGGGAACAGAAAGTTTTCCTTTTGAAGACTTTACCGGTCCGCATGAAAAGATGCTGAAAGCTTTTGAAAACGAAGGGATCATCTTTAACGATATTTTAATTGACAAAAGTTTCGAGCACGAGAATCTGCCGACCCGGAAACCGGGAACAGGTATGCTTGAAAAATATAAATATGGAAAGTATGATCTTGCAAATTCCTATGTAATTGGTGATCGAAATACAGATGTTCAACTAGCTGAAAATTTGGGGTCTAAATCTATTTTTCTCAATGAAAGCTTTAATGATAAAGCAGTACTCTCTACTACGGACTGGGCGGATATTTACCGGTTTTTAAAATCGGGTATGAGAAGGGCAAATGTTTACAGAAAAACCAAGGAAACAGAAATAGAAGTGGAAGTACATATCGACGGAAAAGGGAAATCAGAAATTTCTACAGGGCTCCATTTTTTTGATCATATGCTGGATCAGATCGCCAGACATGGTAATATGGATCTCAGAATTAAAGTAAACGGAGATCTTTCAGTAGACGAACACCACACGATAGAAGATACTGCTATTGTATTGGGAGAAGCAATTTTGAAAGCACTGGGACAGAAAAAAGGGATTGAAAGATATGGCTTCCTTCTTCCGATGGATGATTGCCTGGCACAGGTGGCTATAGATTTCGGAGGCAGGCCATGGCTGGTTTGGGATGTTGAATTTAAAAGAGAAAAAATAGGAGATGTTCCTACAGAAATGTTTTACCACTTCTTTAAATCTTTTACAGATGCTTCAAAATCCAATCTGAACATCAAAGCGGAAGGAAATAACGAGCACCATAAGATAGAAGCTGTTTTTAAAGCTTTTGCAAAAGCGATTAAAATGGCGGTCAATCAATCTGATGCCAATTACAGTTTACCATCAACCAAAGGAAGTTTATAAAGATGATTGCTATAATAAAATATAACGGAGGAAATGTCAATTCCGTTCAAAACGCTCTGAATCGGTTAAATATTGATTCGGTAATTACGGATGATCCTGAGCAGATCATAAAAGCGGATAAAGTGATTTTTCCGGGAGTTGGAGAAGCCTCATCTACCATGAAGCGGTTAAAGGAAAAGGGATTGGATGTACTGATACCCGATTTGAAACAGCCGGTCCTGGGAATATGCCTGGGAATGCAGCTGATGTGTAAAGACAATGAAGAAGGAGATACCGAAGGAATGGGGATCTTTGATATTAAGGTCAGAAAATTTCCTTCCCATGGCCTGATTCCTCATATGGGATGGAATGCCATTTCGGCTCAGGATGGGGCATTGTTTAGAAAGGTTGAAGCCGGAAGCGATATGTATTTTGTTCACAGCTATTATTGTGAACTATCCGGTTTTACAACCTCGGTGTGTGATTATATCCTGCCATTTAGTGCTTCTTTGCAAAAGGACAATTTTTATGCGGTGCAATTTCACCCTGAAAAATCAGGAGAAATTGGCAGTCAGATTTTAAACAATTTTATAAGATTATAATGAAAATAATTCCGGCCATTGATATTATCGACGGGAAATGTGTACGCCTGTCAAAAGGAGATTATACCACCAAAAAAATTTATAATGAAAACCCTGTAGAAGTAGCGAAAGAGTTTGAAAACTCCGGTATTCAGTTTCTTCACCTGGTAGATCTGGACGGGGCGAAATCCAGGCATATTGTTAATCAGAAAGTACTGGAAGACATTGCCCGTTCAACATCCCTTCATATTGACTTTGGTGGAGGATTAAAAACGGAGAAAGACATACAAACCGCCTTTGATTCCGGTGCCCAACAAATTACACTGGGAAGTATTGCTGTACAGGATCCCGGGTTTGGTTTCAGGATGATTGAGCAATATGGTCCGGAGAAAATTATTCTTGGGGCGGATTGTGAGAACAGAAAAATTAAAACCTCCGGATGGCTGGAAGAAAGTGATCAGGATATTATTGATTTTATCCTTGGATATCAGGAAAAGGGAATCCGGAATGTGATTTGTACCGATATTGCAAAGGACGGCATGCTGGAAGGTCCTGCAGCAGGTTTATATAGCGAGATCTTATCCAGAACTTCGGTCCGGTTAACTGCAAGCGGTGGAATTGCCAATATTAAAGATGTCTATAAAATGAAAGATCTCGGATGCTCCGGAACAATCATTGGAAAAGCCATTTATGAAGGTAAAATAAGCTTGCAACAACTTCAAAATTGTATTGAAAATGCTTAAAAAAAGAATTATTCCGTGTCTGGATATTAAAGATGGAACTACTGTAAAAGGAGTTAATTTTGAAGACTTAAAAAATGCAGGAGATCCTGTGGAGCTTGCCAAAAAATATGAACGTGAAGGTGCTGACGAGCTGGTTTTTCTTGATATCACGGCCACGATTGAAAACAGGAAAACATTTGCAGAACTGGTAAAAGAAATTGCAAAGGAATTAAGCATTCCATTTACTGTTGGAGGAGGAATTTCTACTGTTGAAGATGTTAGGAAACTATTGGAGGCAGGGGCAGACAAAATAAGCATTAATTCTTCGGCAGTAAAAAATCCGCAGCTCGTTTCTGAGCTTGCTAAAGAATTTGGCAGCCAATGTATTGTTGTGGCCATTGATACAAAAAGAATAGGAGCATATGATTTTGTTCATATCAAAGGAGGAAAAGAAACCACCGCACTTACTACCATAGACTGGGCCAGGAAAGCAGAAAAGTTAGGAGCAGGAGAAATTCTTTTGACCTCTATGGATGGTGATGGTACTAAAAATGGTTTTGATCTTCGCATTACAAAACTGGTTTCGGAAAACATTGGTATTCCTGTTATTGCTTCAGGAGGTGCGGGTAAAATTGAAGACTTTGTTAAAGTGTTCAGTGAAACGCAGGCAACAGGAGCATTAGCTGCTAGTGTATTTCATTTCAATGAAATGACTATCCAAGGATTAAAACAACAACTTAAATTAAAAAAAATCCAGGTACGATGAAAGTTAATTTTAATAAAGACAACGGGCTTGTTCCTGTTGTGATCCAGGATAACAGGACATTACAGGTTCTTATGCTGGGATATATGAATGAAGAAGCTTTTGAAAAAACGGAAAAGGAGAGAATTGTTACCTTCTTCAGCCGTTCCAAAAACAGGCTCTGGACAAAAGGAGAGGAGTCCGGTAATTTTTTAACAGTAAAAAGTATAGATATAGATTGTGATAGGGATACAATTTTGATAAAAGTGATTCCTGAAAATGTAGTCTGCCATACAGGAAGCTTTAGTTGTTTCGGGGAAAAAGAAGCCAAAGGATTTTTATATGAACTGGAAAATACAGTTTCCCAACGGATTGATCAAAAATCAGAGGGATCTTACACGTATTCTTTATACCAAAGAGGGATCAATAAAGTTGCACAGAAAGTAGGCGAGGAAGCTGTAGAACTGGTAATTGAAGCTAAAGACAATAACGCTGAACTTTTTAAAAATGAAGCTGCCGATCTTTTATATCATTTTCTGATTTTATTGAAAACAAAAGGTTTTTCTTTAGAAGATATAGAGAGGACTCTTGAAAGCAGGAATCAATAGCGGCTGTGAGGTCTTCAATAGATTTACTTGAATTCCATATATGATGATTATCAGTTAAGATAAATATATTGATGTTAATTGGTAAATAATGTTAATTATTTTCGTTTAATACGGTTTATGGTGTTATTTTAAACATGATTTTGAAATAATGTATTTAAAAGGGATGAACTTTGATGATGATTAAAAAAACTACCTTTGTTTTTAATTATTCTAAATAACACTACGGTATGAGAAAATCTATTTTTTTGATCGGCAGCCTTATGGTATTTTCCCATGTGACAGCCCAGAAAAAAGATTCGGTAAATCAAAACAGATTGGAGGAAGTAATTGTTACGGCATCCAGGACGCCTGAAATTGTCAAAAAAACAGCTTCTACAGTAAATATCATCAATAAGAAAGAAATTGCTGAGCAATCATTAATTTCTCCGGATCTCAGCACTATTCTGGCATATACAGTACCAGGACTGGCATTCGGAAATAATCTTGTCAGCAACAGGGGACAAACTTTGAGAGGAAGAAATGTTCTTATCATGATTGACGGAATCCCCCAATCCAGTCCTTTACGGAATAATGACAGGGAAATCAGAAGTATTGATCCCTCAGTGCTGGAACAGGTTGAAGTCGTAAAAGGAGCTACCTCGATCTATGGTAATGGAGCAGAAGGGGGAATTATTAATTATATCACGCAGAAAAGTATTTCAGACAAACCTCTTTCAGGTAAAACGGTATTGGGTTTTACCAGTCATGAGCTGTTTAATAACAAAATGTTTAAAGCAGATGGAGGGGCAGGATACAGGATTTCGCAAAGCTTCTATGGAAATGCAGGAAAATGGGATTATCTTGTCAACGGAACTTTTACTCAGAACGGGGTGAAAATAGATGGTGAAGGATTGGTTCAGAATCCAAGATATGGATTAGGAGAAACAGCCGTGAATAACGCCTTTGCTAAAATAGGATATAATATTAATGCCGGCAGCAGGCTGGAGGTGATGTACAACTACTATTCAAGTTTGCAGGATTCCAGGTATATACTGGATCCCGGTAAATACGGAGAGCGGCCTTCTACCGGGAAATTAGGAGAAAGGGAAGGAGTGAAAGAAGGAACAAGATACAATCACAACGGGTATTTTAAATACAGTAATAAAAATATTTTTCATCATACCAGCCTTACCACCATTCTTTATTTCCAGGACTTTTATACCATTTATGATTACCGCAATCCGCCACGATGGAAAACCGGCGGGCAGTCAGCTATTTTAGAAAAAAAATATGGATTCAGAGCAGATTTTAATACGGAATTTGGCCGGGATAACGGATTAAAGGGTTCATTAACTTATGGTCTGGATCTTTTGAATGAAAAAACGAGCCAACCCCTGGTAGATGGACGGATCTGGGTTCCTGAGATGAATATGATTGCTGCAGCACCTTTTGTACAGGGGAAATTATTTCTTACCACTGATCTTACCTTAAAAGCCGGACTTCGATGGGACAAGATGTCTGTGAAGGTGCCGGATTATACTACTTTACCATCCAATAAAGACATACCGTTCAATGTGCAGGGAGGAAGGCTGAATTATTCCAATTTATCTTACAATGTAGGAGTAAGCTATGTGGCATTTGATTTCTTTCAGCCCTTCACTTCTTATTCAAGAGGATTTAATATCTATGATTTAGGACGTGTGCTCAGGGATGCTAAAAGTAATGTTCTTAATGAGATCAATACAGATCCGGTAGTGATTGACAATTACGAAATAGGGTTCAACAGTAAAATCGGAACACATGTTGATTTCTCGGCAAGCTATTTTTATAACTATTCCAAACTGGGAGCAGACCTGGTTTCTGTGAATGGTTTCTGGACTCCTCTCCGGGCTCCGCAATACATTAGCGGAGTAGAGCTGGCGGTTACTGCTTATCCGGTACGAGGATTAACAGTAGGAACCCATTATACGTATCAGGAAGGAAAAGTAGACGTAAAGAATGACAATAGCTACGGTAAATACCTGAGCGGCTTACGAATAGCCCCTGCAAGATTGAATTCTTACATTAAATGGAATGATAAAAGCCAAAACCTGCAATTGGGAATCTATCATATGTATTCGTTTAAAAGAGAAAAATTTGAACCGGCTGCTTCAGGAAAGTATGATGAAGGAGAAGGTCCTGTAAAGGATTTTAATCTGTTCAATTTCCAGGGAAGCTATAGATTCAATAAGTTAATTACTATTGGGCTGGGAATAGAAAATGTGCTCAACACTTCTTATTTTACACCTACCTCGATGTATACAGCACGTGACGCCGAATACGTAAGAGGAAATGGAAGATATTATACCGTTTCCCTTAACTTTAATTATTAAAAGATATTGGGTGTTTCTACTTGATTTGCAACTGGATAAAGAAAGTGTATCACCGTTAGACGATGCGGGTCAAAAATCGTTTAAACGAAAATAAGTTACAGGAAATTTCATAAAAAAAGGCCGTTTTCACGAGTCGTGATACGGCCTCTTCATTAAGACAAGGTCTTATTTCTCTATCAGAATATTTTTTGAGATAGTCTGTTCACCTACTGTTAAAACTCCGATATAAACCCCGTTTTCCAGGTTAGAAACATTAATCCTGGTTTCATTGTTTGCTTTAAGAACGGTTCTTCCCATCAGGTTTTTCATTTCAAAACTGAAATTACTTTCTTTGGAGCCGGGGAATTCTATATTTAAAACACTGCTTGCCGGATTGGGATAGATTTTTGTTGTTTCCAATGAATTTTTCGATGTCTCCCTGTTTAAGAGTAAAGTTGTGGAAGCTGTTGCAAAATGCTGCAAAGCCCCTACTGTTGCTTTTCCTATATTATAAACATACACCGGATCCATATTGGCAAAAGTATCCCTGGATGAATGCGGATAAGTACTCCTTATTCTTTCAAAGAAACCGGTGATTACTTCCCCTTTTTGCTCAAAAGGAATATAATCTGAAGCTTCAGCCGGGTCTACTTCAGTCTGAAGGGGGGAATAGAGAGCCGTACAATTTCTAAGCTGTTGTGTCACCGCTGCAGAAGCGGCATTATTAGACGAAACACCTCCCTGATCTTCGTCACAATATACTGTATTATTGTTGTTTCCTCTTACTCCTCCTACCTGGTCAAGATTGAAAACCAATTTGATGTCCAGTTTACGGACCCCTCCCTGGTATACTATATTATTCACATAATGGCTGCTTCCTCTTAACCCTTGTTCTTCCCCGGAAAAGTGAATGAATTTTATAGAATATTCTGTAGGAACATCTTTTAAAATTCTTGCCGCTTCCAAAATGATAGAAGTTCCGCTACCGTTGTCATTGACTCCCGGGCCATAAATGGTATCGAAATGCCCGCAGATAATAACATACTTGTTAGGATAGAGCGTACCGGTTTTGGTAATAATCAGGTTTTTTGAACTTGTACTTCCGAAGGTAAAAGGACTTTCTACAATCTGGCTGGCAGTATATCCATAAGACAGATACTTGTTTTTAATCCAGTTTAAAGTGTTGGCATTTGCCTGTGAACCCGTGGTTTTTATGCCCAAATTGGCAAATTCCTGCAGATTGGCCGTAATATTTGCCTGGGTAACCATATCAGCCCTGTTTTTATAGGCCTGGATAAAAGTTTGGGCCGCCATACTCTGAACGAGTAGCGAAGTACATAATAATGTAGCAATTCTTTTCATAATATTTATTTGTTTTGGTATTGCTAATGTAATAATTAAATCCCAATACAGTGGTTAATTTTTTAGAAAATATGTTAAAATATTAATTATTTAGTTGTTAATGGGTGTTTTGGACTTGTTATGCATACTTTGACGCATCATAAAAAAAGCCTCTGAAATAATCAAAGGCTTTGTATATACGAAGGCTAAAAATTATCTTTCAATCAAAATTTTTCTTACCACAGTCTGATCATTTGCTTTTAAAATCCCGATATAAGCACCGCTCTCCAGATTGGTTACATTGATTTTTGCTTCATTTGTCCTTTTCAATAAGGAGCGTCCTGATACATCTGTAATTTCAAAACTGAATTTCTGTATTTTAGAATCAGGAAGTTCAATATGGATAGTATCCTTTGCGGGATTAGGGTAAATCTTTACAGCTTCCAACGAGTTTTTTAAACCTGTTTCATGTGTTCCAAGGCTGCTTGCAGATGCAACGGCAAAGTGTTGTAAAGCCCCTACGGTAGCCTTTCCTACATTATAAATGTATACAGGATCTGTATTGGCAAAAGTATCAGTTGGTTTATGAGGGTAAGTACTTCTTATCCTTTCAAAGAAGCCCGTAATCACTTCGCCTTTTTGTTCAAAAGGAATATAATCGGTATCTGCGGCGGGATCCACATCTGTTTGCAGGGGCGAATACAATGCAGTACAGTTTCTTAGCTCCTGGGTTACTGCTGCAGAAGCTGTATTATTATCAGGAATACCTCCCTGGTCCTCATCACAATAAATTGTATTATTGTTATTTCCCATCACCCCTCCAACCTGATCCAGGTTGAAAACTAATTTAATATCTAAAACACGGATGTTATTCTGATAGGCAACGTTATTAGCATAATGTAAACTTCCTCTAAGGCCCTGTTCTTCTCCTGAGAAATGAATAAACTTGATAGAGTATTCCGTAGGTACGTCTTTCAAAATCCTCGCTGCTTCCAGGATGATAGAAGTGCCACTTCCGTTGTCATTTACCCCCGGGCCGTTGATGCTGTCAAAATGCCCGCAAATAATAACATATTTATTAGGATATACCGTACCGGTTTTGGTAACGATTAAATTTTTGGAACTTGTGGTTCCGAATGTGAAAGGATCTTCTGCAATCTGGCTGGCAGAATATCCATACGAAGTATACTTGTTTTTTAGCCATTCCAGGGCATTGGCGTTGGCCTGTGAACCGGTTGTTTTTATTCCCAGATTGGCAAATTCCTGAAGATAGGTGGTAATATTTGTCTGGGTAACCATATCGGCTCTATCCTTATAGCTTTGAATAAAACTTTGGGCGTTGGTGCTTTGTGCCACCACAGATGCAAATAAAAAAGCAGCGATTTTTTTCATTTATTTACTTAACTTATTTTCTGATTGCTAATATAGCAAATAATAAGATTTGTTTTTATATATAGTGGGTGTTTGATGTAGTTTTAATGAAATTTTATTAAAAATAGAATGTATTCTATACAATTCACTTTTTGTACGAATTAAATTTATTAAACTGGTTAAAATGATTCTCTTTTTATGCTTCGCAAGGGATAAACATGAAAAGTCCCGGGCAAAGCCCGGGACTTATATTGATAACAAAATAGTATTCTACATTATTTTACTTGATCTACAACAGCTTTGAAAGCTTCAGGGTGATTCATTGCTAAATCTGCTAAAACTTTTCTGTTAAGCTCAATGTTGTTCTTTTTAAGAGCTCCCATAAATTGAGAGTAAGACATTCCGTGCTCTCTGGTTCCCGCATTGATACGAGTAATCCAAAGTGCTCTGAAGTTTCTCTTTTTCTCTTTTCTACCACGGTAAGCATATTGCATTGCTTTTTCTACCGCGTTTTTAGCTACAGTCCAAACGTTCTTTCTTCTTCCGAAATAACCTTTAGCTTGCTTAAAAATTTTCTTTCTGCGAGCTCTTGAAGCTACGGCATTTACTGATCTTGGCATAATTTAAATTGTTTTTTTGAAATGTGCGACAATCTGTTTCATTGTACTTGGCTGCTCCATTTCAGGGTTAAAATTTTGAATTTGTTTGAATTCTTATAAACCGAATATAGATTTATAAAAACTACTTAATGGCTAATTGACGTTGAACGCTTTTCTCATCCACTTTAGCTACGTAAGAAGTAGTAGTAAGATTTCTCTTCTGCTTAGTTTCTTTCTTAGTTAAGATGTGGCTTTTGTAAGCGTTTTTTCTTTTGATCTTACCTGTTCCGGTAAGAGCAAAACGTTTCTTAGCACCTGATTTCGTTTTTAATTTTGGCATTGTTTTGCTTTTTTATTGTTTTGTTATCAATATCTGTTTTGGTTACTCCCAAAAGATATCAGGAATAATAGTCTGCAAAATTAAGAAAAAAAAGTGATATACAAAAGACTCCGGGTTATATATTAAGATGATAGCCATGCAAAGCTTCGGTTTTTGTAAAGATAACCTTGAGCTTTCAGCTTTATATCATATTGACTTTATTCTCTGATCCTTTTATTCCGAATATAAATGCACGGATAAGAGGAATCCGTGCATCGTATATATTGTCTGCTTAAAGAACTATGATGTAAAGAAAGCCAAAAGGTCTTTGTTAATTGTTTCAGCTTCCGTTGTCGGCATGCCATGAGGAAAGCCCGGATAAGAAATCAGTTTTCCGTTTTTAAGTAGGGTAGCGGCCACTTTTCCTGTTGTCTCAAACGGAACGATCTGATCATCTTCACCATGCATAACCAATACAGGAACATCTACACTTGTAAGGTCTTCCGTAAAATCTGTTTCCGAGAATGCCTTGATACAGTCGTAGTGAGCTTTAATGGAGCCATTCATTCCCTGTCTCCACCAGTTTCTCTGAATGCCTTCCGATACTTTTGCACCTTCTCTGTTGTACCCGTAAAAAGGAAAAGTGATATCTATAAAAAACTGTTGCCTGTGTTTTGCCGTATTATTTCTGATATCATCAAAAACGGACATAGGAACTCCATTCGGATTATTTTCATTCTGAACCATAATCGGGGTCACTGCACTTACCAGAACAGCTTTGGCAACTCGTCCGTTACCATGCCTGGCAACATATCGTATTACTTCACCTCCTCCGGTAGAATGCCCTACGTGGATCACATCTTTTAAATCCAATGCTTCAACAATTTCTGCAACGTCCGAAGCATAAGTATCCATGTTATGTCCGTAAGGAGTCTGTTCAGATCTTCCGTGACCTCTTCTGTCATGAGCAATTACCCTGTAGCCCTGTTCTAAGAAAAAGAACATCTGCGCGTCCCAGTCATCACTTGATAATGGCCATCCGTGGTGAAAAAAAACAGGTTGTCCTTTTCCCCAATCTTTGTAGTAAATCTCTGTCCCATCTTTTAATGTAAGTGTGCTCATTGTTTCTTTTTTAATGATTAATAAATAGTGTATTTGACTTTTTATAATCACAAATGTAGATAGAAAATTTTCACAATATCTTGATCTAAGATAATAACTGATTAAAATTTTAAAAGCAATAATGAAATATCAATGCTATTATTTTGAATAAACTAATCTCATATCATAATAATAAATATATGTAATCAGTTAACGGGAAATGCTTGGTACAATAAAAAAAACCTCAAATTACTTTGAGGTTTGTATGTAAAATAATAGTTGAATTATTTTGCCGGTTTTTTAGGACTCATCATCATAATCATCCTTTTTCCTTCAAGTTTAGGAAGCTGATCTACTTTACCCACGTGCTCAAGTTCCTGAGCCAGTTTTAAAAGCAAAATTTCTCCCTGGTCCTTAAAGATAATCGAACGTCCTTTAAAAAATACGTAGGTCTTTAGTTTAGAACCTTCTTCAAGGAATTTCTCAGCATGCTTTTTCTTAAATTCATAATCATGGTCATCGGTCTGAGGTCCGAAACGGATCTCTTTTACCACCACTTTTACCTGCTTAGCTTTAAGTTCCTTCTGTTTCTTCTTTTGCTCGTATAAAAACTTTTTATAGTCTAATATTCTCGCAATGAATGGTTCTGCCTTATCGGAAATTACTACAAGATCCAATTCCTGTTCAGAAGCAAGCTGTCTTGCTTTGTCAATTGGATACACTCCCGGCTCTACGTTATCGCCCACTAAACGAAGCTCTCTCACACGAATTTTATCGTTGATCAAGTGAGCGTCCTCTTGTACCGGACGTCTCTGTGGGCCCCTGTTGTTAAATCTTTGTGCTATTGTATTATAATTTTATTGGTTAACTTTCTATTTAAAATACTCAAAAATTAATGATTAAAGATAATATCAGTTTTAATCCTTTAATCTTAATTTTTTATTAAATCGCTGCCTCCTTTTTGAAGTAAGCAACAAAATCCTCCATCTTCATTACTCCAAGATCTCCTTCACCACGTCTTCTTACAGAAATCGTGCCTTCTTTTTCTTCATTTTCTCCTACTACAAGCATGAAAGGAATCTTCTTCAATTCTGCATCACGGATCTTTTTACCGGTCTTCTCGTTTCTGTCATCAATCTGACCGCTAATATCGTGATTTTCCAAAAATTGTGAAACTTTTTTTGAATAATCTACATATTTTTCACTGATAGGTAGAATAATAAATTGATCAGGGCTTAGCCATAATGGAAAATCTCCTGCTGTATTTTCTAATAAGATGGCAATAAAACGCTCCATAGAACCAAAAGGAGCCCTGTGGATCATTACGGGTCTGTGTTTTTCATTATCGCTTCCGATGTAATGAAGATCAAATCTTTCCGGCAGGTTATAATCTACCTGAATGGTTCCAAGCTGCCATTTTCTTCCTAACGCATCTTTAACCATGAAATCAAGCTTAGGTCCATAGAATGCAGCTTCCCCATATTCAATTACAGTTTTCAGTCCTTTCTTTTCTGCAGCATTGATGATTGCGTTTTCTGCTTTCTCCCAGTTTTCGTCCGATCCGATATATTTTTCTTTGTTGTCAGGATCTCTCAATGATACCTGGGTGACAAAGTCTTCAAATCCTAAAGATTTAAATACATAAAGAGTAAGGTCAATTACTTTTTCAAACTCTTCAGAAAGCTGATCCGGAGTACAGAACAGGTGGGCGTCATCCTGAGTGAATCCACGAACCCTTGTTAAGCCGTGAAGCTCTCCACTTTGTTCATATCTGTATACCGTACCGAATTCTGCATATCTCTTAGGCAGGTCCCTGTAACTCCATTGTGAAGTTTTATAAATTTCACAGTGATGAGGACAGTTCATTGGCTTCAATAAGAATTCTTCTCCTTCATTCGGCGTTTTGATCGGCTGGAAGCTGTCTGCTCCATACTTATCCCAGTGTCCGGAGGTTACATACAATTCCTTAGCCCCGATATGAGGAGACATAACGAATTCATAACCACCTTTTTTCTGAGCTTCAGAAAGGAAATTTTCTAATTTTCTTCTTAAAGCAGTTCCTTTGGGTAGCCAAAGCGGTAAACCTGCACCTACTTTTTCAGAAAACGCATAGATTCCCAGCTCTTTACCTAATTTCCTGTGATCTCTTCTTTTCGCTTCTTCCAGTCTTTCAAGATATTCAGTAAGATCTTTCTGCTTAGGGAAAGAAATACCATATACTCTTGTCAGCTGAGGATTGTTTTCATTTCCTCTCCAATAGGCTCCCGCTGCATTTAAAATTTTAACAGCTTTTACGATTCCCGTATTAGGAATGTGACCACCACGACACAAGTCTGTGAAATTATCATGGGTTACAAAAGTGATTTCACCATCATTAAGGTTAGAGATCAACTCAACTTTGTAAGGGTTATCTGCATAAGTTTTTAAAGCGTCTTCTTTAGAAACAGGATATAATGAGAATGTAGAACCTTTCTTTGCATTTTCAAGGATTTTCTTTTCAATTTTCTCAAAATCTTTTTCAGATAAACTTTCGTCACCGAAATCTACATCATAGTAGAAACCGCTTTCAATTGCCGGACCGATGGTCAACTTAGCATTAGGATAAAATTCAAGGATTGCCTGCGCCAGAAGGTGGGCAGATGAATGCCAGAAAGCTTTCTTTCCAAGATCATCATTCCAGGTCAAAAGCTGTACCGTAGAATCCGTGGTTATAGGTGTGGTCGTCTCTACTTGTTTACCGTTAACAATTGCGGAAATGGTATTTCTAGCCAATCCCTCGCTTATAGATTTTGCCACATCTAGAGGAGTCACTGCTCCCTCGAATTCTTTGACACTATTGTCTGGAAGTGTAATTTTTATCATTGTATACTAAGAAATTTTAAGATGCAAAAATACGCATTTTTTAGATAATATACTATATGAAGACCTATTTAGATGAGAATTAATATTGATACTGATCCATTCGGACATAAGGCCTTTTTATGTCCGGTATTTTATATATCATCAATATGCATACATCAGGTAACCTGTGGTCTACGATATTGCTAAAAAAAACAGGCTGTTAAAGGACTTCTGATAAGCCAGAGAAAATCATAGATATGTTAAATTTTATACGCTCATTTTAAATATGATAAACAATGAATAATAGTAGTAATTTAAACACCTGAAATAATATACTCAATTAATATGATTCAATCATCCGGCAGATTATTTCATTACCGTACAGTTGACCGTATTGTTGGATTTTTGAGAAATCATTTAAAACTAACTCATAATGAATATGATAAACATTGATTTGCATTGCGACCTCCTTTATTATTTATTACGATCCAATGCTGCCCTTGATGACAGGGAAATAGGTTGTTCTTTACCATATTTAAAAGAAGGAAATGTAGGACTTCAGGTAATGGCCATTTATTCGGGAACGGGAAAAGACAGCACAGTATACGGATTAAAGCAAAGCCGGTTGTTTTCAGAATTGGTGAAACATGAAAATTTTTTCCTTTTCGATACGGACAATTATAAAAATCATGAAAACGAAAATCGGGTAGGAGTGATTGCTTCTATTGAAAATGCCTCTTCTTTTTGTGATGAGGATGAAAGTCTTGATACAGGATTTAAAAAGCTTGAAACAATCATTGAAAATACACAAAAAGTTTTGTATATCGGAATTACTCACCATCTGGAAAACCGGTTTGGAGGAGGAAATAATGCAACAGCAGGATTAAAAGATGATGGAAAAGTACTGATAGACTATATTTCTGACCGGAAAATAGCCATTGACCTGGCCCATACCAGTGATCAGCTGGCCTATGATATTTTTAATTATATTGATCAGAAAGGGTATTCAATTCCTGTCCTGGCGAGTCATTCCAACTACAGAACGGTCTGTAAAAACAACCGGAACCTTCCTGATGAACTGGCCAAAGAAGTGATCAGGAGAAAAGGACTTATCGGCCTGAACTTTATCATGGATTATATTGACCTTGAACACCCCGAAAGATTATATGAACACATCCAATATGGTCTGGATCTGGATGGGAAAGAAGCGATTGCTTATGGAGCCGATTACTTTTACTGGAAAGACCATCCGGACACTTCCCGCCACCCGTTTTTCTTTCCCGAACATGCTAATGCTGCAACCTATCCGGCCATCAATAAAGAAATTGAACAACGCTTTTCCCATGAAATTATGGAAAAAGTCAGTCATAAAAATGTATTGAATTTTATAGAAAGGAATGGATAGTGTAAGCAGAAAGATAAAATAATTTCCTTCCATAATATAATGTATAACAACAAGTCTATACTCTGTAATAGTCAGTTCTATCTCAGATAAGATCACTGGGCTTTAAAACGGAGTAGCAGGTAAAGTCAATGCCTTTTCGTTTCAACAACATAAAACTAATTTTTTCTCTTATACTTCACTTTCTGCTTGATAATCTCAATTACATCTACATTTTGAACCTTAGACCTGATCCATCCGTGAATGTCAATATAAAATAATGACCTTCTGTAATATTCGTTGCGGGAAAATTCTTCCAGTTTTTTGTCAAAAGCTTCAAAAGCCTTTTGCTGCTGGTCTAAAACCTGGTTATTCAGGTTCTTAAAAAACTGTATACTTTCAAAATGGAACTCTTCCGGTTTTTTCATTTTCTTGGCAAACTTTAAAGTAGAAGCTACAAACTCATCATAATCCTCATCATTTCCTGATTCATACTTAGCCATCAAAATCAAAATGCGGGTATGGAAAAGAAGGTCTTCCTGCACATTTCCTTTTGATTCTATCACTTTCATGGAATATGCGATTGATTTTGAGAACATTTTGCTTCCAAAAAACATGGCGGCCATTTTCAGGTATAGGATCATAAAATGGTGTTCGTCAATTCTTTCACGGAGTTTTTCCATTTTAAGTTCAATCTCAGGAATGAGTTTGGTTCCTGTGAAAAATTCACCTTTTACAAAATGAATATTCATCAATGTATTGTAATGGGTAAGAAAGACAAGAGACTGAAGGTTTTCATTCTGGGCAAAACTTTCAGAATTCACGGTTTTATTAAAGTTTTCAAAATGTTCTTCCAGGATATCTATATTCCCATACAGGAATAAAATCTTTAAGAGGTAAGTATTTCCTTTAATGTACCAGACAGGATGGCTGAAAATCATTTCAGGCTTTTTGTGGAAGAGATCTACCCATTGATAGGCATATTTTAGCGTATACTTATAATCCTGCAAAAGCTGGTTTTTCCATACATGGGCTTTAAAATACCAGAGCTTTTCTGTAAAATTCAGTTTTTCAAGCCTGATATTCTTAATCTGGGAATTAAAAAAATCAAGGACCTCCTGGCGGTCTGCGTCATTTTTTACATAGCCGTGGGTAAGCATTTCACTGTATAATTTCAGTGAAAGATTGGAAAGCTTTGTGGTATACCGGTTTTGCCTGCTGATTTCCTGGGATTGCCTGATCAGTTCATCAGCCCGGCCGTCAAAACTCCTGGTAATAAACTGTGATTCAATAACCTTTTCCAGGTCGATGATCTCAGATGCAATGCTTTTTTCATCCAGTTCCAGAGCAGATTGTTTGGTTTTATCCAGTATTTTCAACGCTTGTTTGTACAATCCTTTCTGATACAGAATATTAGCGAAATCCAGCTGTTCCCTCAGTTGAATTCTATAATTCTGATGACTGGGATTGGTACGAAGACTGATTAAAATCTGTTTATAAAGATGTGCTTTGAGATTAGAAAGCTGCTGCTTGGTGGATATTTTCTTCTGGATAATAATATTTTCATCATATTCTTTCATTTTGTCCATTTCTGAAAATAACAAAAGAAATTTGGCGTCTACATTGATACCAAGACGGTTAACATACAATTTAAACTGTCGTTTTTCTGAAGTGTTCAATGACTTTATCAATACAAACAAAAAATCTTTCTGCAATTCTGCCATTGTAAATTTTTATATGTTAAAATTCTGGTTAATAATTAGATACATCTGTTTCTCCAACTGTTGAATATTGTAATTTTCAAAAAAACTGAAAACGGAAAAATATTGCAAGCTGTAGTTTTGAATCAAAATTAAGTAAAAAACTTTAGTTATGAATTCCGAAAAAATTGAAATTTTTGATACGACATTGCGAGATGGGGAGCAGGTCCCGGGATGTAAACTGAATACGGAGCAAAAACTGATTATTGCCGAAAGGCTTGATGAGCTAGGGATTGATATCATTGAAGCCGGATTTCCTATTTCCAGTCCGGGAGATTTTGAGTCTGTTTCCGAAATTTCAAAACTGGTAAGGAATGCAAAAGTATGCGGGTTAACCAGAGCTAATAAAAAAGATATTGATACGGCTGCTGAAGCCCTGAAGTTTGCCAAAAGACCAAGAATACATACAGGAATAGGCACTTCGGATTCTCATATTAAATACAAATTTAACTCTACAAGGGAAGACATCATAGAACGGGCTGCTGAGGCAGTACGGTATGCCAAAGGGTATGTGGAAGATGTTGAATTTTATGCTGAAGATGCGGGAAGAACAGATAACGAATATCTGGCCCGGGTATGTGAAGCCGTTATTAAAGCGGGGGCTACCGTATTAAATATTCCTGACACAACTGGGTATTGTCTGCCTGAGGAATATGGGAAGAAGATAAAGTACCTGAGAGAAAATGTAAAAGGAATTGAAAAGGCGGTACTTTCATGTCATTGCCATAATGATCTCGGACTTGCCACTGCCAATTCTATTGCCGGGGCAATCAACGGAGCCCGCCAGATTGAATGCACGATTAACGGACTGGGAGAAAGGGCAGGGAATACAGCCTTGGAAGAAGTAGTAATGATTTTAAAACAACATAAAAACTTAAATCTTTACACAGATGTCAATTCCAGGATGCTGAACGAAATGAGCAACATGGTTTCCGATTTGATGGGAATGTCTGTACAGCCTAATAAAGCCATAGTAGGAGCAAATGCTTTTGCCCACAGCTCCGGAATTCATCAGGATGGTGTGATTAAAAACAGGGAAACCTACGAAATTATAGATCCTGAGGAAGTAGGGGTGAACGCCTCTTCCATTATTCTTACAGCAAGAAGCGGACGTTCCGCATTAGCATACCGTTTTAAGCATATAGGCTATGATGTTACTAAAAATGAACTGGATTATCTGTACCAGGAATTCCTGAAAATAGCTGATCTTAAAAAAGAGGTGTGCAATGATGATCTGGCCCGGATCATGGGTAGTTTTAGCAGAAAAATAGGGTGAGTTTGATTTAAAATCAAGTAAAGTAAAAATGAATAACGAGAAAAAGACACTTTTTGATAAAGTTTGGGACGCTCACGTAGTGGAAACAATTCCTGACGGCCCCCAAATCATATATATTGACAAACATCTGATCCATGAGGTAACAAGTCCTCAGGCTTTTGCAGAGCTGGAGTCGAGAAACCTTGAGATTTTCAGGCCCGCTCAGATCGTAGCCACAGCAGATCACAATGTCCCTACACTCAATCAGGATTTACCCATCCGCGATGAGTTATCAAGAAATCAGGTTCAGCAGCTTACGGAGAATTGCCGGAAAAATAATATCGAATTATTCGGACTGGGACATCCTTATCAGGGAATTGTCCATATTATTGCTCCGGAACTGGGAATTACCCAACCGGGAATGAGCATCGTTTGCGGAGACAGCCATACTTCAACGCACGGAGCGTTCGGAAGCATTGCCTTCGGAATAGGAACAAGCCAGGTAGCCCAGGTATTTGCCAGCCAATGCCTTCTTCTCAGTAAACCGAAATCAATGAGAATTACGGTGAATGGAAAATTGAATGATAACGTTCAGCCTAAAGATGTGATTCTTTATATTATTTCAAAAATAGGGACCGATGGCGGAACAGGATATTTCTGTGAATATGCCGGAAACGTTTTTGAAGAGATGTCGATGGAAGGTAGGATGACCGTTTGTAATATGAGTATTGAAATGGGTGCCAGAGGCGGAATGATTGCTCCTGATGAAACCACTTTTGAGTATGTGAAAGGAAGGACATTCGCCCCGCAGGGAGAAGAGTGGGAAGAGAAAGTGGAATATTGGAAGTCTTTAAAAACTGATGAGGGTGCCACCTTTGATAAAGAATTGGTTTTCGATGCTGCTGATATTTATCCTATGGTTACTTACGGGACAAATCCGGGAATGGGGATTTCTGTCCGGGAAGTAATTCCGGCACCCCAGAATGAGTCAGAGGAGAAGGCATTACAATATATGGGTTTAAAAGCTGGCCAGGCTCTTTCTGATATCAAAGTGAATTATGTATTTATAGGAAGCTGTACCAATGCGAGGATTGAAGATTTCCGTTCGGCAGCGCAATATATTAAAGGCAAAAGCAAATCTGAAGCCGTAAAGGCTTTAATCGTTCCGGGATCCCAGCAGGTTGTAAAACAGATCTATGAAGAAGGGCTGGATAAAATTTTCAATGATGCAGGATTCCAGATCCGTCAGCCCGGATGTTCGGCGTGCCTGGCGATGAATGATGACAAAATACCCGAAGGAGAGTATTGTGTTTCTACTTCGAACAGGAATTTTGAAGGAAGGCAGGGACAAGGAGCAAGAACAATTCTGGCAAGTCCGCTTACTGCGGCCAAAGCAGCCATTGAAGGCAGAATTTCAGCTTATGAATTCAACTAAAAAGGAGTTTTAAAAATATATGGAACCACAAATAAGAGATGATAACGCTCTAAGTAGAAAGATATTATCTGTTTACATAAAAGAACGTATGCTTTTGTGGTTCTAATCCAAGAAATAAAATACATGCAAAAATTAGTTATTATAAAATCCAGTGGTGTTCCGTTGCCGGCAGAAAATATAGATACGGATCAGATCATTCCCGCAAGATTTTTAAAAAGTATTGATAGAAAAGGTTTCGGTGAAAACCTGTTCAGGGATTGGAGATTTAATATTCATACGGGAGAACCGAATCCCGATTTTGTTTTAAATAATCCCGTCTTCAAAGGGGAAATCCTGGTAGCCGGGAATAACTTCGGGTGTGGAAGCAGCCGTGAACATGCTGCGTGGTCCCTTACGGATTATGGATTTAAAGTTATTGTTTCCAGCTATTTCGCGGATATTTTCAAAGGAAATGCCTTAAATAACGGGTTGCTTCCCGTTAAGGTTTCTGAAGGTTTTTTAAAAGATATTCTAAAAGGAATCAATGAAAACCCTGAAAGTGAAATTGTGGTGGATGTTGAGCAGCAGACTATCAGCTTTAATGGAACTAAGGAGACTTTTGAACTTGATTCTTATAAAAAGATATGCCTGATGAACGGTTATGATGATATTGACTTTTTAATCAGTAAAAAACAGGCAATCAAGGAATTTGAACTTAAAACACAAACAACAAATGCATAGAAATTATTTTAAAATTGCAGTTCTTCCCGGAGATGGGATTGGTCCTGAAGTGATCCGAGAAAGTATTAAGATATTGGATGTCATCGCTGAAGTTTTTCAATGTCAGTTTCAATTTGAGTATGGTTCTATTGGAGCGGAAGCTATTTTTAAAACCGGAGACCCATTGCCTGAAGAAACTTTAAAAATCTGTAAGGAATCCGACGCGGTCCTTTTTGGAGCAATAGGCGATCCTGCATTTGATAATAATCCTGAAGCGAAAGTAAGGCCTGAACAGGGATTGTTGAAACTGAGAAAAGAATTGGGTTTATTTGCCAATATCCGCCCTCTTCAGACATACCCTTCGCTTATTGAAAAAAGCCCGCTGAAAAGAGAAGTTATTGAAGGGGCAGATATCCAGATCTTCAGGGAACTGGTAAGCGGGATTTATTTTGGAGAGAAATTTACAGATCCTGAAGGTTCTTATGCCTATGATGTTTGCCAATACAGCAGGGAAGACATTACCCCGATTGCTCATATGGCCTTTAAAGAAGCTCAGAAGAGAAGAAAGAAACTTACACTTATTGACAAAGCTAATGTATTGGATACTTCAAGGCTGTGGAGAAAGGTCTGCCAGGAAATTGCACCGGAATATCCTGATGTGCAGCTGGACTACATGTTTGTAGATAATGCAGCCATGCAGCTGATCCTTAATCCTAAACAGTTTGATGTTATTCTGACCGAAAATATGTTCGGGGATATCATTTCTGATGAAGCCAGCGTAATTGGCGGTTCTATCGGGTTACTTCCGTCTGCCTCCATAGGTGAAAAGAATGCCCTGTTTGAACCTATCCACGGATCCTATCCACAGGCAAAGGGTAAAGGAATTGCCAATCCTGTTGCCTCTATCCTGAGTGTTGCCATGATGCTTGATCATCTTCAGCTTCATCAGGCAGCGGATAAATTAAGACAATCGGTAGAACATGCCATTGAAAATAAATATGTTACTATTGATCTTAATACAAAGCAGCATTATTCTACCGGTGAGGTGGGAAGCTTTATTGCAGATTATATCAAATATTCCGAGAAATCGTATTATAACTTTGAAAACGTGAAAATCGGAAAATCAACTATCGTATAATTTTTATAGTCCACTTAAATAAGATTAGTTAGAAGAAAAGTACTGCTGTGAAGCAGTACTTTTCAATTTTATCCGGTAATAATCCAGTAGGAGATTATTCTTTCGTATTATCCGTTTTTCCTGATTTATTCTTTGAAGCTTTCTGAACATCTTCTTTATCAATATCAGGAGGGTTGGCTTTTTTTGATGAAGCAGGAATGTTTTGAAAATCCTGATTCTGTTTTTTAGTTTCTGCAGTATTGGCAGATGTATCCTTTTTATTATTTTCTTTTGAATTCATGACTTTAAATTTTTAATTAATTTCAAGAATCTTGATTTTAATATTCTTCAAAGCGTTTGCCAAAGTAAATAAAGGACCGTAGTTTCTTTTATTACCGTATCAAAGATTTAAAATGCCGATTTTGCCGGTTTTATCTTCTATGGTATAGTTTAAAGCTTTTGCCAAAACAAAGATATTATCGAGATTTTCCAATAATTGTTTACGGCCCTGGCTTCTCAGCTGATTCTGATCAATAGATTTAATAGCAGTTTCTTTGGCTTTTTCCGTTACGTTTTTAATATCTTTCTCTGTAATCCTGTTGAAAAATGAATCATCCAGGGATTGAATTTCAACGCTTGGGGTGATTCTGATATCTGCATCAGGAAGTTCGGTGATCACCAGCTTTTTGTTGATAGAATCTACCTCGATCTTCATTTTATTAAGATCATAGGAAACCTGTGCATTGGTTTTGGTATAGGTAATAATGCTGTTGTTAGACACTTCCTTTCCAAATACTTCATAGCCCATCTTGGTTTTCTGCATACTGGATGTGTTTTGCTCTATCACCACCATTTTATTCATCTTGGAAATCTGGTTGGTCAGAATATAATAATCTGATTTTTCCGTTTTTCCACCCATATTCAGGCATGATTTAAGACCAAAAAACAACAGCAGTACAACACCTGCACCTGCCAGAAACGATATAATTACTTTATAATTTCTCAAGTTTATTTAAAAATTTCTTTGATTACAGATGAATCGTTCTTTTTCAAAATTTCTGCCAAATCTCTTTCAATATATCCGCTAGTAGGCATCTCTACAATTCTTCCCACTTCCTTCCCGTATCTTTTGACAATGATGGTAGGAACTTTCTGGACATTATAAAGACTTTCGTCTCCGGTGGGAGATTCTTTTTTACGGTTAACCGCAATAATGGTAAGCTTACTGTCGGGATAACTTACTTCCTCCAGTATTTTCATTAGCCTTGGGAAATCTCTGTGGCTGTCTTCACACCAGGTACCTATGAAAACAATCATGTCATAAGAACTGATTCTTTCCTTTTTCAGTTCGCTGATAGCTTTCTGATCAAGGGCGTATTCATCATGTTCTTTTACATACCAGTCGGCATAAGGAGCTTTTAAAAACTGATCCTTAGACTGATATCCTAAAAGCATTTTTCCATCCTTTTGGGACTCTACCTCGCGGTTAATAACTACTTTTTGGGCACTCAATTGCTGGGCAGCAAAAAAGAGGCTCGAAAAGGCAACAATATGGGTAATAAATTTTTTCATATTTATTTTTCAATAATTGATTTTAAATCGGCAGGAGAGTAGTATTTGTTCTTTAATACTTTATGATCAGCACGTCTGTAAACATTTAGTTTTTCTCCGGACTTTTCATAAAAAGATTCTACTCCTTTTTCTTTATAAAATTCAACCGTTTCTTTTGCCTGCTCTTCATTATCACAAGCCTTTGACATATTGGAACGCTGAACTTCGTTGAATAATTCTACAAATTTGTTGCCAAGCCCGAATTCAAGCACAGCACCACTCAAAACATACTGAAGATCACAAAGTGCATCAGCAATTTCTACAATATTCTGGTCGGCAATAGCCTGTTTTAATTCGTTTAATTCTTCCTGTAGAAGCTCTACCCTAAGGTTACACCTTTCAGGAGAAGGAATTTGTGGGGTATCTAAAATAGGGGCTTTAAAAGTAGTATGGAATTCTGCTACTTGGTTCAGACTATCAATTTTATCCATGAATTTTTTTATTTACGCAAAGATAGAAAACGATTTGTAAATTTTGAAATGTACAGGGGAAAATGTATGAATTGCAGGAAGTAAAAGCGGTGTTATCTTTTCAAGACTTATGAACAATAAAATCTACAACCATGGGTTGTAGACTCCTATTTTGGGTATTTATATAGCATGGAAAATTTTACCCGGATAAATTGGGAGTATTAAATTTCATCATAAAAAGGCTGCCCGGACGGGCAGCCTTTCACATCGTTTAATGATAAGGTTATTAATTTTTGATAAATCTCTTTGTTGTTTCTCCGATTTGAATCATATAAGCTCCTTTTACAAGGTTATTTACATTTACTGATCCTCTTTGAAGTTTTCCGGAATCAATTAGTTTTCCACCCATATCGAAGATTTTATAATCTTCAGATGATGTATTTGAAATATATAATTGATCTTTTACAGGGTTTGGATACAACTTAATATCTGTGATCAGGTTATTGGTGTTCGAGATATCTCCTTTTCCTGAAGAAACGATATTCAGGGTATAATCTTCAACCTGTCCATACGTATAGGCTTCACAAGATGAAGTAGGAATGCTGCTGTATTTCATCATTACCCGCATTCTCGTTGTTCCAAGAGTAGCTGTTGACGGGATCGTAATGGAACCAGTTACAGGTGATGTTGTAGATCCAGCTTTTGACCAGGCAAGCTCACCGCTGTCTGTGAAATCTCCGTCACCGTTATAATCAATATATACAGCATAAGCCTCGCTATATTTTGTAGAAGTCCACACAGGAGTTATAGAAAGGGTATAGGCTGTTCCTCTGGTAACATTGGTAGAGATTGCAGTAAAGTTCTCATAGCCGGCTGTTCCTGTTGAAGTATTGTTGATAGTTCCGAATTTAACATTTCCGATTCTTTCATCAGCAGTATTGGATGCTGAAGAAGAACAATAGCTGACTGTTCCTCCCGAAAGCGTTGTAACATTTACGGTATTGCTTGAAGAAGAAGCGTTTCCTGCTGCATCTTTAGCTTTAACAGAGAAAGTGTATGTGGTAGATGGAGTCAATCCGGTAACCGTATACGTTGTAGAAGCAGTAGAACCGATTAATGAAGTGCCCTGGTATACATCATAGCCAGTCACCCCAACATTGTCTGTGGCTCCGGACCAGGAAAGATTAGTGCTGGTAGCAGTAGTTCCTGAAGCTGCAAGAGTAGGCGCAGTAGGTGCGGTAGTGTCCGGAGTTCCTGAACCTGCATTCACTGTAATATTGGCATTATTTACATCAAAGAAGATATGATTAGACCCTTTTACCATGATTCTTCCGGATGTTGTGGAAGTATTAGGAATCGTTACCGCTTGTGAACCATCATTTGGAGTGCCTGCCAATAGGGTAGTCCAGGTATTTCCGTTATCGGTGGACCAAAGGATATCTACGTTGGCAGCATTCACATTGTTTGCTGTAGTTCCTGCAACATTCCAGGTAATGGTTTGCGAGCTTCCTCCTGTATAAGTTGTTGCGGAGTTTTGAGAAGTTACACTAAATGGACCGGCAGTACCGTTTACAGTGATTACCGCATCATCAGAATTGTTTCCCGAACCTCCGGCTCTGTTATCGCGTACCGTAAATCTGAAATTAAGAGTCCTGGCCACTGATGAAAGAGCTTCAACAGTAATTTCTGAGCCTGCAGTAGTAGTCGCCCCGTTTAAGATGGATGCCATCCTTGGGAAATATCTTGTAGGAGATGCAGTAGGTGTCCAGGATCTGAAATTAGGCCCGGATGTTTTGGTTGCACTTGCAGCGGAACTTGACCCGGTCTGAGAAGATGATGCATTATCCATCTGCTCCCAGATATACGTTAGAGAATCCCCGTCAGCATCTGTTCCTGTTCCGGTCAGCATAAACGGTGTCCCTTTCGGAATGGTATAATCCAGGCCTGCATTAGCGGTAGGGATTGAATTTCCTGTACTGGTGTTTACGGAACAGGTTTTTGCCTTAATATTATTTGTGATTTGCTGAATACTGATGGCATGGAAAAATGCATCTGAGTGAGGCTGGATATCCTGGCTTGTGATTCCTGCATACCCCATAATGGTAGAACCCGAACCCGGTTCCATATTGGCTCCTGTGCCTTCATTGCTCATTGAGAAAGTATGATTTCCTCCGAATTGGTGTCCCATTTCGTGAGCTACGTAATCAATATCAAAATTATCTCCTGAAGGAATGGCATCTGCCGGAGAAGTATAACCGCTTCCTTTAGATCCGTTAACACAGATACAGCCTATGCAGCCTGCATTACCTCCACCTCCGGATGCGCCGAATAAATGACCGATGTCATAATTGGCTTCTCCGATTACGGAAGTTAAAGTGCTTTGCAATTGTGAATTCCAGTTGTTCATTCCTGAAGAAGGGGAATAGGGATCTGTAGAAGCGTTGGTATAAATAACAGCATCATTATTGGCAATGAGTACCATTCTTGCAGCAAAGTCTTTTTCAAAAACTCCGTTTACGCGGGTCATCGTATTGTTCATTGCTGCTAAAGCCTGAGCTTTTGTCCCGCCAAAATAAGCCGTATATTCTCCCGTGCAGGATAATGCCAGTCTGAAAGTTCTTAATTTGGAATCATCTGCATTAGGTCTTGCGGCAAGGGCTGAACTGGCAGCGCCTTTCTGTGCTACATCTATTACAGAGCATTCAAATTTACTGAGGTCGTCTTTTTTATCCGATTTTCTATAAACCACGTAGGTGGAAAGATCTTTAGAGTAAGGCTCGATGAATACAGCTGATCTGTCGCCATATATTTCCATTGAGGATAGTCCTAGCGGAGAAACACTGAAATATACCGTTGAATTTGGGTCTTCAAGTCCTTGGCCGATATAGGATTTGATATCCGGATATTTTGCAGCCAATTCAGGGGTAAAGTTGGAATTCTCTCTCACTTTGAAATTTTCCATTTTTCCTTGAGAATTTGGAAAGGAAATAATGAGTTCCGATTTTTCGCCAACTGCCAGTCTTTTGGGAGCCTTTGCCAGAGCATTTTTCAATCCGTTGATATCCAGGTTGTATACCTTTGGATTGTTGATTCCGGATTTGTTTTCAAAGATCTCTGATGAGGTTCTTTTAGAAGTTTCGGACCAAAGGCGGTCAGTTTGTGCGAAAGAAACACCCGTAATGAGAAGCATTCCGATCAGGGTTAGTTGTTTTTTCATATTAATTATTTGTTTTAATTGTGGAATATCAAAACTAATAAAAAATATATTACGAAAAACGAAATTATTTAAGAAAAATTCTGAGTATATGTTTAATGTATTATGCAATGCATTGAATTTAATTGAAAACAGCCTTCAATACACGAAAAATAAACACTGTCATTTGATTTATTTTATAGAAATTTAAAAATAAGATGAAATTTTATTTAATTTCTATAAATGAGACAATAATATTTTTGATTTTTTTCAGAATTAACGAACTAATTATTGTGTCGCATTAGCATTTCTTCTTCCGTTGTAATGGTATAAAACAGCCGGACCTGATAACAAAAAAGCTGTTTCGAAGAGTGAAACAGCTTAATGAGTTGCTATAAAATAGTTTTCAGTTACATTTTATCATCAGCAGTAGGTCCGTAAAGCCCGGGAACTTTATTGCCGGTTGATCTTAAATAGACCACAAGCTCTCCTCTGTGATGATACAAATGATTATACAGAAAGCCTCTAACCACCTGAATCCTTGGGGAAGGAGGAAAAAGCACATTTCCATGCATCTCCATTTTCCATTCATTGAAATAAGTGGCTTCATCAGAGTTTTCAAGCGCGTGCTGTGCTTTGGCAACATTTTCTTCAAATTTTGTAAGGATATTTTCAGCTTTGGAAATATCTCCTTTGTCGTATTCATATTTTCCCATATCAAAAGTATCCTGGTTGAAAGTGGGTTCATACCAGTTGTATACTTCAGCAATATGAGAAGCCAGTTGGGCAGTCGTCCAGTTTTTTTCAGACGGTTTCCAGTCCAGGGCGCTGTCAGGAATTGCTTTCAAAATTTTTCTGGTGTTTTCTGCTTCATGCAGAAATTCACCTAAAAGTGCCTGTTTAATCATTTGTTTTAAGTTTTAGTTTATTTTGTGATATCTCTTCCGATCACCAGTCGCTGGATTTCAGAAGTACCTTCTCCAATAGTGCAAAGTTTGGAATCTCTGTAGAATTTCTCAGCAGGGAAGTCCTTGGTGTATCCATAGCCTCCAAAAATCTGAACGGCATTATTGGCAATCCTTACGCAAGCTTCAGAAGCATATAATTTGGCCATTGCCCCTTCTTTGGTCATTTTCTGTTTGGCATTTTTCAGTGTGGCTGCTCTCTGGATAAGCAGTTCCGCAGCATCAATTTCCGTTGCCATATCGGCAAGCATAAAGTTGATTGCCTGGAATTCAGAGATTGCCTTCCCAAACTGGTGTCTTTCTTTAGCATATTTTAAAGCAGCTTTGTAAGCACCTCTTGCAGTACCCAAACTTAAAGCCGCAATAGAGATTCTTCCTCCATCCAAAATCTTCATAGCTTGTTTGAAACCTTCGCCTACTTCACCTAAACGGTGTGAATCCGGAACACGTACATTGTCGAAAATAAGCTCTGCCGTTTCTGAAGCACGCATACCTAATTTATTTTCTTTTTTCCCGGAAGTAAAACCAGGCATTCCTTTTTCCAAAACAAAAGCTGTAGAATTGTTTTTAGCACCTTTTTCCCCTGTTCTTGTCATCACAACGGCAATATCTCCCGAAATGGCATGGGTAATAAAGTTTTTAGCTCCGTTGATGATCCAGTCATCGCCGTCTTTTACAGCTGTAGTAGACATTCCTCCGGAATCTGAACCTGTATTATGCTCCGTTAATCCCCAGGCACCGATTACTTTTCCTGAAGCCAACTGAGGAAGCCATTTATTTCTTTGTTCTTCGTTACCGAATTCATAAATATGATTGGTGCAAAGAGAATTGTGTGCTGCTACAGAAAGACCGATTGACGGATCTACCTGAGAAATCTCGTCAAGGATTGTAACATATTCATGATATCCCAAACCAGAGCCTCCATATTGCTCAGGAACTACAACACCCATAAAACCCATTTCTCCCAGTTGGTGAAATAAATCTTTAGGGAATGTCTGGCTCTCATCCCATTCCATTATATTCGGACGGATATTCTTCTCTGCAAATTCTCTAGCTGTCTCCGCTATCATTTTGATGTTGTCAATAGTCTCTGTATTCATATAGATAATAGTTAGTTCCCAAAGATAAATAAATTGATGGAATGCTAAAAGAATTTATTTTATCCATAATATTTTAGACGCAAAATTTTAGTTTTCAATTTTTTATATTTTAAAAATTAATGTTTTCGTAATAAAATTTCAAGAGCTATGCGTTTTTTATTTACTATTTTAGTTTCCCCAAATTTTAAGGCATGAAAAAAATTCTACTCCCTGTTATTTTGATTTCTTCTTATCTGTCTGCACAGGCACCTCCCGGATATTACAATGGCACTGCCGGACTTACCGGTTATGCTTTGAAATCAAAACTTCATGATATTATTGCAGAGAAAACAATCAGCTGGCATTATGGTGATCTTCCAGGATACTATAACCAGACGGATCTGGATGTTTACTACGATCATAACCCTTCCAATAATACTACTTTTCTGCTGGATATCTATTCAGAAGTACCATCAGGCCCTGATGCTTATGAATACACCTCAGCGCAGCTGATATCCTCCTCAGGCGGGGAAGGAATGGGATACAACAGAGAACATATGATGCCGCAAAGTACATTTAACAGTAATTATCCGATGTATTCCGATTTGTTTTATGTAATTCCCACGGATGCAAAGATCAATCAGTTGAGAAGCAATTATCCTTATGGGATTTCCAGCACGTTACCTGCCAACATAGCTTATACTTTCACCAATAGCTCCAAGATAGGTACGAGTATGATTCCCAATTTACCATACACAGGGAACGTTTATGAACCTATTGATGAGTTTAAGGGAGATATAGCAAGATCTTTATTGTATTTTGCAGTAAGGTATGAAGGAAAACTGGGTACTTTCAAATACAATACGAATGCAAATCCCGCTTTAGATGTAAATCCACTTGACGGTACAGAAGAAAGGGCATTTGAGCCCGCTTATCTGGCTATGCTCCTTCAATGGCATCAGCAGGATCCTGTATCACCAAGGGAAATTGACAGAAATAATGCAGTATATGCAATCCAGAAAAACAGGAATCCTTTTATAGATAACCCTGCCTGGATTAATGCCATCTGGAGCCAGACTCCGGATACCATTGCTCCCCAGGCTCCCTCCAACCTAACCTCCACACAAACCAGCGCTTATTTTTCTAATTTGAGCTGGACTCCCAGCCCCGATGCAGATGTAATTGGTTATAAGGTGTATCAGAACGGTACCTTAGTTGCTGCTACAAAAGGCACGTCTGTTACCATTGATCACCTTAGTCCTTCTACAACGTATAATTATACGGTAAAAGCATATGACAATGGTTATCTGCTTTCACCGGACAGCAATATTCTTCCTGTCACTACATTAGCTTCGGATTCGTATGCTAAAGATCTCTTTATTTCAAAATACCTGGAAGGGTCAACTAACGGTAACAAAGCGATCGAAATCACCAATAAAACAGGTCATTCTGTCAATTTAAGTGATTATAAATTGTCTATTCAGCTGCAGGGAAGCAATAACAGTCATTATTTTCCTGCTCCTTTTGAAATGGAAGGGGTAGTTCAGAATAATGAAACTTTTGTTGTTTTAAATCCGTCGGCCAGCTTTTCTTGCTATACGAATGATCAGGCAAAGTTTGTAACAGCTGCCCCCCAGATGACCTTTTATGGATATAATTACCTTGAATTGAGATACAAGTCTGTAACAATAGATGCATTGGGTGTGACAGGGCAAAATAATTCTACAGCTTTAAAAGATGTTTCTTTGTATAGAAAAGCTTCTGTCAACCAACCGGCGAGTACTTTCAATCTTAATGAATGGGAGGCTTATCCTACGGATTATTGTCAGAACCTTGGCGGAACATTGTCAACTTCAGAACTAATCACTTCTGCAGACAAAGTCCTGAAAATATACCCGAATCCGGTATACGACAACCTTTTTGTAAGCGGAGACCCTGAAAAGATAAAAACTGCCCAGGTCATTGACCTTTCAGGAAAAGTGATCTATACAGAGAAAAATCCGTTCAGAAACAAAAAAAATATTTCTATGCAGGGAATTCCTGCAGGGACATACTTTCTGAGGCTTGATGACAAAGTAGAGCAGTTTATTAAGAAATAGAGCAAGAAATTGTCTATACAAACCCTGATAAACTATAAAACTATTATGGTTTTTTATTAGAGAAATATAAGCTTCTTACATGAAAAGAATTAAAAGGTAAGTTAATATTTCATCTGTCATGAAAATTTTTAATTTATTTTGTCTTTTTGTGATTTAAATCAGGCTTAAAAACCGTATGTTTACAGTATCATCGATATAAGCAGATTCACTAATAATCAATATCTATAAGTGTTTCTGCTTATATTTTTTATTTATAAGTAATTATGCTTATATTTGCAGTATGATAGCGGTCATTACCGGTGATATTATAAATTCACAGCATGCGGATACTGAAGTTTGGATAACCAGACTTAAAAATCTTCTCGAAACCTGGGGAAGCGCTCCTCATACATGGGAAATTTACAGAGGGGATGAATTTCAGTTCAAATGTGGTATAGATGATGTTTTCTGGCATTTTCTTGCCATAAAATCCCTTATTAAAAGCCAGGAAAATCTTGATGTAAGAATGGCTATCGGTATCGGTGAAGAAAGTTTTTCTTCGGAAAAGATTACCGAATCCAACGGAACGGCCTATGTGAATTCCGGAAGGCTGCTGAACGACCTTAAAAATGACGGACATACCGTTGCGATCAAAACTTCCAATGATTCTCTTGACAGGGACCTTAATATTCTTCTGAAATGGTCATCCAAAGATTTTGACAACTGGACAATGGCTACTGCAGAAATCATTCATGAAATGATTATGAACCAGGACATTACCCAGGAAGATCTCGCCAGGAGATTTGCTATTTCACAGTCTTCAATAAGCCAGAGACTGAAACGAGCCAACTATGAGCTCATCGTGGAAACCAACCAGTATTTTAGAAAGAAAATCTCAGAACTTTAAAGCATGATCTTCATCAAACTCATATTGGCACATCTACTCGGAGATTTTATACTTCAGCCAAATTCATGGGTTGCAGATAAGGAAAACCATAAACTGAAAAGTACATTTTTATATTTTCATGTTTTGATTCACACTGTTTTAAGTCTTATTTTCCTTTGGGATCTACGGCTTTGGTGGGTGGCTATGCTGGTGGGAGTAACTCATTTCATTATTGATGCTGCCAAGCTGACGTTTCAAAATGTGAAAACAAAGAAAAGATGGTTTTTCATAGACCAGCTGCTGCATATTCTGGTAATTGGAGGTATTTCTTTTTATTTCAGAGAATTCAGTTTCGGTTTTTTACAAAATCAGGAATTTTTAAAGATATTGATGGCTGCTTTGTTTCTGACAACGCCGGCTTCCATTTTTATCAAAATACTATTATCATCCTGGACACCCGCTCCGGATGGTCCCAATACTATTCAGACCGAATCTTTAACAAGTGCCGGAAAATATATAGGAATTTTAGAACGCCTTCTGGTATTTACTTTTATTATGGTAAATCACTGGGAAGGGGTAGGTTTCATGGTTGCCGCCAAGTCTGTTTTCAGATTCAGCGACCTTGCACAGGCAAAACAAAGAAAGCTTACAGAATATGTTCTTATCGGAACACTCCTGAGTTTTGGATTGGCTGTTTTAACAGGGATAATAATTAAATAAATCAATAAATCTAACTACAATTTAGAAAGTAAAATTATGAGTCAAAAGAAAGAAATGTTGTACGAGGGGAAAGCGAAACAAGTATTTGCTACCGATAATCCTGATGAAGTAGTAGTACGTTTCAAAGACGATGCTACAGCATTTAATGCTCAAAAGAAAGGTCAGGTTGACCTGAAAGGAGAAATGAATAACGCCATCACTACTCTTATTTTTGAATATTTAAATGAAAAAGGGATCAAAACTCATTTCATCAAACAATTAAACGAAAGAGAACAGCTGGTAAGAAAAGTATCCATTATTCCTCTGGAAATGGTGGTAAGAAACTATTCTGCAGGAAGTATGGCCCAAAGATTAGGAGTAGAGGAAGGCATTAAATCTCCGGTAACGATCTTCGATATTTGTTATAAAAAAGACGAATTGGGAGATCCGCTTATCAATGATCACCATGCGGTTTTCCTGGGAGCGGCTACTTATGAAGAGCTTGACGAAATGTATGAGCTGACTTCTGATATCAACGAAATCCTTATCGATCTTTTTGATAAAATCAATATCATTTTAGTGGATTTCAAAATTGAATTAGGTAAAACTTCCGACGGAGAAATTATTTTAGCTGATGAAATTTCTCCCGATACCTGCAGACTTTGGGATAAAGATACAATGAAGAAACTTGATAAAGACAGATTCAGAAGAGATTTAGGAGAAGTAACGGAGGCGTATGTGGAAATCTACAACCGTCTTAAAAATTTACTTGGTAAATAAACTTAGAAATTAGAAGTTAGTTATAGAACTTAATATCAAATTCACACCGGATAGAAAATTGGAAGGTTGGAGTAAGTCTATGGGTTCAGTAAAAGAATTGATTTGAATTTTATTTCTGAAGAAAAATTATTCCTCTAAAAGTAAAAGGACCTTTAGCTGAAATCCCCAAAATGATTTATTCATTAAAACAAGTTTAAAAATATAATTGAAGTTAACTTAGATTAATTTCTAACATCTAATATCTAACTTCTAATCATTAGAAAAAATAGAAATGAAAAGTTTAGACATTCATAAAAGTGAATATTTAAAACAATTTGAAAACCAGACTTATGGCAGAAACCTTTTTAGAACACAAGAAGAGGAAAGGTTAGATGCACCCAATGAAGAGTGTGGTATCTTCGGATTGTATTCAGATAATGATCTTGATACATTTTCTCTTTCACAGTTCGGTCTTTTTGCTTTGCAGCACAGAGGTCAGGAGGCTTGTGGGATTTCCGTTTTAAAGGATGGGAAAATCACCAATATGAAAGATGAAGGACTGGTTCTCGACGTGTATAAAGACATTAAGGAACCTGCAACTTTTATGGGAAATTCTGCAATCGGGCATACCCGTTATACCACGGCAGGAGATAAAAAGAAATATAATTTCCAGCCATTTTTCGCGAAAAACGAATATGACCAGATTATACTTTCTATAGCACACAACGGTAACCTGACCAACGCGAAAGAACTTAAAGCAGAACTGGAAGCGGAAGGTGTTGTTTTCAGGGCTACTTCCGATTCTGAAGTAATCCTGAGATTAATCCAGAAAAACCTGGACCTTGGACTTCGTGGAGCTATTAAGGCAACGATGGAGAAAATCGAGGGAGCTTATTCTGTAGTAGGAATGACAAGAAATAAATTCTTTGCTTTCCGGGACTTTAACGGAATCCGCCCATTGGTTTTAGGAGCTATTGATGAGAAGTCCTATGTTGTTGCTTCAGAATCTGTAGCATTAGACGCTGTAGGAGCACAGTATGTGCGGAATATTCTTCCGGGGGAAATTATCTATACCAACGAAAATGAACCTGGAAAGCTGCATTCATATATGATGGATGAAAAGAAAGGGAAGCAAAGAATCTGCTCTTTTGAATACATCTATTTTGCAAGACCTGACTCTACTCTGGAAAATATTAATGTATATGAGATCAGAGAAAAATCAGGAGAAAAAATCTGGGAACAAGCACCTGTAGAAGCCGATTTGGTAATCGGAGTACCGGATTCCGGAGTTCCTGCTGCCATTGGGTTCTCAAAAGCTTCAGGAATCCCCTTCCGTCCTGTTTTGATTAAAAACAGATACATCGGAAGAAGCTTTATTGTTCCTACACAGGAAATGAGAGAAAGAGTAGTAAACCTTAAGCTGAACCCGATTATTTCAGAAATGAAAGATAAAAGAGTGGTTATTATTGATGACTCTATTGTCAGGGGGACTACTTCCAAGAGATTGGTTAAAATCCTGAAAGACGCGGGGGTAAAAGAGATCCACTTCAGAAGTGTTTCTCCGCCTATTATTGCTCCGTGTTATCTGGGAATTGATACTCCATCAAAAGATGATCTGATCTCAGCGAATATGACTACAGAAGAACTTAAAAACTATTTAGGAGTAGATTCTTTAGAGTTTTTAAGCATAGACAACCTGAAAGAAATTTTAGGATCTTCCAATCACTGCTTTGGGTGCTTCACAGAAGAATATCCGGTAGGAAAAGGAGAAGAGATAGAATTATTCAACTAATTGTTATATACAATAGCATAATAGAGCCGGGTATTACCTGGCTCTTTTTTATTTTCAGATCCGTGTTAAAAAATATTTACATTAATGTGATAAAGCTTAATATTCCTGTAGTATACAGCCGTGGGGTAAGTTTTAATTTTATCAGATTAAAATTCCAGGATATGAAAATTGCTTTTTTTTCGGGTATTATACTTGTATTTACGCAGCTTTGTCAGGCACAGTCTTTTGATACACAGGCTCATCGGGGTGGAAAATCCCTGTATCCTGAAAATACAATTCCGGCGATGAAGAATGCTTTAAAAATGAACGTTACCACGCTGGAAATGGATTTGGCAATTACCAGAGATAAGCAGGTGATTCTTTCCCATGACGCTTTTCTTTCACCGGGATTGGTAACAAAAGCTGATGGAAGCTATATTCCAAAAGATTCCGGGTTTTATTATAAAATTTATGATATGCCCTATACCAGGATCCAGACCTTTGATGTAGGGCTAAAAAAGCTGTATCATTATCCCGACCAAAAGAAAATAAAAGTTCAAAAGCCACTCTTTTCATCGGTAATAGATGAATGTGAAGCTTATTCCCGTGCATTGAAAAGACCGTTACCTTTTTATAATATAGAAACAAAAACCCGGCCTTTCTCAGATAATATCTTTCATCCGGAGCCTGAAGAGTTTGTAGACCTGATGATGAAAATCATTCTGGAGAAAGGAATCCAGGACCGTGTTATCATTCAGTCTTTTGATCCCAGGACGCTCGAAATTATCCATAGAGAGTATCCTGCGGTTATGACTGCTTTACTGGTGGAAAAAGTAGATGATAAAAAATTGGCTGAGCAACGGGCTAATTTCAAAAATATACCTTTGGAGCGGTTTAAATTATATCCTGATCATCTAAGTGGAGTAGCCGGAGATATGAAGTTTCTGAGCTTTACTCCTACGATCTATAGTCCTGACCATCGTCTTGTAACGCCTGAATTGGTAAGGGAATGTCATGCCCTGGGTATGAAAGTGATCCCATGGACAGTGAATTCAAAAGAAAGATTACAGGAGCTGAAGGATATGGGAATAGATGGGGTGATTAGTGATGACCCAAGAATATTTTAAAACCAAGGTTTGGAAAAGAATTCTGTGCTGTGGGTTTGAACTGGAGAAGGAACAGTTACGAAAATCATCGTTTTCTTATTCTATCTGAGGCCAATTAAAATAAATCGCCGGAAGAATTTCTTCCGGCGATTTTATACAATGCATTAGTATGCATTTAAGTTAAAAAATTGGTTTCTTTTGATTAGAACTTATAGTTCAGGCCTAATTGGAAAACTCTGTTGTTGTTTTCAGCAGCAGGTCTGCTCTTATCGATCTTTGTCAAGCTATTTACATATCTTGCGCTGATTCCGATATTGTTAGTAATGTCATACCCTAAACCAAGACCTAACCCGAAGTTGAATTTGTTGATTTGATCTTTATCCACATCTTCAGAGTGGGATTGAGTGGTTGTAGTAGTAATACCTCCTGTAGTAGTAGTTCTTGTTACATCACCTTTATTTTTACCATTGATGAAATAACTGAATTCAGGACCTGCTTCTACATAAAACTTCTCCGTAGGTCTCATTTGAACCATTAAAGGAACAGAGATATAATTCATTGTTACTTTATCCTGTATTTTTACAGTTCCGTTTTCAATAGGAGTAGAAGAGATTACGTCTCTTGCCCCCATTTGGTTATATAAAACCTCCGGTTGGATACTGAATTGTTTAGAAACCGGAATATTTACGAATGCTCCTGCATGGAATCCTAATTTCTGGCTATTCATACCGAATTTTTGCGCACTGAAATAAGCTGAGTTACCTCCTGCTTTTATACCGAATCTTACAGGCTGTACATCATTTTTAAGAGCAGATGTAGTAGTTGTAGTTGTTGTTTTTATTTCTTGAGTTTCCTGAGCGAAAGCTAATGTACCAGCAGTTAATGCCAATCCTAAAAATAACTTATTCATAATTTTATTTTTAATTTTACTATTTGCTTCTTTAGTTTGCAAAATGCTTGCCAAACTAAAAAAAACCTTGAATAGAAGCTGTTTGACAAAGGTTTTGAGCTTTGAAAAAAAGATTAATTTATCCAAGTTTTAATAAAATATTTCAACACATATTGAATATTTAAGGTAAATTTTAAGTTAAATATTCGTTTAATTTATAAATATGTCTTATTTGAACTTTGTAAACCGGTTTATTCTTAAAACTGAACTAAACAGAAATTGAACTATTACATCAGTCGGATTTCGAAATCTTTATAATTTAAAGCATATCAATATCAACACTGTATTATCCCCGAATTTTGAGTTTTACCCCAAAGATTCAATAAAAGTGAAAAGGTCAGACTTAAAAAACTAAGCCCGACCTTTTCTATTGAAATCAAAATGTATTACTTATGATGCCTCCGAAATCTCTTCCAAAAACAAAACTGAATTAAGGATATGATTTGAAATAACTGATTCGTTTGAATAAAACGATGTGTATTAAAAAATGATAAAACGGAGTTGTTAAATGGAGAATCGGAGAGAGGGTACAATTAATTTACAAACCGCAAATTTCTTGCCAAAATAGCAGGTGAGTTTTAAAATTTGAGAGCTAAGCATACAAGTTCTCAGGATGATATGCCTGGAAAATGAAATAATGTTGATTCATTTTTGCTCCAAATAGGATACTGAACATCTTTTATTGCCATTCCAATTTAACAGGCATCTGCAGGTGGTGTTAAAACAAAATATCAGATTAAAATTTTAATCTGATATTGTTTATTGAGTTAAAAATGATTAAAAACTATTAGAATTTATAAGCTAAACCAAGCTGGAACACTCCGTTCTTAGAAGAGTCACCTCCGATTCTGTTTTTCGCTATATCTGTTAGTCCTGCAACGTATCTTACATTAACTCCGATGTTAGGAGTAAAGTAGTATCCTGCACCAAGTCCAAGTCCGAAATCAAAAGTTTTGTGTGCATCCTTTGCATCAATAGAACCTGATGGATATTTAACCTTTGAGTTTATCAGGAAGCTAAATTGAGGTCCTGCCTCTAAATATAAATTAGGCAATGCGTTATATTGGAACATTACCGGTACTGCAATATAATCTAAATTTAATTTGACATCGCTGTTTGCTTTTGCTTTTGCTCCCATACCGCTGTACAATACTTCCGGCTGTACAGAGAAATCCTGAGCTACAGGAATATTGGCAAATACACCACCGTAAAATCCTGCTTTTGAATTCATATCAGAGTTTGATACGCTGGAAATATTAAGACCTGCTTTTAAACCAAATCTAACTGGTGATGAAGCTGTATTAGTAGAAGTCTTTTGTGCGAAAGCCAATGTACCCGCTGTAAGGGCAAGGCCTAAAAAAATCTTTTTCATAAGATATTTAATTTATAGTTATTTTAAGTTTTGTTTAACATTTTCTTTATTAGCAAACATTGTGCCAAATACATTTTTTTAATTATTGGGTTGTTAACCAATGTCTTTATTTAGTGGAAATAATTAAGTGTTTAACAGAAATCGTTTAATATCTATAAATATTTTTTCTTTATAATTTGTAAATTATTAACATTTCTAATAAACCTTTATAAAAAAAGACCGGATTAAAAATAATCCGATCCTTCTATTGAATATAAAATTTGTTAGTGAATGTTGTGGCTTTTTATTTAAATTTAAAAGCCAGACCTACCTGGAATACATTGTTTTTCACAGCGTCACCAGAGTTGTTCTTATAGATATCTGTAAGACCTGCTGTATATCTTGCTGTAATTCCTAAGTTAGGTAAGAAATAATAACCAGCTCCGATACCGATTCCAAAGTTGAATGTCTGGAAATCATCCTTATCAAGGGTTGCGATTTGAGAGCTATTATTGTTGTTATTTGTCGAACTTTTGAATTTATCCTTTGCACTTACCAGGAAGCCAAATTCTGGTCCTGCTTCAAGGAAGAATTCCGGAGTTGCATTATACTGGAACATTACCGGTACTGCAATATATCCTAAATTTCTGGAATACTCGCTTTTGTAGGTGTTTCCTAATGCAGTATATTCCCTTGTTACTTTTGAACCCAGGTCATTGTAAATAACCTCAGGCTGAACGCTGAAATTGCTTGCTACCGGAATGTTGGCAAAAACTCCTGCGTTAAAACCTATTTTAGATTTTGAATCACTTAAATCAGCTCCATTGGAAAGTGACGATACGTTCATCCCACCTTTTACCCCGAATGTTACCGGATTAGTAGATGGTGTCTGTTGAGCGAACGCTAATGTACCTGCAGTTACTGCTAATCCTAAAATTAACTTTTTCATAACTTTAATTTTTTAAGTATTTACTATTCTTAATTTTAAATTTTACTACTTGTCATCATTTCTGATTGACGGGGAGTATCTTTCAAATTGCTTGCCAAAAAAAATAAATATGATTAAAATCAATAAAAAATCCATCTTAAAAAAAGATGGATTTTAATTTATTTACCTGATTTATAGCTACTTAACAAACTAATTAAACATTTGTTTAGAAAAAGTCTAAATAGATAATCAGGCTATTTTTTGCTGGATTGAAGACTCATTTTTTTTAAATCGTTTACGCATCATTCAGCTTTCTGTAAAAATCTATGGACTTCAGGATGTTTTTGCGGCTGCATTGATGGTCATAGGTGCATTCACCAATGGCAGTGAGCAGTGAAAAGTTAATTTTACTGTCCGTATTCTTTTTATCATTCAGCAGCAGTGCTGTAATATCTTCATCTTTAAGATCACTGATATCTAAATAAGGATAATACCTCTGAATGCTCTCAACAATTAACTGAGAGTCCTCCTTTGAAATAAGGTTTTCAAGATATGCAAGATGGGCTTCACTGATCATTCCCATGGCAACAGCTTCACCATGAAGAATAGGATTACCTTGCTGCAGGCGCAGGCTTTCAACGGCATGGCCTATAGTATGCCCGAAATTCAGGGTCTTTCTGATATTTTTTTCATGGAAGTCTTTATTTACCACATCCTGTTTGATATCCATCGATGTCTGGATATGGGGCGTAATTGCTTCCACATCAAGTTTATGGATACGGATAAGCTGTTCCCAATGTTTTTTATCAGCAATCAATCCGTGTTTCAGCATTTCTGCAAAACCACTTCTCAATTCCTTGAAAGGCAATGTTTCCAGGAATTTTGGATAGATGAAAATTTGTTCAGGAAAGGAAAAGGTTCCTACCATGTTTTTATAATGCATTAAATCTATTCCTGTTTTTCCTCCAATGGAAGCATCACACATAGATAAAAGGGTAGTAGGGATATTGATAAACTGTATTCCTCTTTTATAGGTAGAAGCTACAAATCCTCCCATATCTGTAATCACTCCTCCGCCAAGATTGATAACAAGAGCTTTTCTGTCTGCCTGCATTTCCGTAAGAATTTCCCAAAGCTGGTTAGCGGTCTGGATATTTTTCATTTCTTCACCGGCTTCTATCTCCAGAATTTCAAAGCCCAGATCTGTTTCCATATTTCCTAAAAGTATGGGAAGGCAATATTCATGGGTGTTTTCATCTACCAATATGAAAATTTTACTGAAAGATTTTTCGTGAAGAAAGGTGTTTAGCTGAGAAAAACTATCATTTAATATTGTTATCATCTTTTGATTGTATATAAAATTAAAAGTAAACTATATTGCAAAGTTATGATTCTTAATTTTTAACTCGTAACTAAATTACTATCTTTGCAGAAATTTTTAGAATGAGCAGAGATAATAATAATTCAGACAAACCCAAAAGACCAAGAATTTCAACCAAAAAAAGTTCTGATGATTCTCGCGCTTCCAGATCTGGAAATTCTTCAGGATCAAAGTCTTTTAAAAAGCCTTTCTCTAAATCGGGAGACAGAAAAGGCCCGGAACATAAAGGATCCAATTCAAAATTTGAACAGAAATCTTTCAAGAAGAACACCGGAAGCTTTGATGGTTCCGACGAGGATTTTGGTTCAAAATCTGAAAGAAAGCCTTATATCACCAATAAAAGTGAAAGCTATGAGAAGAAATCTTTTGGAAAACCCAAAAGAGGTGGAAAAAACTTTGATACAAGAGACAAGTATGAAAGAGGTAGCCTGAAATACGGTAGAAGGCCGTCTAACGGTGACGAAAGAGAAGACAGGGCAAAATCTTTTGTGCAAAAGAGAAGACTGAACAAAATTGAAAAAGACGTTCATAAGGACAGCATCCGTCTTAATAAGTATATTGCCAATTCAGGAATCTGCAGCAGGAGAGAGGCTGATGAGCTGATTACCCAGGGACTTGTAGAAGTAAACGGAAAGGTAGTTACCGAAATGGGATACCAGGTGCAAAAAACGGACAGGGTGGTTTTTGACGGGCAAAGCATTACGCCTGAAAAACCTGTTTATGTACTTTTAAATAAACCGAAAGGATATATTTCTACGACTAAGGATGATAAAGCCAGAAAGACTGTAATGGACCTCGTGGCCAATGCCTCTCCTTACAGGCTCTTCCCGGTAGGAAGACTGGACCGTTCAACAACAGGAGTTATTCTATTGACCAATGACGGGCATATGACCAAAAAACTGACACATCCATCTTTCGATGCGAAAAAGATTTATCATGTAACGCTTGATAAAAAGCTTACCGGTGAAGATTTGCGTCTTATTGCTGAAGGTATCCGCCTTGATGAGGGAATTGCGGTTGTAGATCAGATCTCTTATATTGAAGGTAAACCAAAGAATGAAGTGGGAATTGAAATCCATATCGGATGGAACCGTGTTATCAGAAGAATATTCCAAAGATTAGGATATGAAGTGGAATCTTTAGACAGGGTAATGTTTGCCGGACTAACGAAGAAGAATATCAAGAGAGGACACTGGAGAATCCTTACAGAACTGGAAGTGAATAATCTTAAAATGCTTTAGAAAATGATGCGCCTGAATTCAATTCATGCGACGTTTCTTTAGGTATTCAATAATAGCGCAGATCACTCTGCGCTTTTTTGTGCTTAAATAGTTCCGGTTGGTGCATAAAATGAATCAGACTTTCAGTATTCCTCTGAATCCTCTGGCGGCATAATAAGAATCGGCGCCATTATGATAAAGGAATACAGTATTGTAGCGTCTGTCGCAGAAAAGGGCACCGCCAAGTTCCCTGACGGAAGCTGGAGTCTGTACCCAGCTTGATGTTTTCTGGTCAAATTTTCCCAGTTCCTGAAGCCTGCGGTATTGTTCTTCAGTCAAAATTTCAATGCCCATTTCTGAAGCTTTATCAATGGCGTTGCCTTCCGGTTTGTTGGCTTTTCTTGATTGCCATGCCTGATAGTCGTAACAAAGGCTTCTGCGTTTCGGGCTTTCTGGTGAACAGTCACAGAAGATATATTCGTCTGTTTTTTTGTTGTAATCAATAACATCGGGTTCGCCTTCTGTTTCTTCCATTTGGTATAAAGACCATAGCTTTTCGGGACTGGCATCCAACTTAGCCTGAATTTTTTCCCATTTCAGGCCTTTGTGGCGGTTCATGTTTTTTTCAAAACGGGATTGCAGTACTTTTAAAAGAGCTTCGCTTTGTTCGGGGGTTAATTGTTTCTTTTTCATATCAAATTTTCAAGTGATTGATTTAGACTAAAATTACTAAGATTGAATAGAAATTTTTCTATCAGCAGGTCTGAAATACCATGAAATAATGACCAATACAAACAGTAAGACAGCAGGGAAGGTTCTTCCGGCGGTATCTCCAACAATAAGGTGGGAAATAACCGCTCCGGACATTATAAAGAAAAATCCTGCATAGGCCCATTCTTTTAACAATAAACGTTTTGGAATGAGTATGGCGATAATTCCCAGGATCTTCCAGACTCCGATGATGGTCATCAGGTAAGCGGGATAGCCAAGATTGGTGAAATTGGCAAGTTCATCTTTGTTTTTCATTAGCTGAACGATAGCTGTAGAGACCATGCCTAAGGCCATCCAGAGCGTAAAGATCCAATAGATGATCTTTGTTCTTTTTTCTGATCGGTTTGAGGTTTCCATATAAGTTGTTTTTTTTTAATTAATCGTTAAGACCCTTTCCTTCAAGGATCTGAGGGATGCATTTTTCAATTCTTGCTTCCCTGGTTTTGGATTGTTTGGCGGAGGAAAAGTGGAGCAGGTAAGCTCTTTGCCGGCCTGGAGTAAGAGTTTCAAAGGCTTCTTTTAATACAGCATCATTGTCCAGCTTGTTTTGAAATTCTTCCACCATTTCGAAGTCTTTGGTTTTCTTCATTTCAACTTTTGCTCCGGATTCTTCAATCTCTACAGCTTCAAACATATAAGACCGAAGTTCATTTTCAAGATCGTTGATCTGTTGAAGATCTGTAAAACGAATTTGCCTTGCCGCCTGTACGTTTTCAGACTGCTGGATTAAAATCTTATCCGGATCTTTCATCAAAGCTCCTTTAAAAAAGAGCAGGGCACAATATTCTTTAAACCCGTGGATCAGGAAAATGTTTTTCCCTTCATAGGTATAGCAGGGACAGCCCCATTTTAAATCTTCTACAAGTTCGGTGCTTAAGGCAATTGTTCTTAATTTTTCAAATTCTTCTTTCCATTGTCCGGCTTTATTGAAGAAGAAATCAACTTTTGGATTCATACTTGTTTGGTTTTGAGAGTATTAGAGTGGGAGCTTTGAGTTTATAAGTTTGAGGAGAGAGTGATTGAGTCGAGGGTATTTAAACTTCTAACTTTCAGTATCTGAAATCTGAAATCTGACATCTGACATCTTATTATCTTATATCTTATATCTATTCAAACATTTCCTGCAAACGATTATGCGCCATATTAATTCCCTGGGCAAAAGGCATTTTCAGGTGCTGGTCTCTGAAATCAACGGATTTATAAATGGTCTGAATGGTGATTTTGCTGGTAGTATCGGTTAGTTTTTCAAATTCTAAAAACTCGAGTTGAGGCGGAAAAGGCGTATTTTCCATCTGGAAAGTTCTTATAATTTTCTCATTCTGAACAATATCGTGAATGGTTCCATTGGCGCTGAAAACTACATTGCCCTGAGGATTTAAGGTTTCAAAACGGTAACCTCCGTGTGGCTTGTTTTCAAATTTTGTCACTTTTGTTCCCATCCATTGTTCGAACAGTTCAGCTTCTGTATACGCTTTGAAAAGCAATTCTACCGGCAGGTCAAATTCCCGGATGATAAAAATTTCCTGTTTTCCGTCTTCTGCGTGGATTTTTGTTTTAAGTTCCATGATTTTGGGTTTGGTTTTAAGTTTGAGGGTGGGAGAGTGTTAGAGTAAAAGTTGTTGGGTTCCATTACTTATTACTTATGTTTTGATAAGCTTTCATCACACTTTCCAGTGTATTGAATTTTTCATCCCACATTTTGCGGAACGGCTCTATAAAGTCGGCTATTTCTTTCATTTTATGGGGATTAAGGTGGTAAATAATTTCACGGCCGTTTTGTTCAGATCTCAGCAGTTCGCATTCTGTAAGAATCTGAAGGTGTTTGGAAACGGTAGGTCTTGCGGTATCGAAATTGGAAGCAATGGCTCCTGCAGTCATAGATTGTGCAGCTACCAGCATCAGTATGGATCTTCTGGTAGGGTCTGCGATGGCCTGAAAAACATCTCTTCTTAAATTCATTGTGTAGTTATTTGACTACAAATATATGTGTAGTTATTTAGCTACGCAAGTTTTTAAATAAAATTTTAATGTAAAAAAAATTACATAAAAACTACTAAATTTATATAAAATTATAACAGGCATATTATTCCATATGCCCTTTTGTTCTGACTTTTATCCGGAGATGTATTCTAGTAATTCAGCATCTACAGCTCTTTTCATAATTCTTGCTCTGACAGGGCCAACATTGTATATCTTAGCAATCAATTCTGCTTCTGTCTTGTTATGTAAATCAGAAATAGTATAGATACCTGCGTCATTTAAAGTTTTTTTCTGCCATTCTGTTAGAAGTTCCAATACAGAAATTGGTTTTAAAAGTATGTTTGAAATAGATTTTTCAAAAACCCCTTCATCATCATTAATGACTTCAACTAAGTCAAGTATTGAATTATAGGCAGGACTATTTTTACCGAATTCTAAGAATTTTGCAATTGCTAAGTTATTAAAAAAGGCTTTTGAAATATTATGAGGATTTGGTTCCAAACTTAAAATACAACCAAATTTAACTTCATATCTAGTTCCTAACTCAGCTTTAGTCGCTCTTATTCCCGAATCTATTTTTCTTATAATTCCTGTATAAGTTAATAAACGAAGAGCCTCCTTTACTGTCTCTGGAGCATCCTTATGAACCCAAAAGTATATGGTTGATTCTTGTTTGTCGGAGCTTTTTCTAGCATCGTTGTATCTAATTATTGAGGGGATTACCCCCTTTTCAAGAAAATCTCTTCCCCAATCAATCAATGCTTTATGTCCAAAGTATTTTTCGCCTAAATCTGTATGCTCAGACCAAATTTTATTTCTATAAAAGTCTTTAATTACTTGTTCAACATTTTTAGAGTTAAATGTTGAAATATCTCGTAAGGTATTAAGCAGAAACCTAGGGTTTCCTCCACATGAAAGAGCTAATGTAATAAAAAGTGATTCGTGAGTTTGGATTGATTTTTTTAATGTTTCATCTGATTGATTGAATACAATTTCTTTAAAATAGCTAACATAATTTGTATCTCTAATATCCCTTTCTAATTTTAAATAGATGCAATCATGTAATGGCTCAAAAGAGTTTCCAAAATAGGTAACACCAGGATAAATAGCAGCATTACATGTAATATATGGTGATCTTAGATCCTTAAATAAACTGAAAAATTGTCTTTGTTGCTCAGGTCTAAAAACATGTGCAGCTTCATCAAATAAAAAATAAATTCGATCTAAATTATTTTCTTTACATATTATTTCAATAGCTTCTTTTACATCTTCGATATCTGGAAGTGCTTCAATATTTATGGTTGATTTTCCTTTATAAGAATTTTCATATTGTTTAACAATTTCTTTTAAGTTTTGTGAAATATCTTCTTCATTTTCGCTTTCATCATTACTCAATAAACTTGCAGAATTTGTATCAATTGAAATTCCTTTTTTCCTTAAATTATTTAGAAGTGCTTTTAAAGTTTTAGCTAGCATCCAATGATAAAACTGAAAATGATCATCTGTCTTTATTAAAGAACTAATGTTAAAGGAAATATAAACGCATATACAATTAGGATAATTTTCTTCAACTTCTATTTCTGTTAATTTTAATAAAAAAGATTTGCCTGTCCCTCTTGAACCTTCTAATAAACAAGGATCAGGAAGAATTAATGATTTAATTATTTCTTTGTCTTGATGGCTTATTACAGAAAGCTTTTTAATATCTTCTGTCTTTATACTCTCTGTTCTTAAATAAAATGTTGACATAATTTTTATTTTGGTCCCCCTAAATAGATTCTAATTTCTTCTATATGGGATAATTCAGTTATTAGAAAATCGAGATTGTCTTTTTCAATCTTTTTTAGATACCTTACAGATAATGTAAATAATATTATTTCGCAAACTTCACTAAAATAATTAAAAAAATCGTCTGCTAAAATTTTATTATATACAAGCTCTAAATCAACTTTGCTCCAAGTTTCATTATTACCATGAACAAATTCAGATAGCCTCCTATAAACACGAGATGCTCTATTATTAAACTCTTGAATTACTTTATTTAAATTGGAACTAAAAAAAATTGAAAACCTTTCAGAAAGAACTCCATTTTCTTCATCAATTAATTTACTCCATCTTATATCTTGTTTTCCTATTTCCCATTCAAGATATTCTAGTTTATTTGTGGAAAAGAAAATTGAACCTAATGCGAGTTCAAATCCCAACCTTAAACACATGTTTGCTTGCCTATATAGACCAATAGTTAAACAATATAGACTTGTTTCTAATTGAGAAATAGCATTCTTTAAAGCACAAATTTCATCATTTGCAGCAATAATCTCTTCTGAAAAGTCAAAAATGCAAGTACATAAATAATGTGATTTTGCTAATTTTTGTTCGTATGTATTAGTAGTTAATTCAAATATCTCTTTAGATTGCTCGGAGATTTTTTCAAAATATTTTTTTATATCCATATATTTATTTCGATAAATGGTTATTTGCTTGAATGATCTTTAATCAACCTCTCCAATTTCTCAATCATCTCCCTCTGCTGCTGAAGCATACGCTCATAAAGCTCAACCATTTTGTCAAGAGGATTAAAAGTAAAATTAGGATAATAGTTATAACCATTTGATTGGTCATTAAAAGTATTAGAAATAATATTCACCGCCTGTTCCTCATCAAAATTCTCAATCGCCTCCGCAGGCACTTTTAAAATCTTTGCTACCTGCGCCAAAATATCAGATTCTACCGTTTCTTTTTGTTCTAAAAGAGAAACTTTCTTCTGGTTCCAGTCATCACCCAGTTCAAAAGCTAAGGCTTCCTGTTTAATGCCCAGCATTTCACGGAAACGCTTTATATTTCTACCCTGATGTATTTTTTTATTTTGCATATCTGTGTAAGTCATAATAACAAATATAAAGTTTTAAAAGATAAAAATAAAGTCCTTTTCTAAAATAAATTATCTTCTAAAATAGCTGCTTTTTAGCATAAAATATCCTCTTTATAACTGGTACAGACGCCTAAATATTTCTTGCTTTGTTGAAAAACAATAAGATGAGAAAAATAACTATCAGGGGCAAATATAAGATTGTGTCCATCCGTAACCTTACGGTTTACCATAAATCATTTGAAAGAGCATACAGAAGGCTGGTTTTCTTCCCGGAAATCCGGCTGGCAGGGAAGTGGCTGCTGGAGTGTGGTTTTGAACCGGGAGATAAAGTGCTGGTGACGGTTCGGAGACATCAGATTATCTTAGAAAAAGAGATGAATTATGAAGAGGTGTAAATAATACAGGTTTCTGGCTGATATTGCTGAGACTTGTTTTTTAATCTCTCGCAGATTTCGGAGATCAAGCAGATGATTGGGGATTACAATCTACGATATTTGCTTAATCTGTGTGAGGTTTTTAATTAAATGCAAAGTTAAAGGTATCTCATTTTTTGAAAGAGCTAGCCTGGAAAGGTAGTATACTGTAGACGCGAAGTTTTATGATGGTGACTGTATTATTTTTAGGGAGCTAAGGATGGACAAGTGAACTTGCTTGATGAAGGTTGTGGATAATGGTCTCGCAGATTTGGGAGATTGAGCAGATTTTGAAAGTGCTATGAAATTTGCGTTATCAGCTTGATCTGCGTGAAATTATTTTTGTTTGACGCAAAGTTTTATGACGGCGGTGGTATCATCCTTAGTGAGCTAAGGGTGGGCAAGTGAACTTGCTTGATGAAGGTTGTGGATAATGGTCTCGCAGATTTGGGAGATTGAGCAGATTTTGAAAGTGCTATGAAATTTGCGTTATCAGCTTGATCTGCGAGAAATTATTTTTGTTTGACGCAAAGTTTTATGACGGCGGTGGTATCATCCTTAGTGAGCTAAGGGTGGGCAAGTGAACTTGCTTGATGAAGGTTGTGGATAATGGTCCCGCAGATTTGGGAGATTGCAGATTTTGAAAGTGCTATGAAATTTGCGTTATCAGCTTGATCTGCGTGAAATTATTTTTGTTTGACGCAAAGTTTTATGATGGTGACTGTATTATTTTTAGGGAGCTAAGAGTGGGCAAGTGAACTTGCCTGATGAAGGTGAGTGAATAGAGTCTGCTTTTATAGTAAGTGTGATCTGCGGGAGAATTTTTTAGACGCAAAGTTTTGATGGTGGCTTTTATATTTTTAGGGAGCTAAGAGTGGGCAAGTGAACTTGCCTGATGAAGGTGAATGGATAGGATTTCGGCGGCCTCCGGCCGCCGAAACTTTTTATTATAAATCTAGGTGTTTATCTTTCTATTTTGGATTCTGATTTATTTTTATTGTTTTTTCCTTAATAATCTTAATGGTTCAAAAGTATACCGGTAAAAAGAGTAGTTGTGAAATAACCTTATCTTTGCAAATTCAATGTTTTCTTTGCATTAATCAATACTATCATAGATGAAATTTTTACTGGACTTTTTATTTCGTGTTTTTCAGCTTTTTACGGAACCGTACTTTTTAGTATTTCTTGCAATTGTTATTATTGCCGTGTTAAAAAGGAAAAATAAGGGTAAAAATCTGAGAATAGGAATTTTTATATTAACAGTTGTTATGGTTATCTTTATAGGGAATGGTTTTCTGGGGAAAATGATTTCCGGGTATTTACAGAAAGCTTACCTCAATACTTCTGAAATAAAGACTACAGCTGCTCAGAATCGTGTTATTGTAGTATTAGGGGGCGGTATTGTAGAGATTAACAATACAGAGAAACTGCATACCATGTCTTATTCCAGAATGGTTACTGCGTATCAATTGTACCATGAATACAGAAAAAATAATCAGTCCTGTAAAATATTAATTTCCGGAAAAGGGAGAGGACACAGAAGTGAAGCGGAATTATTCAGTGAAGATTTTAAAAGGATGGGCGTTCCGGATGCTGATATCATTAAGGAAGATCAAAGTATGAATACTTATCAGAATGCGAAATTTTCCAGCCAGATACTGAAAACAATGGCTCCTTCTAGCTTATTTTTGGTGACTTCAGGATTTCATATGAAGAGATCTGTTGCTTTGTTCAAGACGTTTGGATTAAAGCCTGTTCCGCAGGCCTCAGATTTTATAGATACTGAAATAACCTGGTTTCCTAACAGCTATAATGCTGCCTTTACATTCGTTATGCTGAAAGAGGTTGTGGGAATATGGCAGGTGCAGGTATATAACAGTTTGGGAATGAATAAATAATATTTTACAGTTTATTATAAGATTAACAAACCGCCGCCTTGAGTTTACATTACAGTATTTAAATCATCAGTTTATTTTCTTCAACGAAATTAGGGCCTGTTTTTTTATAAAAATTTGTGCAAAATCACAGAAAAAAGCTCTTAAATACATAAAATCAAAATAAGCTCAAATAACCAGTGTTTTTTCATCCTCAACCTATGCTATCCGCTTGCAAATAAAGGAGATTTATGGGCGAAAATTAGTTTTAATCGGATTTCAGAATTTTTACATTTTAAAGACATTAAATTTATGTCCATCCGGATCTGCGAAAACAAAACCATAATAATTGTTTCCAAAACTTTCAGGTTCTGAAACAATGGTCCCGCCAGCTTTTTTAACTTCTGAAGCCCATTGATCTACCTGATCGTTAGTTTCAGCAGAAACGGTAAATATAATTTCATTTGAAGTTTGAGAATTACCGAAAGAGACTCCTTTTACATTAGCTTCCAGTATGTTTTTCAGAAAGAAGTGGATAACAAAATTATTTTCTCCGAAAAAAAAGCTTACCAGCTCATTAGAAGTATGAGGATTGTTGGGAGTACATCCTATGGCTTTATAAAACTTTTGGGTACGTTCCAGATCGGCGACAGCCAGATTGGCCCAGATCATTTTAGGTTTCATATGATTTATTTTTTTGGTTAGGGTAAAATTAGGTTCTTTTAAAGGGATAGAGATTGCCATGTGGCAAGATTTTGTATTTTTAATGTGCAGAAAGAAATCAATGGAAGAAATACTTAAGAAATTAGATGTACATATTAAAATATTCAGACCTGAATTTTATGATAGATTAAAAATTCCATTGGTTGAAAATGATATTCAAATGCTTGAAATTCAATATAATATTCAGATCCCGAAAGACCTTAGATGACTTTACCAATGGAAAAACGGGCAGGAGAGCAGTTGTTATGATGCCTTTGTGAATAATTCAATGTTTATTCCTTTGGAGGAAGCACTTGATATTGCTCAGGAACTGGCTTTAATGATAGGGACAGATTTTGAGGTTGAAAATTGGTGGAATGAAAACTGGATTCCTATTTTCCATAATGGTGGCGGAGATTATATCTGCTATGATCTAAAAGGTATTTTTACCGGAAATAAAGGACAGATTCTGGAATTTTGGAACAGAGATGATGACAGAAATATTATTGCAACAAGTCTTGAAGACTTTCTCGATCTGTTAAATAGCTATTATGAAGAGAAATCAGGAGATTTGGATGAATTTCTTACTGTTGAAAATAGAAAAGGATATCCCAGGAAATTTAATGTTGGTTAATTTAACATAATATTTAAATTGTATTTGAAACGGCTGAAAAGCGGATGACAGATTGAATTACAATACAGTAAAAATAACATATGAAAGATACTATTATCAATAAAATAAAAACTTTAGGAGGTAATACGGATGCTGTAGATCAGGATAAAAACTTCATCGAAAACTGGAGGAGCATTACTTTTAATCATTATTTATACGATAAAGATTGGGATGTTTACGGAATTGACCAATTTTATGAATCCAATAAAGAACTGTATCATAATCAGCCGGAAAAGTTTTATGAAAATCTGTTAAACCATTATTTTTCAGCTCATGATTCAGCGTATGGGCAGTATTTTGTGAAAGACTGGATGTTTACACCTTTTAAAGAAGGCTCAGAAAATCAGGAAGAATTTGATGATTTAATAGATGAAGATTATGTACAGGAAGTGGTGGGAATTTCTAAGCCCGAATTTATGTGTATACTGTATTCTTATGGGTATCCGGATCATTATTTCGTGTGTACAACAGATCCTGATCCTTCTAATCCGACAGTTTACAGTACAGATCATGAAGTGTATTTTGACGAACTTGAAAATGAAGGAAGCCTTGAGGAATTTTTAGACCGGTTTATGACGAAGGAAGAGTTCCATAAGGTTGTTACAGGATATTTAACGAAGAAATTTAATTTAACATAATATATGTGTTTAATTTTTCAAATATATAATTCCTTAGAATCGATTCTACAGAATTAAAAATTATTTTAAGGGGAATATCCAGAACTCTAGGCGTTATAGATCACTCAAAAAATGTAATTTAGTCAAAAACAAAAAGAGCGCTTTACAGAAAATATTTATCTGTTGACAAGTGGACAGACTTTATAATTTTAGCTGGAGAAGTTGTAGAAAGACAATTACCTAATTCAAAATTATTTCTGAACATTAATCCCATGTACAATAGATTTAATATTGAAGAAAACAGGAAATAACAGGCGTGGTGTAATTTCTGATATTTGGTTCAGGCAGAAGAAGCTCTGGGAGAAGCTTATAAAGTGATTAGCGTGGCTGATATATACTCTCCTTTGTAATATTTATTTTTTCCTATAATTTATATTATGTTAAATTGTATTTGTTTTTACATTCCCATTTGAAACACAATGACTCTCATAATTTACTTTGTGAAGATAAATCTGGAGCTGTATCATTTAATAATTCTCCGGGGAATGTAAAATTATTTTTCGGCCTTACTAGCAGCATCCACTTCCTGGTTTACAAGCAGAATTTTGGCTTACGGTTAATTCACTCAGATTTTTCTTTTGCTTTTCTGAAGGAATTCCACAGGCATCCTGTGCCAGACAAGCTGTAGTTTTTGCCTTCAATACAAATGTCTTTCCATTAAAGGCAAGATCGTACTTACCAATGGTATCGCTTTGATATTCAACTTCAATTTCGGCATCTTCAATTTGTAGTTTTTCTTCAGAAAGCCTGATGATGTTCAATAATTTCGCGGGTTTCAAACGATGTTCATAGTCATTGGCATTCCAAAGCTGGAAGTTTACGGACTTTTCATCACGTACCACTCCTCCACAGTCGATAAATTTTTTATTGACCTGGCCTACTTCGGTCACATGGAAATGCTCAGGAACAAATGTTCCGTTTTCTAACTGAAATTCAACATGTTCCAATGTAGGGAGAAGTTCTTTAATTTCCGATAATTTCATATTTATCAATTATTTATAGTTAAAATGTAATATTATGATTCTTGTGAATAAAATAATTAACAGCATTTCCGATCGGTTACTGTTGTAATAATTTTTGAAAAGTATTCTTTTAAAACACTAAAAGTGTTTTCATCAATACAATAGCAAACCGAATTTCCTTCTACAGTTCCCTTAATCAGACCTGCATTTTTTAATTCTTTTAAATGCTGTGAAATGGTGGGTTGTGCTAAAGGAAGCTCATTTACGATATCACCGGTTATACAGGTATCTACTTTCAGCAGATATTCTATGATAGCTACTCTTGCAGGATGTCCTAATGCTTTCGCAATAACTGCTACCTGATTTTGATGTTCAGTAAAGTGATCTGTTTTTGTTACCCCCATATAATTATCTTTATATTGCAATATTACGATTAAAATTTTAATAAAAATCATTTTTGACTTTTTTTGAGTTTTTTGTAAATCCAAAATTTTAATTTAATGAATTAAAAGTCAGATAATCAACATGATACTTTTCTTTATTAAATTTACTGTTATATTTTTGATCATAAATTGTATTTTTGTTGATATAATTTAGAACAGCAATAGAATCCACTTTGCTCTTATCTTAAAATTTTATCATGGGACAACTTGCTTTATTTGATTCAGAGGAATATTATCAGTTTCCAAAAGAGCTTCTTGAATATACGGAACATTTTCTATCAGAAAATGAAGCTGTAAAATTGCAGGAGTTATTGATGAACACTGTTCCCTGGAAACAAAGAGTACAAAAAATGTATGATAAAATGGTTATCACTCCACGGCTCACTGCCTGGTATGGTGATAAGGAGAAAACCTATCAGCTGGGCGGAACTTCTTTTACCGCCAATCCCTGGCTGCCTGAACTATGGGATTTAAAACTGCGTATTGAAAAAAGTACGGGCTATCAGTTTAATTCCGTACTGTTAAATTTATACCGTGACAAAAACGATTCTGTCGCCTGGCACAGAGATAAAGAAAGTGAGCTTGGAAACCGCCCTGTAATTGCTTCTGTAAGTCTTGGCCAGGTCCGTAATTTTGAATTCAGGAAATTTGATGATCACGCAAACAAATACAGCCTACCCCTTCAACATGGCTCTTTACTGATTATGAAAGGAGATCTACAGTTGGATTGGGAACATCGTATCGCCAAATCTGTTATGGCAATGAAACCAAGAATCAATATGACATTCCGGTGGGTAAAACAATGAATAATGCGCCTGGAGCATTTGATGGTATCTATTTAAAACAAAAAAACCGCCCTTTGCAGAGCGGTAATTTTTTCTAATTTTTTCTTATTTGCAAGAATTGCTTCCACAGCTAACAACTGTGATATGAACTACATTGTTAATTCCACACTGTACTTCACATAATCCGTTTTCAAGATTTTTGATTACCTGAACAACAGTTCCGCCAACAGCACCTCCAACAGCGTTAAGGGTACCACCAACGATAGTTCCAACACCACCAAGAATTCCTCCGATAGCGCCTAGAACCGGATCAAGAAATCCATCTCCTGAAATAGTTTTTAATTGCTCTCTGTCTAATTTTTTTAAGTTTTTCATAACGATAATTTTATATGATTATTACATCACGAATATAGGAATAAATAACATTATCACGGTAATATTTTTTAAAAAATCAATAAAATATTTTTATAATTTAATATTTCGTTAATATAAACATAATTTAATGAATTTATCATTTTATGATATATCTTATTGATTATCCAAATGTTAAAAAAAATATCTCAAATTTGAAATTTTAGAGTTAATAATTTTTAAATAAATATTGTTTTTTTATGATTATTCTTCAAATCTATGTTTTTGTCTTCTTTTCTTGTTTTTACTAAAAAGATTGCTGCTTCCAATCTGAAAACTAATGAAGGAAAATTGAATTTCTTTTTTATTACTGTAAAACCTGTTCTGATTATTGGTTACGGGGCCAAATTTTGTATTTTTGCCGTCATACTTTGTATCATGTCAATTTTTTCAAATAATATCCGCTTTTTAAGAGCTGGTAGAAAGCTCTCACAGCAAAATGTAGCCGACGAATTATCTATTTCCCGTGTACGGTATTCCAAATATGAGAATGGAATATCAGAACCTCCCATTGATCTTCTGGTAAAAATGTCCAAATATTTTCATGTCAGTATCGATCTTCTGGTGTCGGTAGATATCCGTAAATATCCTATTGATGAAATGCTGAAACTTCCGGATAACAGGATTGTCCTTCCAGTTGCAGTAGATCATCTGGGAAATGATACCATTGAAATTATTCCCCAGAAAGCCTCCATGGGTTATCTTGAAGGATATAGTGATGTAGAATATATTGAAAGTCTTCAGAGGATTGCCCTTCCCTTTCTGACCAATGGAAAATACCGGGCATTCCCTGCAGATGGTGATTCTATGCCTCCGTTTAGAAATGGCTCCTATATCGTAGGAAAATACGTGGAAGGAATCGATGAACTGAAACCGGGAAAAACATATGTTTTTGTAACATTAAATGACGGAATTACTTATAAACGTTTTAAGGAGAGAAAAAACAATGTAATCTGTGTAAGTGCCGACAATTCTTTCTATGAGCCTTATGATATTCCTTTTTCGGAAATCGTTGAAATCTGGCAATATGCTTCGGGAATTTTCCCGGAGGATTTTGAGCCGGGAGATTATGAAAATTACAACTTTAAAGAAATGTTTCGCGAACTGAAGAAGGACATCAGGGACCTGGACAAAAAGATTTCAGGCCGTCGCCGTAAGCAATCTTAATGTATAATCCTTACAATGTACTTCTGAGGTTACACAAAGTCAGAAGTACATTGTACAGATATTCCTGGTGCAATTACATTTCATCAGCAAGTTCTATCCAGACGGGAGCATGATCGCTGCTTTTTTCCCAGCCTCGTACATGGCTGTCTACTCCGGCAGATTGTAACCTGGAATGGAGATAAGGACTCAATAATATATGATCCAGCCTCATCCCTGCATTCCTGTCGTAAGCTTTATATAAATAATCCCAGAATGTATAGATCTTTTCTTCCGGAAAAAGCTTGCGGATGGAATCAAGCCAGCCTTTCTTTTGAAGCTCCTTATAGGCTTTCCGTACTTCCGTTCTGTACAGGGCGTCATTTTCCCAGCGCTCGGGTTTATAAACGTCAACAGGTTCCGGAATAATATTGAAATCCCCGATGAGAATGGCGGGTAGTTCCATTGCAATCAATTGATTTGTTCGCTTTTTGAAACGTTTGATCCAGGATAGTTTGTAATCAAATTTAGGCCCGGGATAAGGATTTCCATTGGGAAGATACAGGCAGCAGATTACCATCTTGTCTATAATTGCTTCTATATACCGGCTTTGAATATCTTCAGGATCACCAGGTAAAGACCTCTGTACTTCTGTTATTTCCCTGTCTTTTGCCAATATAGCTACTCCGTTCCAGCTTTTCTGTCCATTCCAGATCGCCTGATACCCTGCGGCGTTGATCTCCTGCAAGGGGAAACGTTCCTGAGGGGCTTTTAATTCCTGGAGGCAGACAATATCCGGTGAAGCTTCTTGCAGCCATTTAAGTAAAACAGGCAGCCTGCCGTTGATACCGTTGACATTGTAGGTTGCTATCTTCATATGGTTATTTAAGAAATCAGTTTTTTAATTACGGCAATAATTATTCCATCATTCAACTGTCAATAAAGCCTACTGCAATCGTTAGAATTGTATTATATACGCTATAAAAGATAATGCACTCCGTCCGGTTTCAGACAGGGTGCATCATTTTTTATAAACCTTAATATTATAAGGAAGATATATACACTTCTATTTTAGTTCCGTCATAATTGAAGGTTCCATCAGAATTTCTGTTACCTAAAACCCAGCTTAGGTCTACCCTTTCATTCCATCCCGAACCTAGTTTAAATCCGTTTACTGAACGTACTTCATTAATGTTTCCCGTAGTGATGGCTGAATGAAAAAAAGTTTTATCCACAAGTCTGTAAAATCCAACGGCTTTTCCTTTCGGAATAATAGAATATCCATCCCATTTTTCTCCTCTGAAATAATCAAATTTATCCAGCCATTTCTGACCGGTTGACTGCACAAGTTCCGTTGCACTGATTCTTGCCCCACGCATATAAAGCGTATAGGCTACTACATCGTGACATACCCCCGTGTTATACTTTACAATGTTTTCTGCCCCTGCAAGAAGTGCATTGGCAACCAATGCCCTGTCTGTGGCGTCAAGCTGAGCCTTTCTGGCTCCTTCTGCTGTAATAAATGACATATTAATAATTTTATGGTGTATGTAAAGATACTGTTTTAAAATTAAATGGACTGGCGGTGAATTATCGGCTGGTTTATGATGCCTTGAGAAAGATTGTAAATGAAGACTATAACATAAAAAAACAGGATGAATACACATTCACCCTGCTCCCAAACTTGTTAAAAAATGTAAAATATAGATATAAAAAAACTTTCTGTTTACAGTTGTGCAGCTTTCAGCATTAAAAAATGAAGATCTGTGTTTTTAATAAACGGCTGCAACAATTCACTTCCCGGTCCATATGCAGCTACTTCAACATAATCTCCCGAATGATCCATACTGATCCACCCTACTGAATTATGCTTTTTCTGAATTTCAGAATACCATTTGAACGGGAGCTTTTTATAATTGTAAAGCCCTTCTTCCTTTTCGAGACCGTTATAGAAACTAAGAAGATGCCGTGCTTCATCATCATTCAGACGAATTTTATTTCCTTCATAGATCCAGTCTGTGATGTCCTTTACAGAATAATCTTTGTGAATAGCATTCAAAAGATATTCATTGGTATATTTATAATTGGAAATGCTGTTGAAATGCTGAGTGGCATTATTTCCGTAAATAGTTCCCGGGTTGGCATTTCCATGGTCTGTGGTGATAATGACTAAAGTATTGCCGTCCTCTTCTGCAAAATCTATTACTGCTTTTACCGCTTCATCAAAGGCAAGCTGGTCATGAATAAGAGCAGCAACATCGTTGGCATGAGCAGCCCAGTCTACCTTCCCTCCTTCTACCTGAAGAACAAATCCTTTTTGATGGCCTTTCAATTGATTGATGGCTGCTTTTGTCATATCTGCCAAAGTGGGAGTATCTTTGAATTCTTTTACATGCATTCTGTCTATACTGTAAGGTAAGGCTCCGGCATTAAAAATTCCCAGGACTTTTTTTCCCGGCGTAATATTCTTAAGATCATTACTGTTTTTAAGGATTTGATATCCCTTTCCGGCATATGAGGCATAGAGGTCTTTCTTATCTTCCCTTTTCCGGAAATTAAAAAATTCGTCTCCGCCGCCCATCAGCACATCCAATTCCAGATCCGCATACATTTCTGCAATCTCAGGCTCCGCATTTCTTCTGGCGGAATTCACACAAAATCCTGCCGGGGTAGCATGAGTTATGGTAACAGTAGTTACACAACCCGCTTTCTTGCCTGCTTTTTTAAACTTTTGCCACACAGGAAGATGTCTTTCCCCGTTTGTACCCATATTAAGAACTCCGTTTTGTACCCTGACCCCGCCACCGAACGCAGAACTGGCTGCAGCAGAATCGGTCACTACAGAACTGGCGGAAGCGGTATCCATTAAAGCTCTCGTTACCTTTTTTTCCTGATAAAGATTGAGCCAATTGCTGCCTTTTCCCAGGATATTCCTGGAATAGGTATCAGCCATAGTAAGGGTTCCCAGGCTCATTCCATCACTGATCATGAATATGATGTTTTTGGCATTCTTTCCCGGGGATTCAATCTGCTTCCGTGTGCTCCAGAGACTTGCTGGCGATAAAGTAAATGCTCCCGACAGTAATGCGGATCCTTTTAAAAATTTTCGTCTGTCCATACTGCAAAATGTGAATGCAAATTATTATAATTATTCTTTCAAATGAAACTATGTTGCATTAATAAATTGTTAATTTTAAATCCCTTCAGGAAACGGATCCTCGAATACCATTCCTGCATTCCAGAGATTCTCTTCCTGATCTGTAATAAGACAATGGCTTAATGCTGTACGAATTTGATCATGATCAAGATTTTGCCCGATAAAGACAAGTTCATTGATTCTGTCACCCCAGTTTTTATCCCATCTGCTTTCAATAAACTCCTGGTTTTCTATAAAGGAAGCGTATTGTACTCTGGAACTCATAGGCATACTACCCCACCAGACCCCGGCTTTTTCTAACCGGAATGAGCCGCCTGCCTGGGAAAAGTTGAGCGCAACATCCGGTCTGGAAGCTAACCAGAACAAACCTTTAGCCCGGATGATGCCTTCAGGATAATTTTCATTGAGGTATTTCCAAAGCCTCATGGGATGAAAAGGTCTTTTATTCCTGAATACAATGGAGCTTATTCCATATTCTTCGGTTTCAGGTGTATGGTGGGCAGCCTGTAATTCCTTTTGCCACCCTGCAGAAGCCTGGGCTTTATCAAAATCAAAAAGTCCGGTGTGCACAATTTCTTTGATATCTACCCTGCTGAATTCCGAATGGAGAATTTTTGCTCCGGGGTTAAGCTTTTGGAGCGCAGTCTGTAAAAATCCCAATGTTTCAGTATCAACAAGATCGGTCTTGTTAAGAATAATTACATTGGCAAATTCTATTTGATCAGTGAGAAGATTGACAATCGTTCTATAGTCTCCTTCCATGTCGGTAAGTTTCCGGTCCAGAAGCAACTCGGCAGATCCAAAATCTTTCATAAAATTGAAACAGTCTACCACCGTCACCATAGTGTCGATATAGCTGAAGCGGGAAAGGTCAATTCCGTTTTCTTCATCGGTGTAAGTAAAGGTCTGGGCTACAGGAATAGGCTCACTGATTCCTGTACTTTCGATTAACAGGTAATCGAAGCGGTTCTCTTTAGCCAGGCGTTCCACCTCTATCATAAGGTCTTCCCTGAGGGTACAGCAGATACAGCCATTGCTCATTTCCACGAGTTTTTCTTCTGTTCTGGAAAGGGTATGCTGATTTTCTATGAGACGGGCATCAATATTGATTTCACTCATATCATTCACAATAACAGCTACTTTCAACCCTTCTTTATTGTGCAGGATATGATTCAGCAATGTGGTTTTACCGGACCCCAGAAAGCCGCTCAATACGGTTACAGGAAGTTTGTTCATCTCTTAATGTTTATGGTTTTTAAAATTGATGCTATGAGCTACTATTAAACCCAGGGCGCCAATGTAAATCAAAGGAACATGAATTTCAAATAACAAATCAAGCCCTACTGAAACTGAAATAAGAAAAATTGAAACCCAGAACAACCATTTTAACCTTACATTCCTGATGGTCCTGGTTACCCGGTAAACAACAACGGCTCCGATCAGCAGAAAAGCCAGGTCTATATAAGGATTATGGGATATTCCCAAAGGAACGATCAGTAATAACGGGAAAATGATACAGTGAATGAGGCATACAACCGCAGCGGAAATTCCTATTGTGTCAAGTATTTTTGATTTCATAAATAGGGAGATTTAAATTTCTTATAGTAACTTTGTTGCAAAAGTAGAAATTAATTTTTAAATAACGCAACTTTGTTGCATTAAAATAATGAAACAAGTCAGAAATACCCAGGCCAAAACTGAAATTCTTAATCTTATTAACAGTTCGGATATTGCCCTTACCCACTCGGATATTCAAAAGAAACTGGGTGATCTATGCAATAGAGTGACTATTTACAGAGTATTGGAAAGGCTCGAAAATGAAGGAGCTATTCATAAGATCGTTAATGTGGATGGTGTTGTTAATTTTGCAAAATGCAGCGGGAAGTGTACGAATGAGCAACATTTTCATAATCATGTTCATTTCAATTGCAAAGAATGTCATTCCGTGACCTGCATAGAAAATGCAATCCCGGAAATTAGTTTACCTGAACATTTTGTTCCTCAGGACTATAATTTTATCATCAGCGGAATTTGCCCGAAATGTTCCAGGGCATAAAATAACCAATTCATTGAAACATTTTTAATATGCTTCAATGTCAAAAAATAACACTTCAAAGCTTTTAATTTCCAATTGACGTAGAAAATAGCCCGGCCGGATGTACAAACTTAGTTGCTTTGTAATGAATAATTATATTTCATTACTATGACTAAGGGAAAATTAGGTGGCAAAAAGATACTGGGATTTACCCTGATGGGGTTGGGGATCTTATCCTGGATAATATTTCTGTTACTTTCCTTTTCCGATTTTCCCGATAAAGCAGCTACCGCTATACTGGTGCTCATTACAGGAGAGGTTTTATTCATTATAAGTATTATCTTATTAAAGAATGCTGGAAAAGTGTCAAACAATCGATAATGCGATTCTTTATCCTGAAAAAAGAGATAAGTCAGAATAAAAATCCTTCCTTACAATATTGGTAACCTCAATCTCCTTAACTCTTATCGGGATTTTTCAATCTTAACGTCTTCCCTTCAAAAAACTGAAAAATAAATGGATTCCCAACAAAAATCTTATTCAGAATGGGTATAAATATGGCTCTATCCATACGATTCCGTTGAGAAAAGTAAAAAAAAATACTATTTTTATCGCCCGATAAAGAAAAGACTAATTATGCCGACCGACGCTTCTCATAAGCTGATCCCGATGACCACTTTCGTGATTGAATATTATTCAAGCGAAGGATATGCTGATCTTCAGATTTTAAATTTGATGAATAATTATGCCGTTTTTTTAAAGAAATCCCTTCATCTCGGGATGTTTGTTCCCGTTGATGAAAAAGGAAATGTACTTAAGGAGCCCAAAAATTATTCGTCCTGGAAATCCCTTGACCATAATGACGGGGAAAGAACAGATATTGCCGGATTTGAAGAATATGCAGCCTATCAAAAGGCAGAACAGAACTGCATGTTTGAAGGCTTTAAAGTAGATTATAACGGTTATTCGAAAGTGAGAATCATAGCTTCTTATGATCCTTCCATCGAGCTGTCTTTCAATAAAAATGACCTGATGCCTACCGGCTACAATGACATAGAATCACTCACCGTTTTTGATGATATCTTTTTGACTTCTGCAGCTTTAAAAGTAATAGGAATCAAAAATAAACAATAAGCAATTAAGGAATAAAATTCAGATTCAGAAAACCTTTACAACTGATAAAGGCTTTATTTGTCAATATCTGATGTTTTTGAAAACACGAAATACGCCAGCGTTGTATTTTCCCGTACCAGATTATCAATCCTCTTAAATCCGCTTTTGATAAGAACTTTGTGAGCCGATATTATCCGGATCCGTCACCGCGACAATATCTTTTTCCTGTTGTAATGAAAGACAATATTCAACGAGGGCTTTGCACACTTCTGTTCCGAGACCTTTCCCCCAGTAATTTTCTCCCAGTGTATATCCGATTTCTATCTGGTCCGGCCGGTCAAGGAATGTCCTGGCCAGGCACATCCCCATACAATCATTATTTACAGGATTGAAAATTCCCCATCTGCTGAATGGCCCTTCTTTATAATCAGCTATTGCTTTGTCAAACATCTCTTTATATTCCTCACGGGTTTTATAAGGAAGATAACGGGTAACATTTTCATTCTCAAAGAGTGCCGAAAAAAGAGTAAATTCTTCCGGAGTAAATTCCCGGATAATAAGGGTATCGTTTTTATAATGCATACATAATAATGTTTCTGCCAGGATTAAATGCTTCAGTAAAAGTAGGAAAATAAAGCAGAAAAACCTTTAGGATCAGAATTTATTCATCATAATGATTTACTCATTTATTATTCAATACAGGATCACCTTTTATTTTCAGGAATAACAGCTGCAAATAATACAAAATCGTACCTTTAAAGCTTAAAAATAAAAACTATTCATAATATATGTTTTCAGCACAAACTTATCAAGACAGAAGAGCAGTATTGCAAAGCAATATCGCTAATGGAATTTTATTGTTTTTAGGAAATATAGAGAACCCGGTAAACTTTGAACACAATCCTTATTATTTTCGTCAGGACAGTACTTATTTGTATTATTTCGGAATTCAGGAACCCAGGATTGCAGCTATCATTGATATTGATGAAAATAAGACCATTATTTTCGGAGACGAATTAAGTATAGATGATATCGTCTGGATGGGCGGGCAGGAAACCCTGAAAGAAAAAAGCCTGAAATCAGGAGTACAGGAAACTCTACCCTACGCGGAACTTTCTCAGTATATTCTGAAAGCGCAGGCTTCAGGAAGGAAAGTGCATTACCTGCCGCCTTATCAGTCTTTCAATAAAATTGTACTGGCTGATTTATTAAGTGTCAGAATAGCAGAACTGCAGCCGTCTGTGGAACTGATCAGGGCTGTTGTAAAACAACGCTCTATTAAGGAATCTCAGGAAATAGAACAGATAGAACAGGCAATCAATATATCCAATGAAATGCATCTTTTAGTGATGCGCATGGGCAGGCCGGGAGTTAAAGAATATGAAATAGCCAATGCCATACAATATCTGGCAGCCAATAAGGAATGTCAGATGGCCTACCCTCCCATTGTTACAATAAATGGCGGTATTCTTCATAACCACTACCGTCTTAACACGCTCAGAGAAGGAGATCTTTTCCTGAATGACTCAGGGGCTGAAACAGCAATGGGGTATGCCAGTGATTTAACCAGAACATTTCCTGTAAGTCCGGCTTTTACTACCCGGCAAAAAGAACTGTACGAAGTGGTACTGAATGCTTTTAACAATGCTCAACGTCTGCTGAAACCGGGAATCAGGTTCAAAGATATCCACCTGAAAGCTGCCCAGCATCTTGTGGAAGGACTTGTCGATCTGGGATTGATGAAAGGAAATCCCGAAGATGCCGTTAACAACCATGCCCATACGTTGTTCTTTCAATGTGGATTGGGACATATGATGGGGCTCGATGTGCATGATATGGAGGATCTTGGGGAACAATATATTGGCTATACTGAAGAAGAACCGAAAGATACCCAAACATTTGGTCTTAAATCCTTACGCCTGGGTAAAGCTTTGGAATCCGGATTTGTATTAACTGTTGAACCCGGTATCTACATGATCCCGGAGCTGATCGATATCTGGCAGTCTGAAAATAAGAATGCAGACTTTATTAATTATGATAAAGTAAATGAGTACCGGAACTTCGGGGGAATACGTATAGAAGACAATTTTCTGGTTACTGATGACGGCTACAGACTTCTTGGGAACGGCCTGATTAAAACCATCGAAGAGATTGAAAATTACAGAGCCGAACATTTGTCTTAACTCACAATTCTTCGGAAGAAAATAATTAGAGTCTCACAATCATGTGGGACTTTTTGGTTTAAATAAAGAAGATAACGGAGATTCTATTTTTATAAAATTTTCAGCTTTCTTCGTATCTTTGCCCCATGGAAAATCAGGAAGAAATAGAGAAACAAATACTAGAGATTGTCAGAGCTCAACATGAAAAAGACGGAGGCAATAACGGGGTTACTTTCGGTGCTTTTGATCATATCCTGAATATGTCAATTGAAGAAAGAAACAAGGTTCTAGAACGAATGGCAAAGGAAAAGAAAATCTTTATTTTTAACAGCCTGAATATGAGGCGAATTACACTACCAAAATAAAATCCCCGGAATGCTCCGGGGATAATGGTGTCAAAAACTATATTTTTAAAAGTGATTCATAATGATATTTTTTAAAATGCAATGAATATGCCAAATTAATCACTATCAAATGATTTTTTTATTCATCGTTCATTATTTCTCTTTTCATAGGATTATCGTTAATTTTGAACCGGAAATACTAAAACTATTGATTTGAAACTACCACTCTCCTATTATTCTGATCAGGATGTTCTTTTTCTGGCTCAGGATCTCCTGGGAAAAGTTCTTTTTACCAACCTTAACGGTCAGATAACTGCCGGAATTATTGTAGAAACAGAAGCTTACTTCGGAATAAAGGATAAAGCCTCCCATGCCTATGGTGGCAGACGTACCAATAGAACTGAACCTTTATACAGCCATGGTGGCATTTCTTATGTCTATTTATGCTATGGAATACATCATCTCTTTAATGTGGTTACTTCAGTGGAAGGCGATCCTCATGCAGTTCTGGTAAGAGCCATAGAACCTTTAATCGGTAAAGAAATTATGGAATCCAGACGGAAAATGCCTGCTTCGAGGGCAGCTATCTCTTCAGGCCCGGGATCTGCAGCCAAAGCTTTGGGAATTGATCAATCTTTCAACAGAAAAGATCTGGGCGGAAATGAAATCTGGATTGAAGATCATGGGATTCAATATCCTCCGGATGCTATTGTAGCCTCAACCCGCATAGGGGTTGCGTATGCACAGGAAGATGCACTTTTGCCATGGCGTTTTTTTGTTAAAAATAACAAGTACGTCAGCAAACCTAATACAGTAGGTTAAAAGTTATCATTCCCTTTTCCATGCTGTCTGGTTTGCTCGTCGTTACATAAATCGTTGGTCTCAAAGAATAAATCTTCCAAATGAAATCTTTTATCTCTAATAGCTCTTATTCAGCAATATCTGCTTGCAGGAGCCAATCATTTTCAAATATTGAAGTCTAAAATTACTCACATCTCCACTGAATGAATATAAAGATTATACCTCTTATTGCTGTTTCAGATTTTTGCTTAAAAATTCTTCCAGTTCTTTATCATGGAGGTTTTTTGCGATAATGATGCCATTACTATCTATAATAAGATTAAAAGGGAGCTCCTCAATTCCATATGCTTTTGCTACAGGACTTTTCCAAAACTTCAGATCACTGATCTGTATCCAGCTGATTGCAAAACGGTCTATAGCCTTTTGCCAGCTTTCTTTGCTTTTATCTAAAGATACTCCTACAATTTCAAACGAATTATTTTTTACCTGGTCAGAAAACTGAGCATACAGTTTTTTAAGCTCAGGCTGCTCATTCACACATGGAGCACACCAGGTCGCCCAGAAATCGATGAGTACAAGTTTTCCTTTTAATGAAGAAAGCACAAATGAACTCCCGTCTGCCCGGGGCATCGTAATTTCCGGTGCTTTCTGGCCTATTTCCGTATTGTTCTGTGCGGACATAAGCCCTGAAATAAGAACTAAAAATACTATTGCAATCCGAATCATCTTCATACTAATCATTTGTAGGGTAATCTTTATCCAGCCAGTCTGCTTTGATACTTTTAGGGAGATTAAGCAATTTAGCATTTCTGAATCCCATTTCCATTAATAATCCAAATGCAGGACGAATATTAGGACACTTTACAAAAGGGCAACATCCGCAATAAATCACAACTTCTTTATCTTTGGGTATGCTTTTAAGATAATTTCTCAGTTTTTCCAGATTTTCAGGCTCGTGAGTGGGGCCAATGTCTACTGAGCCTTTGATAATAGCTTCAGGACCTACTGAAATAATCACCAGATCTTTAGTCTTGTTCTTAACAATTCTGGAAGCCAGTAAGGCAGGATCCATCAGCTGGTTTTCTCTCCAGGGATTCTGTTTTTGCTGTGCCTGACTAAATAGTGAGCAGACAAAGCAAACAATGATAAACAAATACTTCATACTTCTATTTTTCACAAAGATAAAAAGTTGAAACCTGAAAACAGAATATCAAAAACGGATATTTTTGTTTTTCAAAGACTATTTCAACAATTCAACTAATATTTCTTTGGAGTAACGTGGATCACATTGGCTGCTCCCGGTTCTATGACCAGCCGGGTTCCTGCTCCTCTTTCCTGCTCACGGCCCTGAATGGCAGAACCTGTAGCTAAAGTCACTTTTCCCTGAAAAGCCGGATGAACAGGGACAACCGAAATTTCGATCTCTTCCTCTTCCATCACTATGATAATCGACTCCGCTTCAATTAAGTGTTTTGTCCCGTCTTTTTTTACCGCAAATATCTGATAAGGTATTATTTCATTCATTTCTTATTGATTTCTACAAAGATAGAAAGAGTCTTTATAAAAAAGCTCAATACAGCTGATGTATTGAGCATAACTATGAGGTAATCCGGTAATCTATATCAACTAAATATACTTAAATTCTTAGCGATATCTTTTCCTGCATACGGAGGGAAAACATCAAGCTCCAGGTCAGGGTTTCCTACCAGCATTGCTTTGGTATTGCTTAAAGCATCAAATCCAGCTTTCCCATAATATTTGCCCATTCCTGAGTAGCCTACGCCACCAAAAGGCAGGCTGTCTATCCAGCAATGCAAATTCGTCTGATTAACACATCCTCCTCCGAAAGAAACCGAATGAAGAAAATAGTCTATATTTTGTTGATTTTTACTGAAGATATATGCTGCTAATGATTTGGGTTTACGCTTGATAATATTGGTAATCTCTTTTAAATCAGAATAAACCAGTACAGGTAATACAGGTCCGAAAATTTCCTGCTGCAATGCAGGATCTTCCCACGTGCTGGGAAAAAGGACAGTAGGTTCCACGTATCTGTTGTCCACATCATAACGTCCGCCGATTACTACTTTTTCAGAAACAATATAGGAGGCAACTCGCTCTGTATCACGCTCACTGATCATTCGGGCAAGATCCGGACTTTGCTGAGGATCTTCTCCGTACATTTTACGAATAGAGGCCTTCAGTTTTTCAATAAATTCATCAGCAATACTTTCATGTACATAAACATATCCGGGAGCAATACACCATTGCCCGGAAATAGCATTATGTCCCCAGGCAATCCTGTCCACGGCAATATCAATATTTGCAGTTTCATCAACTACAGTAGGATTCTGGCCGCCCAGTTCCAGAATAACCGGAGTAAGATTTTCAGCAGCAGCACGCATAACCACTTTTCCCACATCAGAACTTCCGGTAAAGAAAATAAAGTCAAAAGGTAACTGGAGCAGTTCCGTAATTTCATTTCTTCCGCCGGTAACTGTTGCTACTGCATCGGGCTCGAAATACTTCGGGATAAGCTCCTGAAACAATTGAGCTACTTTTGGTGTTGTATTGGCGGGCTTTAAAATTACCGTATTGCCAGCAGCAAGTGCTGCAATAGCCGGATCCAGCAAAAGTAATACAGGAGCATTGAAGGGTCCTATTACCAAAGTTACCCCATAAGGCTCCTTATAGATCATTCCGCTATTCCCGGTATCTTCAAGTCCTTTTGGAATTTCAACCGGCTGGGGAGCCATAAGCTCCCGGAGATTTTCTTTATAGTATTTTATTACTCCTAATGGAACTGTAATTTCAAATAACTGCTCAAAAGGAGGTTTGCCAAAATCCTCCGCAAGAGCCCTGCAAAAAGATTCCTGGTTTTCTGTGAGAAATTTCTCCATCCGGTTCAGCTGTTCCATACGCCACTCATAGGTTTTTGTATCGTCTGTAAAGAAAAACTCTCTTTGGGTATCGAAAATGTTCTGGTATTTATTCATGATTTTGTATTTTGGTGTATAGCAAAGTTATAGAAACAAGGGAGTTATGTATGGTGTACTTTTCGGAAGTTTATAAAAAGTGATAACCGGAACAGGCTAAATTTAATGCTGGTATTGCCGTGAGAAGATTGTTATACCGCAAACACTTTTAAACCTTGTTATTAATTTTAATTATAGTCTAAAATTGCTAATTTTATACTAAATAACCCCAGAATAAAATATCAATACCATGGAAGATCAATTCCAACCGGATGCCATTATCATAGGAACCGGGCTCGCAGGGCTTACTGCTGCTATGGAAATAACCAATGCAGGAAAAAAAGTTTTGCTGCTCGATCAGGAAACGGAAGAAAATATCGGAGGACAGGCATTCTGGTCTTTTGGAGGACTTTTTTTGATCAATTCGCCGCAACAGAGAAGAATGGGTATCAAAGATTCCTATGATCTGGCTTTACAGGATTGGAAAGGTACGGCAGGATTTGACCGTAAAGAAGATTACTGGCCCCGTAAATGGGCTGAAGCTTATCTGAAGTTTGCTGCCGGTGAAAAATACCAGTATATTTCAAAATTGGGAATTAAACTCATGTTTATGGTAGGATGGGCGGAACGGGGGGACGGTTCTGCCTATGGTCATGGAAATTCGGTGCCCAGGTTTCATGTGAGCTGGGGTACAGGAACCGGAGTAGTAAAACCTTTTGTGGAAAAAGCATATCAGGCTAAAGAAAAGGGACTCCTACAGATGAAATTCAGGCATAGAGTTACCGGACTGAATATAGAGCATGGGAAAATAAAAGGAGTAAAAGGGGATATTCTTGAAGCTGATTTAAAAAAAAGAGGAGAACCCACCAGCAGAAATGTCGTTTCACATTTTGAATATACGGCTCCTCATGTTATCATTGCCTCAGGAGGAATTGGAGCCAATCATGAACTGGTCCGGAAAAACTGGCCCGAAAGGCTGGGAAAAGCACCGGAAAATATGCTGTGCGGCGTTCCGGCGTATGTAGACGGAAAAATGATTGGCATTGCGGAAAATTCCGGTGCTCACATTATCAATCCTGACAGGATGTGGCATTATACGGAAGGTTTACAAAATTGGGACCCTATCTGGCCCAGCCATGGAATCCGGATATTGCCAGGGCCTTCTTCCCTATGGTTTGACGCTAAAGGGAACCGCTTGCCAGCACCGTTTCTACCGGGATTTGATACTTTAGGAACTCTGAAATATATACAGGAAACAGGATTTTCTTACTCCTGGTTTATCCTGACTCAAAAAATCATTAAAAAAGAGTTTGCCCTTTCAGGATCCGAGCAGAATCCTGATATCACCAATAGGGATTACACCCTTTTCATGAAAAGGATTTTTGGTAAAAAAGCCCCGGAACCCGTAGAAGCTTTTAAAGAACACGGGAAAGACTTTGTCATATCGGATAACCTTAAAGATCTGGTAGAAAAAATGACCCTTTTATCCGGGAACCGGCTGCTGGATTATGAAAAGATAAAAGCTCAGATTGAAGCCAGAGACCGGGAATTAGATAACACATTCTCAAAAGATACCCAAGTGAATTACATCCGCAATACCCGGAATTATTGGGGAGATAAACTGGGCCGCGTTGCTCCTCTACATAAAATATTGTCTCCTGAAAACGGACCTTTGATCGCCGTACGTCTCAATATATTAACACGTAAAACCCTGGGAGGGATAAAAACCAATCTGAATGCGCAGGTCTTAAGAGAAGATGAAAGTGTCATCGAAGGATTGTATGCTGCAGGAGAAGCGGCTGGTTTTGGAGGTGGCGGAATGCATGGCTACAGGGCATTGGAAGGAACTTTCCTCGGAGGTTGTATTTTTTCGGGAATGGTGGCAGGAAAATATATCGCAGGATTATAAAATTTATCAGAATGAACACCTATTTTAACAATAAAACGATATGGATCACAGGAGCCTCATCGGGCATCGGAGAAGCTTTAGTGAGAGAGCTGGCACTGAAAAGCAACGCAAAAATTATCCTTTCATCAAGAAATGCAGATCAATTATATCATGTTGCTGAAAAATCAGGGTTAAAAACTGATCGGTATGCAATAATCCCTTTAAACCTGATGAACTACAAAGAAATGCCCGGTATTGCAGCCCTGGCCATTGAAAAATTCGGAAAGATTGACCTCCTTATCAATAATGCAGGGCTGTCCCAGCGCTCGTTAGCCATAGAGACCGATATAGAAGTTGATAAGCGTTTGATGGATGTAGATTTTATCGGCACAGTGGCACTTACCAAAGCTATCCTCCCCTATATGATTCAAAATGGAGGCGGTCAGATTGCTGTAGTTTCCAGTCTTATGGGAATATTTGGCGCCCCTATGCGAAGCGGTTACGCCGCTGCTAAACATGCTCTGCACGGGTTCTTTGATGCCCTGCGTGCAGAGCTTTACAATGATAAAATCAGAGTGACCATTATTTGTCCCGGCTTTATACAAACTGATATTTCTATTCATGCTGTTACTGGCAACGGTTCACAGCAGGGAACAATGGATGATGCCACAAAAAAAGGAATGCCTGTGGATATTTTTGCAGGGAAGATGCTGAAAGCAATTGAGCAACAAAAGAATCAGAAAGCCATTGGTGGTAAAGAAGTAATAGGGGTTTATCTGAAAAGATTCTTTCCTGCTTTGCTGACAAAGGTTGTCCGAAAAGCAAAAGTAGTTTAGCAATATATTCTGTTCTATACCTGTACTCTAAAAGTTCTTTATCACTCCTATCCCTACAGCTTTATTCTGATAGAATGGCATTATCATTGCAGAAGATTGGTTTTTATTTTTCTTTCCGGTCAGCAGGTTGTTGATCCTTGGAAAGAGCCAGTAGGCCAGTTCTGTAGACAGGATCCCAAAACCGGTGCCGGCAACTACATCCCCGAGCCAGTGTTTGTCATTCAGCATCCGGTATACTCCTGTAAAGATCGCAAAAGGATAACCGGAAAGGCTTAGCCATATATTGGTATCCTTATATTCCCTGAACATGAACTGGGCATTTGAAAACGCTGTAGCAGCATGACCGGAAGGAAAAGACATCGTATTGGAACGGTCAGGCCTCTCCTCCTTAACCATATACTTCAGAGGAAGTGTAAAAGCCGCTGCTATTAACTGTGAAGAAGCATAAATGATAGTCCGGTCCCTTAAATTATGTTTCCCCTTTACTCCTGCAAGATTGAGCCCATACACAATTAGTCCCGGAGCATACTGGGTATAGTCATCAAATTTGACGCGGGTCGGCTGATGTTCATCAATTTCAATTTTTGTATCTCTATTAAGTTCCTTCAATCCTCTTACAGATAACCCTGCTACTCCATATCCGATAAAAGCCGCCGGAATAATCAGACTTTTATAATTCAGGGTGCTCTTTTGAATAGTGGTAGCCATGATACTGTCCTGTTTCGGATTTTTAACTGCAACCGTATCATTTCCCTTTGCACTGATCTTACTGAAAGCTGATATCAAAATAATTAAATAAATCAGCATTTTTTGACTGTGTTTTTTCATCTTTGACTGTATTATTGAACTTCAGTGATAAGTATAAAACCCTGGAAGATTAGCCGTAGTAAAGGGCAAAGCAAACCACAAAAGTTCTTCCGGTGGATGTGTTTTTCAGAAACAACGATCCGGGCGGCAGAACCGGTAAAAGTGCCCATTGCCCGAAGGACTCCTGAAAATAAGAGAAAAATATTAGTTATCATGTTCTAAATAAAGTTACACATCCTTAGATTTTTCAATTCAAAGGTGTAATCTGATTTAGAAGAAATTTTGAATTTCCAGATTTCCGGTGCTTTTTTAAGATAATTTTAACCTTATTGAAAATACATGGTTATTGTTCTCAAACATATAACCGGCAGTCCAATGATGGAACCTGCAAATCTCCTGGATAATAGATAATCCAAGACCACTCCCGTTATTATCTGCCGATAATTTGGAAAATCTTTTAAATAATAATCCGGTATTGAGTTTCTCTGTTCCTGAATTAGAAACTTCAAAGACAGAATCTGTCAGCTGTATAGAAATTGTTCCTCCCGGAGAAGTATGCCGGATTGCATTAATGATCAGGTTACTGATCATTATTTCAGTTAAAATACTGTTACCGCTGACCCGGATATCAGATGCAATCTGTTTCTGTATAATAATATTTTTCTGTTCAAAATGTTCCTGAAGAATTTCTATGCTTTGGCAAAGCAGATTATCAAATGAAATAATTTCCGAATTGTCAAACTGATTATTGTCTATTTTAGCCAGCAATAAAAGGTTTTTATTAATCCGGGAACTTCTTGTGAGGGCTTTATTCATATCTTCAGCGATCCTGTATTGCCTTTCGGTAAGATCCTGGTCCTGCATCAGGATATCCAGCTTATTCTTGATAATGGCAAGCGGGGTCTGAAGTTCATGGGAAGCATTTTCTGTAAATTCTTTTTGGGTTTTATAAACAGAAATATTACGTTCTATCAATTTATAAAGAGATTCGTTAAGCTCTTCAAATTCAGCAGTGTCTGAAGCCGGAAATGAGATTGTTTTCTGGCTGTTGAGATTAAATGTTTTCAGACGGTCCAGGGTTTCCCGGAATGGTTTCCAGACTGATGATGACAGCCTCCTGTTCAAATATAGTAAGCCTACAACAATGATGATAAAGAAAAGAATGGTGATCATGGCAATAATGCCCATAGTCTCATGAGATTCTTCAATATTGGTCTGTATGGTAAAAAGATAAGGTTTATCCTGAATATAAACAACTTTCTTAAGGCACCGGTAACGTTCCTTTTTCTTATCAGAGATAAAAGGAAGTTGCTTTTCACTCGTATAGACACTGTCTTTCCTGATCCGGTCCGCAGAAATTTTTTCAATATTGGTTTCAGGCTGGATATGATTCCAAAGTTTCAGGCTCGTTTCCAGCTGGTCATCGGATAAATGTAATTGTTTGAATTCATATGCCGTTTTTTCTACTATAAGCTGATTATGCTCATCCAGCTCGCTTTTCCAGATCATA